>JAHJTB010000519.1 GCA_018830135.1 Pseudomonadota bacterium | reverse complement strand
GGACCAGGTGAAGCGGGGAAACCGGCCGTGCAAGAATCATTCAGCCCCCCGGAGCCCCAGCCTGGCGGACACGGGTTCCCGTGACAGCAGGTCGTCCATGACGTCCGGCATGCGGATCAACTCGGTCTCGCCCTCGGGCGTGATCAGCACCACACCCGGCCGCAGCCGGATGAACTGAAGCCACTGGGTCATGTTGTAAGCCCCCACCGGCCAGATCACCAGCGGGTCGCCCGGACGCAGCGTGGGCAGCATGACCGACTCGCGGACCACGTCGATGTTCATGCACAGCGGCCCGTAAATCACCGCCTCTTCGATGTCCCCTTCGACCTCCCGGGCCGGAAACACCTCGTGGCGGTACCAGAAGGCGGTGTACAGCAGGTTCACGCCGGCGTCTACAATCACCGCCCGCAGACCGGCGGGCATCCGCTTGACCGCGACCACGCTCGTCATCAGATACCCGGCCTCGTCCACCAGGGCCCGACCGGTTTCCAGGATGATCCGGGGCATCCCGGTCGGCTTGCGGTCCAGGGCCTTCATCCCCTCGGCCAGGGCCGCGGCATACTCCTCGAAAGGCGGGGAAACCGTCTCGCCCGGCAGGTACTGGTGAACCAGCGTGTTTTTCGAGGCAAAACCGCCGCCGAAGTTCAGGTAGTCCAACTCGATGTCCAGTCGCTTTTCCAGGGCCCGGGTCAGGGCGGCCAGCTTGCGGGACTGTTCGGTGAAGCACCAGGGGTCCAGGACAAAGGTGCCCATGTGGCAATGCAGCCCGGAAATGACCAGCCGGCCGCGCCGCGTGATCCGCTCCGCCGCTTCCATGGCCTCCCCGGATTCGTAGTTGAAGCCGAACCGGTACCAGATCGGATAGGCCCCGGCGGCCAGGCTGATTCGCAGGCCCACCTTGGGCCTCAGCCCCAGTTCCTCGGCCACCTCTTCGGCCAGATACATCTCGTCCAGCGAGTCCAGATTGACCTGGGCGCCTTCGGAAAAGGCCCGGGCCAGGGCCTCCCGAGGCTTGTACGGACCGTTGAAAATGATTCGGTCGCCGGGCACCCCCAGGCTGCGGGCCTTTTCATATTCGAACTCGGAAACCACCTCGGCCCAGGACCCTTCCTGGTGGAAAATGGCGCAGACCGAACGGAGCCAGTTGGTTTTATAGGACCAGGCCAGGACCACGTCGGGGAAATAAAAGCCCATGGCCCGGGCCAGACGCTCGTGGGCCGAACGGAGCGCCTTTTCCGAGATCACGAACAGGGGCGAACCGTATTGGGCCATCAGGTCCTCGACCTTGATGCCGTCCACGTCCCGCAGCACCTTGATCGACGTGGCCAGTCCGAATTTGGGGGCCTGCCCCACCACATGCCGTCGAATCAACGGACGGTCGTAAGGTTTCTTTGCCATGCTACCTCGTGATCTCCCCGCGGGAATGGATGGCCTCGAACTCCTCCCGGGCGAAAATCAGGTCCCGGGCCGAACGGACGAAGCCGACGCCGACCTGGTAGACTTCGAAGGGAGGGACGTTTCGGCCCAGGGCCAGTTGAACCATGGCCAGCGGAAGGTTCTGGCCCGCGGCCTGGCACAGGTAGCACCAGGCCGGGAAGCGGGGATTGATTTCCAGGATGTGATAACGGCCTTCATCGGTCGTCTTGATGATCTCGACCTCGAGGGGGCCGCGCCACGAAAGCTCACGAACCACATCCCGGGTCAGGTCCAGCAGGGTCTCGTCGTTAACGGTCACGCCGGACCAGGCCTTGCCTTTTTCAGTGATCGTCAGCTTGGTGATGGGCACCGCCCCCACCAGGCCGCCCCGGCCGTCCCCCAGGGCGCAGATATTGAACTCCTGCCCCTTGAGGGCTTCCTGAAACAGAACCGGGTACCCCCAGGTCGCGGTGATCTTCCGGAGCCGGTGCATGGCTTCTTCAAAGGAGGAAACCAGGTAGGCCTCGTAGTACAGGCCTTTGACCCAGAACGGATAGCCCAGGTCCGAGGCGGCGTTGGATATCCCGGCCTCGTCATGGACCAGCAGGGTCCGGGGCGTGGACAGGCCCAGGCGCTGGGCGAAACCGACCATGCGGTCCTTGGATCGGGCCTTGAAACTCTCCGGGGAGGGTAGAAAGACCCGGATGCCCATTTCGGCCAGCCGGTCCTGCTGCTGGATGACCAGAGGCAGTTCGGCATCGAGGTTGGGGATGAACACGTCGATGTGGGACCGGGCGTGGATGTATTCCAGGCGCTTCAAAAACGGCGTCATACCCTGGGAGGGGAAGGGCAGGACGTATATCTCATCGGCCAGGCCCGGCTCGAAACAGCCCGCGTCAAGGGGGTCGTAGGCCAGGCCGATCAAGCGGCCTTCGATCCCGCCGGGAACGCGCAGGGACCGCAAGACGCCCAGCCCCGGCGCCGTCACGTCGGATGAGGTCAGACCGGTGGTTGCCACGTTGACCCGCATGGTTCGATCTCCGGTAAGTTTAGGTGTGCAGCAGGCCCATGGCTTTGAGCTGGATCACGAAATCGTACAGGTCCCTTTCCAGAACCAAAGTGTCCGCTTCGTACTCCGATGACAAGGCCTGCAGGATTTCAGTCTCCGCCTTGCCGTGCTTGAGACAGTCGAAAATCCGGCGTCCGGTCTCATTGAGGGTGAAGGACGAGCCCGTCCGCGGATCGAAAAGGAATCCGGACTCGCTGACGGCCAGGTCCTTCAAGCGCTCGGCTGACGACTCGGACAGCATGCTACTGGCCCCGCCCGGCAAAGGAAACGGTGGCCATACCGGACTGGGCCGAATAATCGTACGGGTTGAGGGCCAGGGCCTCGTCAAAGGCCCGCTTGGCCTCCTCGGTCCGGTTGAGATGCAGGTAACTCCAGCCAAGGCCGCTGAAAACCGAAGCGTAGATCGGTTTGGGATGATACCCCTTCAGTTTTTCAAAGGTGGTCAAGGCCTCCTGGTAGCGGCCGGTGCGGATATAACTCCAGCCCAGGTTGTACAAGGCCACACTGGGCCAGGAAAAGGTCTGCTCCCTGGCCGGGAGAAGGGACAGACAGTCCTGATAGCGCTTGATGGCCTCCGGGTAATCCTCCCGATAATAGGCCACGGAGCCCAGACCGGCCAAGGCCGCGCCGTTGCGGGAGTTGCTCTTGTTCGCTTTGGCGAAGGCCTTTTCGGCCTCGTCCAGGCGGCCCAGGTAGATCAGGGCGTCTCCCTGGTTGAGCAGCATTTCGTCCGCCCGGCATCGCCCGCCGGAGGCTAACGCCTCGAACTGATCCAGGGCGGCCTGAACGTACCCGTAATACAGGTTGGACCACGCGCCCAGGAGGCGGGACGGGCAGTCCTGCTCGGCCGTGGGCAGGTACCAGCCCAGCGTTCTGAGGGTCTGGCCGTAATCGGCCCACTTGAAATAGCTGAGGGCAAAGTTGCGTCCCAGGGACATCCAGCCCGGCGTCTTTTCGATCAGGGCCGATATGTCGGCCGTGTCCGCCGAATAGGGATCGATGGCGATCAGGTCCGTCAGGGCCGATTTGGCCTCGTTCTTTTTGTCCTGGGCGTACGTGGCGAAAACCAGTCCGTACAGAAACGGCCGGCTGTCCCGAGCCCGATCCTTGCCCTGGCGAAAGGCCTTTTCCGCCTGGACGTAATCACCGCTCAACTGATAGGACCATCCCAGTCTTAGCTGGAGGGCATCGTCCTCTCCTTCCGCCAGAATGCTCCGGTATTCCTTGGCCGCCTCTTTGTACTGTCCGCTGTAGTAGTAGGCGTCAGCGATCGCGGCCCGGATGGGCTGGTGGCCGGTAAAGTCGTTGGGCGTTTCCAGGGCCTTCTGGAAATACGCCGAAGCCCCTTTCTGGTCGCCGGCGGCCTTGGCCAGCAGGCCCAGGCCGTACTGGACGTCCGAGGCCACGGACAGGATGAAACGCTGGTCCTCGGGCTTGAACTGCTTGAAGGCCTTGTCGGAACGGAGCTTGTCGGCCCAGGCCCACTGCTTCTCGAACCATGATTTGGACTCGGCCCCCCGGCCCATAGTGTATTCCGTCCAGGCCAGCCCTTGAATCGCGTTGATCTCCTGGGAATTCCTTTCATAGGCCGACTGGAATAGAGGCAGGGCCTGATCGGTCTGACCGTTCTTGAAATAGGTCCAGCCCAGGAGGGACATGACCCCGGGATCGCCCGGAGTTTCGGCATAAGCGGCCAGGGCGAGCTGGTGGGCTCGTTCGTACTGTTTCTGCTTGAGAGCCGTCAATCCCATTTCGTAATTCTGGGAGGATTTGGCGGTCACGCAGGCGGTCATGCCAACCGCGGCAACGAGAACCATAATCATCAAAAAAAAGCAACTTTTCCTTAAATTTAATTCGGTCGCCATACAGCTTTCCTCTCTGCTGGTGTTTCCAAATACTCACACCCTACAAACAAGGTCGCGTTGTCTGGAAAATCTCCTTGGACTCCGCCGCTTGCCCCCCGAAATCACGATCCTGGCGAGGTATAAAGCCGTCTTAATTATATCTCTTCTTCAAGGCGGTATCAACAGGCTTTTTCAGGAAGCCTGGAGGATGAAAAGACGGCCGACGGCGGCCGGCGGGAAATTTCGTTTCACCAGGCCACTCCCCCGGCGCCCGGGCGGAGTTGGGAACGGACGACTGAACGCGGGAGAAACATGGAATCACGACGCGCGCTTTTGAAAAACTGTCGTTTCTATGTATAAAATGAATAAATTGAAGAACGAAGACGGTTAAACCCTGATTTTGCAGTTGGGTTGGTAGCGAGGCGTTGAAATGCATAGCGAAATGGGAAGTTGGACCGTTTTTTGGCCGCAGGCGTATCACTGGATGCGTCGAGGCCGAAAAGCGGGAAACGAGCGTTGCAGCACGCAGTTCGACGCCGCAGTAGAAGCCAACTGCTAAGTTCGGGTTAAAAAAGTCGGCGGACGGCCGGAATCGGGTCAGATCATGAAGGCTCCGCCGTTGACGTCCAGGGTCACGCCGGTGACAAAGGGGGAATCGATCAGGTAGGCGAAGGCCCGAACGACGTCTTCGACCCGCCCGATACGGGGCGTGAAAACCTGTTCCTGGAGACGGGCTTTTTGATCGGGGTTCCAGTCCCGGAAGACTCCGGCGTCGCCGATGAAGGCCGGGGCAATGGCGTTGACGGTGATTCCCGCCGGTCCGAGTTCCCGGGCCGCGTACCGGGTCAGGCCGATCATGCCGGCCTTGGAGGCCGCGTAGTGGGGACCGATGACCCCGCCTCCTCGGGCGGCGATCGACGAGATGTTGACGATTCTTCCGAACCCGGCGGCCTTCATGTCCGGAACGACCCGGGATGTCCAGTAGAAGGCGCTGTCCAGGTTGACCCGGATCGTTTCCCGCCAGATCGAGTCGGTAATGGTTTCCAGGTTTCCTCGGGGCATGAGTCCCGCGTTGTTGACCAGCACGTTGACCGGCCCGAGTTCCCGGCGCACCCGTTGATACTGCCGGTCCACCTCGTCCGGATTCCCGGCGTCCCCCTGGAGCACCAGAAGGCCGGCCTGCGGAGACAGGCATTCGGCCAGGACACGGCGGGCGTTTTCGGCTTCGCTCTCGTCCCGCCGGTAGGTCGCGGCCACGCTGGCCCCCCGCCGCAGGAGCCAGGCGGCCAGGCCCAGCCCGATACCCCGGGTCCCGCCGGTGACGATCCCGGTCAGCGGCGGAATCACGGCCCCGGCGTCGCTCACGTCAGGGCTCGCTTTCCGTTCGTCGTTCGGTCATGTCCACGACTTTCAGCATGTTGGTCGTGCCGGGCATGTGCAGAGGCAGACCGCTGCTCAGGATCAGGCGGTCGCCCGGACCGGCCAGGCCCTTTTCCCGGACCCAGCGGCGGGCCTGGTCGACCACGTCCTCGGTATCCGTACATGGCGGTATCAAGGCCGGAATGACCCCCCAGGACAGGGATAGCTGGCGAAAGGTGCGTTCCTCCCAGGTCATGCCGATCACGGGTTGGGGCGGTCGGTAACGGGCGATCAGCCGGGCCGTGCTGCCGCTGGTGGTGGCGGCCATGATGGCCGCGGTGTCCAGGTCGGAGGCCAGCCAGCATGCTGCCCGGCTGATGGCCGCTTCGGTCATGGGCAGCAGGTCCGAGAGGTCTTCACGGAGATAGCGCATCGCGTCCACATGAGGGTCGGTCACCTGGCAGACCTGATGCAGGACCCGGACCGACTCGACCGGATAGTGGCCAACCGCGCTTTCGTCGGAAAGCATGACCGCGTCCGTTCCGTCCAGGACCGCGTTGGCCACGTCGGTCACTTCGGCCCGGCTGGGGTGCGGGCTGTTCATCATGGAACGCAGCATCTGCGTCGCGGTGATGACCGCCCGCCCGGCCCGGCGCGCCTCCTTGATGACCCGTTTCTGGATCAAGGGCACCTCGGCCAGGGGCATTTCCACGCCCAGGTCCCCTCGGGCGACCATGACCCCTTCCACCACGCCCAGGATTTCCTTCAACCGGTCCAGGGCCTGGGGTTTTTCGATCTTGGCGATAAGCAGGGGAGGGCGGTCTATGGTCGAGACCATTTTCCGCAGGGGGGCCAGGTCGTTTTCATGGCGGACGAAGGACAGGGCCACGAAGTCCACGCCCTGGGACAGACCGAATTCGAGGTCCAGCCGATCCTTGTCCGTCATGGCCGGAATGCTCAGTTCGCTCGAAGGCAGATTGACGCCCTTGTGGGAACTGACCGTGCCGCCGACCAGGATATTGCAGAGCAGCCTGCCCGCCTCTTTACCCCGAACTTCCAGTTCGACCTGGCCGTCGGCCAGCAGGATGCGGTGACCTATCTCCACGTCATCGACCAGGCGATCATAATTGACCGGCAGGTCCGGAGCCGGGGCATGGTCGGCCGGGACCAGGGACACCGTCCCGCCGGCCGTCAGCAGACGCTCCGGTTCGTCGATCCGGCCCAGGCGAATCTTGGGGCCGCCCAGGTCCTGGAGGATACCGATTTCCCGGCCCAGTTCACTGGAAACCTGCCTCAAGCGACGGATCGTCTCGCCGTGTCCCTCATGGTCGCCGTGGGAAAAATTCAGCCGGGCCACGTCCATCCCGGCCAGCATGAGCTGGCGAAGCATTTCCGGCGAGGATGAAACCGGGCCGATGGTGGCCACGATTTTCGTTTTTCGATTTCCGGGCAACAGGTTCACCATATCCTCCATGGCGGGTCGGACCCGCATTGAACCAACTGCGAAATTCGGGTTAAAAACACCGCCGCCTCTGGCCCCTCGGGCGCCGAGCCGATGTGTCGTGGTCAGGTTCTCAAATACTGAAGTCGGATCTCCGGAAAATCCCCCCCTCAGAGCAGAGGCAGGTCTTCGGACAATCGCTGATCGAAATCCGTGACGATCGATTCCAGCAGGCTTGGCGTCAGGTGCAGCGAAGACCAGGCCTGACGGTTGACCGCCGGAACCAGATCGTCTCCGCCAAAACCCACTTCCAGGGCCCGGGTCAGGACGTTGCCCACGTGGACCATACAGACCAGGGTGTAGTGGTCCTGGCTGAGGGTGGGGTCGTGGTGAAAGGCGATGGCGGCTGTCAGACTGGGCGGCAGGTTCCACTCTTCAGCCAGCCAGTAACCGAAATCCGTGTGGTTGGCGCCGTCCAGGACCCGCATTTCCGCCTCGAACAGGCTGGTCTGTTTTTGGCCGGCCAGTTCCAGGGCTTCCAGATACTCGTCGTGGAGAAAGGCGTCCAAAAAGACCTTGCCGATGTCGTGAAGCAGGCCGGCGAGAAATATCCCCTGTCCCCGGCCGGTCCCGGTCCGTTCGGCGATCACGCGGGCCGCGAGGCCGCAGCCGGCGGCATGCCGCCAAAATTCCGGCCGGTTGAGGCCCGGTTCGCTGGCCTGTTTGTCCAGTTCCTGGAAAAGACCCGTCACCGTAACCAACTCCCGGACGGCCCGATAGCCCAGTATGGTTACGGCCTGGCTCAAGGTTTCAATACGCCGGGGGAATCCGTAGAAAGCCGAGTTGACGGTTTTGAGTATCCGCGTGGTCAGTGACTGGTCCATGGCCAGGGCGTCGGCCAGATCGTTGGAAGAGGAACGCGGGTTGTCGAGCACCTCCATGACCCGGGAAACCGAAGAGGGAATGGAAGGCAGGTCTCCCATGCGGGGCAGGATTTTCTCGAAGGCCTCTCGGGGCTTACTTATCACGGCGTTCCTTCAGCTTGCTCAGCAGATAACGCTGGGTAACCTGTTTGATCGCGGCCATGATATCGTCGTCACCATGAACGGCGAAGCGTTTTTCAACACGGGCCAGAATCCGGGCCTGCTCGACGCCAGGCGACTTCGTCCGGGGCGGCGTCTTCCTGCCGCTCATGATTGCCGGCCCTTGGATGCGGCCGGGGTCGGTTCGGCCAGCATGTCCAGCAATCTCGCTTTGAAGTTCTTGGGCAGGCGTAGTTTGGGCTTCGCGGAGACCGAACCGGACAAAAGATCGGACAGCAGGCCCCGGTCCTTGTCTTCCAGCCTGATCCGGCGGCCGCCCGACGTGATCCGGGCCTGCAAGAGGGCCAGAATAAGGGCTGCGATCGTATCCTGATTAAAACGGCGGTGGCGGAGCATTTCGGCCAGGGCCTCGGGCAAGGCGGGCCGTTCCGAGGGCTTGAGCCCGAGGTAGGCGGAGTCAAAGGCCTCGGCCACGGCCAGAATGTCCGGGATCGCTTCATGCCCGGCCTCCCGTTGACCGGTCTCGGCCCGGGTCTGATCCATGAAATCGTCCAGCCAGCGCCCCAGGGTCAAGGCGGCCCGAGCGACCCGGCCGGCCTCGCCTTTATCGAGTTCGTCGGCCCGAATCCTGTCGAGGGCGCCCCTCAAAACCGCGGCCCGGCTTTGGAGCACTTCGTGCGGGTCCAGGCCCAGACCGTCGGCCAGAACCTCGGCCAGGCGGGTCAGCCGGCGGCAACGGCCTTTACGAAGGGAACCATCCTCCAGGATGCCGACCAGGCCGTCAAAGGTGTCCAGAGCCCGGCTCTCGGATCGGATGATCAGGGACAGGTTGTGCAGGGCCGGGGTCAACATGCCCGCGGTGATTTGGGCCACTTCCACGTCGTCGGTCATGAACTCGCTCTTGTCCAGCTTGTCCGTGACATTCATGATCCCGAGCAGGTCCCCGCCGCCGTAGAGCGGAACCCCCAAGTAGGCCGAGGTGGCGAAACGCCCGTGGCCTTTCCGCCGCCCCAGGGCCCGTTCGACGTCGTTGAGGACCAGCGGCGCGGTCAGACCCTGCTTGCGGGCATGTTTGACCACCAGACTCATGATCCGGGTCTCCTTGAGCGGAATCTGACGGACGGGCTCGCGACCCGGCCGGGCGCTGGCCGACGTGTAGGCCACCAGCCGCAGCATCTGGTCCTGGGGACGGAAGGAGTAAATCGAAATCTCGGCCGCCCGGAGGACTTCGGTCAGTCCCTCGAGGGCCCGGCGGGCGGCCTCGGTCCGATCGGCCGGCGTCGTCGCGGCGGACAGGTCCACGCCGATCTGGTGAATCAGGGTCAGGCGGCGGGTCTTTTCCTGGAACTGATGGGTCAGGTTCAGATTCTCGATGATCATGCTGGCCTGGAGCACGAACTGGGACATGACGTCGCGGTCGTCGTCGGTAAATCGCTTCTTGGCGCATACGACCAGCCCCTGGGTCCGGTTGTTTTCCACCAGCTTGGCCAGACCCAGCTCCTGGTGCTGCAGGCCGAGGGCCTTCATGGCCGAACGCTCCAAGGCCGAAATGCGGTCGGCCGAAGAAAACACCTTGACCAGATCGTAATGCTGGACCTTTTCCTCGGCCAGCCAGCGGAACAGGGAACTGGCCCCGATCTTTTTCGGCAGGGGCAGGACCGGGGGCGCCTGGTCTCCCCGCAGGCTGTCGTCCACGCCGTCGACCAGTTTGCGATTTTCCCGGTCCAGGGAGTAAACAAAGACGCGCTCGAATCCGGCATCGGCCAGGGATCGGGCCAGCAGCTTGCGGTTGTCATCCCAAAAATCTTCGTAGGTCAAGGCGTTGCGCTGGAGGGTCATGCTCATGAGCGACAGGGTCATAAGCTGGTTGACCTTTTTCTCCAAAGCCTTCCGGGCGACGTCCACCTCGTGATACAGCTTGGCGTTGACGATGCCCAGGGCGGCCTGATTGGCCAGGTCCCGAAAAAAATCCAGGTCGGTCGGCACCGTCCCGATGGTGATGACCCCGACCACTTCCCGGCCCCGGGTCGGGGATTCGAGGATGATGGGATAGCTGGCGGCCGGACCCAGCGATTCGCCTTCGTTGAAAACCTGGACGTTACGCTCCTCGAGAGCCTTGAGAGCCGCCTCCATGAAACGCTTCCGGTGATCGACATCCATCTTGCTCTCCGCCGACGGCTGCAAACCGTGCATGCGGTCCATGAGCATGATGGCGCAGGGCGGGTCCGTTTCCGTTTGACGCAAGGCGAAGGAGATTTCCCGCAGGAGATAATCCAGGATTTCATTCAGATTGAGCGTGGCGCTCAGCGTGTCGGCCACCCGGCGAAGAATGGTCCGCTTTTCGGCCAGGGTCAGCCTCTCGCCCCGTCCCAGAGGTCTCTCCCCCGCACTTCCGCCCATGACGACGCGGTTCTTGCCGATCTGCTTGGCCCGATACAGGGCCTTGTCGGCATACCGGGTCATGTCGCGGGCCGCCTTGATGCCCGGATCGGGATACCCGCAGACGCCCAGACTGGCCGTAACCATCAGGCCCGACTCGATGGCCCGAAAGCGCGGAGAATGTTCGATCGTCTCCTTGAGCCGCTCGGCCACGCTCTGGGAGTTTTCCACGTCCGTCTGGGGAAGAATGATGGCGAACTCCTCGCCTCCATAACGGGCCGCCGTATCCACTTCCCGGATCGATTCCCGGATCATGTCGGCCAGAAGCAGCAGGACCTTGTCCCCGACCGGGTGCCCGTACGTGTCGTTGACCATCTTGAAGTCGTCCAGGTCGATCATGATCAGGCTCATCGGGCTGTTGAAACGCCTGGAACGATGAAACTCGTCCTGAAGGCACTGCTGGAAATGGCGGTGGTTGTAAAGGCCGGTCAGGCCGTCGGTCAGGGAGAGTTTTTCCAGGATCAGATTGCTTTCCCGCAGTTCCTCCTCGAGGCGTTTGCGGTCGGCGACGTCCTTGAGAACCAGCAACAGGCCGGCGGCGCCGTCCTCGTGGCTCAGACTCGATGCGGAAACGTCGGTGAAAAGGACCTTTCCGTTCTTCTTTTGTATTTCGACCTCGAAATTTTTGACCCGTTCCTCGACGGCCAGCCGGTTCAATAGACGGTCCATGTCCCGGCGGCCGTTTTTCAGGACAACGTGGAGGGGTTTGCCCTGGACTTCATTGAACGGGTAACCGAACATATCCTCCGCCCCCCGGCCGAAAAAGATGATCCGGTGCCTGTGGTCCACGGAGATGATGGCGTCGATGGAACTGTCCAGCAGGTTTTCAAGGTAGTCCCGGGTCTTTTCGATCTTGGCCTGTCGGACCTGCAGTTCGGCGTACAGGCCTTTGACTTCCACGTTTTTCTTCCGGAGGAGCTGGTTCTTATTTTTCAGCTCTTCCGTGGCCCGTTCGATCTCGGTTTCCAGACGGCGTCGGAACTCGGCTTCGCCCAAGGCGATTTTCCGCTCCTTGACCGCGGCCGAGACGATTTCCAGCAACTCGCTGCTTTTGAACGGCTTGCTGATGTAGTAGTTGATCTTGCCCCGGGTGAAGGCGTCGATGACCGTCTCCTTGGTCCCATGGCCGGTCATCAGGATCGTGGCCAGATGCGGGTCCGCTTTCTTGAATTGATTGACCAGCTCGATGCCGTCCGCTTTCGGCATCTTCCAGTCGCTGATGACCACGTCGGGGGACTGGCGCTTGAAAATCGTCCAGGCTTTTGGGGAGGTATCGGCGGTTTCAACAAAATATCCGACCCGTTCCAGCAGGGCGCGGATTACATCGAGGATCGCCGGATCGTCGTCCACGACCAGAGCGCGATCCGGTCGGAGCGCGGACCGGTTCGGTTCGCCCGTTTCGGACAACCCGATATCGACGGTTTTTCTTTCGTCCTCGTTCATATCGCCGGAAACCGATTTTTAGGCCTTAGGGGTCCATTGTTCCATGTATTGACGGCCTCCCGGCCGAAGTCTCCCTCGACCGCATCGTGTACCCGGGGCCGAACCCGGGCTTCATCTCGATAATGAATATATCGGGTCCGATCATTTTCATAATGATCGACTTGAGAGCATTCCCGGAGTTCCCCCAAGCGGGCCCGAACCGCTTTAAACTCCGGTTCAATCTTTCTCCGTCCCGGTCTCCCGCTTCAGAGCCCCCGCGTTCTTCCGATTGGTAGCGCTAACGATCAGACCTGCCGCGGCCGTCGAACAGGACCCGCGATTGATGATGCGCCGGAATGACCTGGCTCTCCCCCTTTCAGTGCATGCCCTATTTGATCTGGAGCAGTCTTTTCATTTTATACCAGGACTGCTCCCGCGCCTGGTCGTACTTTTCCAGACTTTCCTGGTTGCTCGATGAGACCAGGGTGGCCAAGGCTTCGGCTTCCACCAGCAGCAAGTCAAAGACCTCGAGGGACGAGGTCAGGAAACGGCGGTCTCCTTCCGGAAGGTTCAAGGACTCGATTTTCTTCAGATTACCGATGACGTCCTTGATGGTGGCGGCCTTGTGTTCCATCATTTTCTTGACTTGGGCGGCGGTATATACGTTCTTGGCATACGCGTCGGCGGTCACGCCGATGTAGGCGAACGTGGTGTACATGTGGCTGCCGAGAAATCCACCGATCGTTTCCAGATACACGGAGTCTTTGTCCGCGGTGGCCTGGCAAAATGACGGATTGAGTATTAGACTGGCGGCTAAAAGCGCCAGAATCAAAAACCTTGTCTTCATGGTATTATCGTCTCCTTTTGGGCAACGTGAAGCAAAAAACCGGCGGCGCCGTATTTATCAGGCAGCCGTTTTCGTCTATCCGGAAAGTCACTTCATCTGCTGGACGCGTTTCAAATGATCCCGGGCCTTTTTCCGTGCCTGATCATAACGGTCCAGGGCGGTCTGGTCGCCCGACTCCACCAAGGCGGCCAGGGCCTCGGCCTCCTCCTTCAACAGTCCGAACGTCTCGACGATATACTCGATAGCCTTGCGGTCTTCTTCTTCCAGATTCGTTTCCTGGACGGTCTGAAGCTTCCGGGCCAGGATATCGAGGGTCCGGACGGTGTCTCCCATCATACGCTTGACGTAGCTGGCCGGATAGATTTCCTTGGCATAGGCGTCCGCGGTCACTCCGATGTACGCATAAGTCATATAGAGATAATTATGGGCGAAACCGCCGATTGTCTCCAAGTAAATGCTGGCCTCCGTCGCCGCGGCGGCCCGGACCGGCGCCAGCAACAGCAGGGCAACGATAATCCACAACATACCTTTACGCATACACCAGTTCCTCAGCCGCCCGGGGCGGTGGGTTCAGATTTCACTCAATCTATATGATCTAATCGATTTTTTCAATAACTTTAAGCCGGGACGTTTCAACTGCGCGTCACCGGCCGTTCAATCCGTCTTTGTCAGTCGGGAGCATCACCCGTCCTCCCGGTCCGCTAAGGTTCAGGCCATTCGTAAAAGGTCCGATCCCGGTTGAGCAGGCGAACACTTTTTTCGGTCACCATGACCATCTCCTCCAGACGGACCCCGCCCCGGCCCTCGATATATATTCCCGGTTCCACGGTGACGACCATGCCCGGTTCCAGGCGGGTGGAGCGAAAGCGGGACAAGGCCGGGGCTTCGTGCGTCGCCATACCGACGCCGTGACCCAACGCGTGGCCGAAGTTCGGTCCGAATCCGGCCGCTTCGATCACGTCCCGGGCCAGGGCGTCCGCCCGATCGCTGGTCAGGCCCGGTTTGATGCCTCGAATGGCGGTCAACTGGGCCTGGCGGACCAGGCGGTAAATGGTCTTGATCCAGGATTTGGGCCTCCCGAGGACGATGGTCCGGGAGATATCCGCCCCGTACCCGTCCAGGCGGGCCCCACAGTCGAAAATGATCGTTTCCCCGGACCCGATCTTGCGCCGTGTCGGGACCGCGTGGGGCAGGGCGGCGTTGGGACCCGAGGCCACAATGGACTCGAAGGCCGGCCCTTCCGCTCCCAGCCTGACCATGGCCTCTTCGAGAAAACGGGCCACTTCGATCTCCGTCCGTCCCGGCTTTAAAAAGGCCCAGGTCTCCCGCAGGGCCTTTTCCGTCAGTCCCAGGGCCCGCCTGATCTTTTTGATTTCACCGGCGTCCTTGAGGAGACGAAGGTCGGACAGGAGACCGGCCGCCGGCTCGATCGGGATGTCGGGCAGTTCCCGATGCAAGGCCTCGAAGAACTTGACCGTAATCAGGTCTTCTTCATAACCCAGGCTTTTCAAACGGGTCCGACGGGCGAGTTCCCCGATGGTCCGGGCCGCCTCGGGGCCGCTCATGACCACCTCGTATCCCCGGGCCTCAACCTCGGCCTGGGTCCGGTACCGGAAATCGGTCACCAGGTACTGACGGCCGGGCGTGACGAGAAGCCGGCCCGAGGATTCATCGATCTGGGTGTCCCGGGCGGTATAACCGGACAGATAACGCCGGTTCTCCGGTCGAGTGACCAACAGACCCCGGATGCCTGCCCGGGTCATGGACCGGCGCACGGCCTTGACTCTTGAAGCATAAGGTTCTGGTATGTTCATAAACTCCTAATTTACCACAAACCGCTGGTCTTGTCCCCCATGAATCGTTCCGGCCGGTAAACATTACCAATGAATCGGGGCATATCATTTTTCAGCCGCCCGCGGGGCCTTTGGCCGAAGGACGACTCCGGCGCCGAGTCCCTTGCCATGCATGGAAGGGGCGCCGGCCGGAGTCCCGAGGCCGAAGACCGCGACAGGGCGGTTCTTCAATGCCGCCAACCACCAGGGTTACAACGGGCGGCCCACGGGCTCATTGACAAGGCCGTCCCGGATTGATAGTTTAATAGGAAGAATTCAGGTCTGAAACGAGGATGGTCCTTGAAACAATCCAATGCGATCCTGCTTGCCCTGGCCGCGCTGATAGTCGGGTTTGTGGGCGGCCTGCTTTTCGCGGCGTACAAGGGCCCTCCGCCGGGCCTGGAGGAGGCTCGGCGGCCGGCTTCGTCCTTTGACCTGAAACCCGAGTCGCAGCCGGATGCCGACCTGGAAGCCAAGATGGCCGAACTCAAGGCCCAAATCGAAGCGAACGCCGGAAAACCGGGGCCCTATATCCAGGCCGGCAACCTGCTCTTCGACCACGAACGGTTCGACGAGGCCGTCCGCTATTACGAAAAGGCCATCGAACTGGAGCCGGAAAACGCCGACGTGCTGACCGACGCCGGAATCTGCTACCGCCAGCTCAAACAGCCGGACAAGGCGGTCTCGTATTTCCGGCGGGCCAGAAAGGCCGATCCGGGCCACCCGAATTCGGCCCTGAACCTGGGTATCGTCCTCCTGCACGACCTGGGGGACAAAAAAGCCGCCCTCGAAGCCTGGCGCGAGTATCTGGCCCTCAACCCCCAGGGGCCCCGGGCGGATATGATCCGGCGGGTGGTGGCCCAGATCGAAAGCGGCGGTTGACGGGTGACGTATTCGAGGCCCAACCGGAGAAAGATGAAAGTTCCGATATCATGATTGCATATGACTTGGAGTGCGTAAACGGACACCGCTTCGAAGGCTGGTTCGACAACGCACGAGGTTTTGAAAAACAGCAAAAAAAAGGGCTGGTTACCTGCCCGTCCTGCGGGACGAACCAGGTGGCCCGGCTGATGTCCACCTTTGGGATCGCCAAAAGCCGGGCAGGGGAGGACCGGAGCGAAGTCCCGGAGATCAATCCCCTGGAAATCCTGTCCCGTTACGTGGAAAAAAACTTCGAAAACGTGGGCGCGGATTTCAGCAAGGAAGCCTTGAAGATGCACTACGGCGTGACCGAGCACCGCAATATCCGGGGGGTAAGCACCTCCCGGGAGGAAGAGACCCTGCGCGAGGAAGGCGTACCCTTTTTCAAGTTTCCGGTCCCGGCCCCGGACCCCGGCCCGGAAGATGAGTCCTGAACCCCGGACAGGCAGCACAAGACCATGAAAAATCTCTCTTTTGAACAGGGTCCCATCCGACCGCCCAGTGAAGCCCGCAGCCTGCTGCTCCGCTTCACCCGGAACTGCAACTGGAACCAGTGTCTCTTCTGCCCGGTCTATAAGGGACAGCCCTTCAGCCGCCGCACCGTGGCGGAAGTCAAGGCCGACATCGACACCGCGGCCGAAATGATCGACGAGATCAAGGCCGTGTCCTGGAAAATGGGCGCTTCCGGCCAGGTGACCCAGGCCGTGGCCCGGCATTTTTTCGATCGGAACGTGTCCCAAAGCTACGCCTCGGTCGTGGCCTGGCTCTTCCACGACACCGGCTCCGTCTTCATCCAGGACGCCAACAACCTCGTCCTCAAAACCGACCCGCTGGTCGAAATGCTCGAATATCTCCAGGAGCGAATCCAGGGCATCAGCCGGATCACCAGCTACGCCCGGTCCCAGACCGCGGCCCGCAAAACCCAGGACGAACTCGACCGCATACGCCAGGCCGGCCTGAACCGCATTCACGTGGGCATGGAGTCCGGGTCGGACACGGTCCTCAAGTTCATGAAAAAGGGCGTCACGGCCGAGGCCCACATCCAGGCCGGCCGCATGATCAAGGCCGCCGGCATCGAATTGTCCGAATACTGGATGCCCGGACTCGGCGGGCGGGCCTGGTGGCGGGAACACGCCCTGGAATCGGCCCGGGTCCTCAGTGCCGTCAATCCCGACTTCATCCGCCTGCGGACCCTGCGCGTCCCGGAACCGATCCCCTTGTACCAGCAGGTGGCCAGCGGGGAGTTCGAACCCCAGAGCGATGATGAAGTCATCGAGGAAATCCGGCTGTTCATCGATCACCTCGAAGGCATTACCAGCTTCCTGGCCTCGGACCACATCATGAATCTGCTCCAGGACGTGGAAGGGTATCTGCCCCGGGACAAGGACTTCATGCTGGCCGCCATCGACCGCTACCTGGACCTGGAACCGGACCGGCGTCTCCATTACCGGCTGGGCCGGCGCATGGGGCTCTATCACGGCGTGGCCGACATGACCCGATTCGATCTGGTCGCCCGCGTGGATCAGACCATGGACCGGCTCAAAACACAGTATCCCGGCCAGATCGAACGGATCATGACCGATCTGGCCAACCAGATGATCTGAACGCCCCGGGGGCGAAACAACCCTTGGCCGGTGAAACATCCGGCCTGACGGGCTTTATTTATATTTCTGAACCCCGCGAGGAAGCGTCGCCATGAGCAAAGAGGCAGAGCAGCGCTGGCTGCGCCTGTTGGCCAAAGAGACCCTGGAAGTACTGAACAAGGCCCAGATCAAGGGTCCCGCCCTGAACATGGCCTCCCTGGCCCGGCTCCTGGCCGGACGACCCGGGATCAGCGATCTGATCAAGGAGGCCTCCGTCTACGACGTCCCCGAGAAGCTGACCGGGGAGAATAAACTCAATTACAAGGAGTTAGTAGATAAATATAATGTAATGCTTGACAATATGCGGACTTCGGAACAACACTGTTTCGAACTCGAGAACGCCTTCAAGGACCTGACCGGGGTCCTGGCCGGTCTGGCCGTTCATCCGGAGGAGGAAGAACTCAACGAACAGCTTCGGCTCCTGCGCACCGGACTGAACCAAAAGGCCGTCCCCAGCCGCATCGAAGAGGCGACCAAGGCCCTGAAAAACTTTGTCTTCAAGCTGGATGCCGGGGCCGATCCCCAGCCCGACGCCGCTTCGCTGCTCCCGGCACCGGAAGGCGTCGAGGAGAACGTCC
Organism: Pseudomonadota bacterium; assembly: GCA_018830135.1. GTDB lineage: Bacteria > Desulfobacterota > Desulfarculia > Adiutricales > JAGVGV01 > JAHJTB01. The sequence continues at coordinate 4,455 of JAHJTB010000519.1, read as the reverse complement.
GGGACCTCCTGATGCGTCTGGTCCGGGACATGGCCCAGTTCGAAGACCCGGAAGTCCAGAAAACCGCCAAAATCCTGGGCCGGAAAATCGCCACGGACTTCACCCTCGACGATTATCAGGTCTACGTCCAGGCCATTTCCGACCTGATCTTCCGGCTCAAGGAGGCCGTGCGCCGGGAAAAACGGGACTTGTACCTCTTTACCCAGGAGATCATGAACCGGCTGGAGGAAACCGAACGGGACCTGAGCCGCAACCTGGACACGACCCGGGAGCGGATCAGCGTGGCCGAGGTCGAATTTCAAAGCCAGGTGGCCGACGACCTCCAGGCCATTGAAAAGTCCTTCGAGGCCGGGGGGCGGTCCCTGGAAGAACTCCGTTCGCGGGTCTTCGAGAAACTGGCCAACATCCGGTCCCGATTCCAGGAGAAACGGAACCAGGACGAGGCCCGGTTAAAAAAGGTCGAACTGGAAAAGGCGGGGGTCGAAAAGCGACTTGTCAACATTCACCAGCGATATCAAAAGTTTACCAAGCAAAGCCAGAACATGCTCCAGGAGCTGGAAAAGGTCCGTCAAACCTCGCTTCGGGACGGCCTGACCGGGATTTTCAACCGCCGGGCCTACGACGCCCAGATCGAGGCGGCCCTCAAGGAGTACAAGGCGGGGCGTCTGTCCGGCTTTTCCCTGATCGTTTTCGACATCGACTACTTCAAGGACTTCAACAACAACTACGGCCACCGGGCCGGGGACAAGGTCCTGCTCAACGTGGGCCGCATGGCCGGCCAGATCATCCGCAACCAGGACTTCATCGCCCGGTACGGCGGCGACGAATTCACCATCATCCTGCCGGAAGCCAAACTGAACGTGGCCGTCCGGATCGCGGAAAAGGTCCGCGCGGCCATTGCCGAGGTCGAGTTCAAGCTCTATCGGGACAAGGACCTGGTCGTGCACGTGGGCCTGAGCATGGGCGTGGCCGAAGTCCGGTCGGGCGACGACGCGGCCTCGGTCTTTCAACGAGCGGACCAGGCCTTGTACCAGGCCAAGGAAAAAGGCCGCAACCAGGTCCAGACCGGGTGACGTCGATGCGGGCCCACGGTCCTGGCTATTTGATTTCCGGTTCCCGGCCGCCCTGTCCGTTCCGGTCTCATTGTCCGATAAGATATATTATGTAAACTTTGGGCCGGATCAAAAGCAGACCGGAAAAACGTGGGCCTGGACCGAATCCCCCTCAGCACTGCCCCGGCGTCCCCAGGATCAATGAGAAAACCTTATTCGAGCCGATCCCGCCCGGATATCGCTGAAGGCCCCTGTCGGATGCAACCCGGCCGTTCCTTATTTTGAGTTCACCGCCGCGTCCGGGAGCGCATGGCCCTACTTGCCGCGGTGAATCCGGTGCTATTTGCCTCCGCATAACCGGAGAGCGGGACAGACGTCTGGACGCGGAATGCACGCTCCCGGCATCCATGGACGCCGGGAATCCGGCGAACCCGCGTACTGGAAAGGCGCAGGCCGAGGTTGTTGTTGCGATCGCCCGGGTCGTTCCTGTTGCGATTCGCGCAGCGGCAGTTCCTGGCGTTGTTGTTCCAGCTGCCGCCGCGATTCACCCGGTTGGAGCCTTTATACGACGCCTGCCCGATGGACGAGCATCCGCCGCCTCAGCCCGTGGCTGTCGGCAAAGCTCAGATGCTCGAACATGCTTCTCAACGACCGGCCAAATTCTTCCTCGTCCATGCCTCCGGATTCGTAATCGGCCAGCCGGCGCTTCATGTTCTTTTTGAGCCGCCGGAGGTTTTCCTGTCTGACGCGGATGGTCCCGGGAAATATCCGGAACCCGAGAAACGGCAGCCCGTGCGCCGTGGTGTTCAACAGGGTGGCCGACTCCTTGAGCCGCAGCCGGAGCCGGTCCGCCAGGAACACCTGAACGCGAACACGCATCTTTTTCAGATCGTCCCCGCAGTTCGAGAAAAAGACCATGTCGTCCATGTACCGGACATAGGCCCGGCAACCTGACTCGTCCTTGACATGGTGGTCCAGGGGATCGAGATACAGATTGGCGAAGAACTGGCTGGTCAGATTGCCGATGGGCAGCCCTTTGCCTTCATCCCTTCCCCGGCTGCGGTCGCTGTTGGCCGCGATACGGGACACCAGGGCGATCACCTGCCTGTCCTTGACGGATCGGGCCAGAATGTCCAGCAGTACGTGGTGATCGATAGAGTCAAAATACTTGGCCACGTCGGTCTTCAGGTAATACCGATAATGCCGCGAGAAGTCCTGAGCCCGCCGGACGGCCCGGCGAGTGCCCTTGGCCTTTCGGTTGGCATAGGTATCGTAAATGAACCGCCGGTCGATAACGGGCTCCAGGACGCCGACCAGGGCGTGATGAACCACCCGGTCCCGGAACGGGGCCACGCTGATGGTCCGCTCCTTGGGATCGTGTATCGTAAAATACCGGTATTGGCCCGGTTGATAGGTTTCCGACTCCAGTTCCCGTTTCAGTTTCAGGAGTTCCCCTTCCAGATAGAACCGGAACCGGCAGGCCTCGAAGGTGCCGCCCGAGCCTTGATATGCTTTTTTGAAGGCCTGGTAAAGGTTCTCGAACGCGCATACGTCAGGGAACAGATGTCCGACCCGTTTCAATCCTGCCTCCTCCAGCCGCCGACCATTCGACCGGTATCGTCCATGAGCCGGCTGACGTGCTCGTACTGCCGAACTGAAATGTATTTTCTTCGATGGCAGATGCCGAACAGGACCCTCAGCTTTTCCAGGTCGAGATTGATTTTGTCCAGAACCGGCCTCCGCTCCTTGGCATAGATGGCCTCGACGATGCCCTCCACGATGTCCAGGGCCAGATTGGCCACCCGGCCCGATATGGTGAACCGGACCGACTTCGGGAACTTCTCGACGGCGTCCAGTATCCAGTCGGCGGCTTCCGACCACTTGACGTAGAGCGGATAGTCTTCCTTCATGTCTTCTCGAAAAAGGCCCGGATGAGGCCGATGAGGTCCTGGCCGTATTTCGAAACCTTGCCCTTGCCGAACCCTTTGACCTCCTTCAGGGCCTCCAGGGTGGCCGGCGCTTCACGGACCAGACCGGCCAGTTCCTTGTTGGTGGCGATGATATAGACCGGGATGCCGTCCCGGTCGGCCCGCTCCTTGCGCCAGGCCCTGAGCCGTTCGAGCAAAAGTTTCTGCGAGTCGTCCAGACCTTCAGTTTCCCTGGCCGAGGGTTTTTCCAGGGCCGGGTCGTATTCCAGAAAAACGGTCCAGTAGCTTCCCTGAGCGTCCTGGAAGAATTCGGCCCGGTGGCTCTTGACGTGCTTGTTCAGGACAAACCGGTTCAGGACCTCTTCGTCAAAGCCGCCTTTGGAGCGGTCAAAGGGTATGGTGATAACCTTGAACATGAAGAGTCGGCATTTCTTCCGGTGCGTCTTGCAGGGGGCTGAAGCCCCCTGCACCCCCCTGTCAATTCAATAACACACGCCGGACCTTTCCTCGCGGCCTTCGGCTTCGCTCGGACTCGGTCCGGCGGTTTACATGGTTGCTACGCATCCATTTAATTCTCCGCCGCCTGCGGCGGCCTCCAAAAAGTAAAAAGGTAATAATCCAAAAGGTCATTTCGTCCTGGAAAGGCGCAGGCCGAGGGAGCTGAAGCGACCGCCCGGGTCGTCCCTGCCACGAAACGCGCAGCGGCAGTACCAGGCGACGTTGCCCCAGCTGCCGCCGCGAAACACCCGGTCGGAGCCCACTGAAGGACCAGTCGGGTTGGTAAGTGAATCCTTAGGATATCTGCCATGCCAGTAGTCCTCGCACCACTCCAACACGTTGCCCGACATCTGGTACAGGCCATACATGCATGGGGCGTATGATTCAACCTCTAATGTTTTTCGAAGCCCGGACTCCCGAGAGTTTGCCTTGGATGGGTCCCACTCGTTACCCCAAGGATACCTGCGCCCCAGACACCCGCGCGACGCCTTCTCCCATTGGGCCTCGGTCGGAAGACAAGAGCCGTCTTCGAGCCACTTGATATACGCTTTCGCGTCATTCCAACTCACATTGATGACCGGCCTTCGCCCTCGCCCCCAATTTTCTTTATCCGGCGGCTTTTCCTTACCCGATTCCTCGCAATATCCATCATACTCCTCGAATGTTTCAGCATATCTGGAAATCCAGTAATCCGATAAGTAGACCACCCGGACCGGCTGCTCGCCGTCATACTCGTACCCGCCCATCAGAAAGGCGCCGGCCGGAATCTTGACGAACTTCCCGTCAACCGCGGCTCCTTCCCGGCTCGCTTCCCGCTCCTGGTCGAATATCGATTGAAGCTTATCCTTCAACTCAGGAAGCTCGCCTTTCCGGTCCCGCAAGGCCAGCAGCCAGGTGAACTCGTCGCCGGTGTCGGAAAGTCCCGACTCCTGCCGGTTCGCCTCTTTTATGGCCTCCTTGATTCGGTTCATGCAATG
>JAHJTB010000518.1 GCA_018830135.1 Pseudomonadota bacterium | reverse complement strand
TCCGCCCTCGGGAACGCACCTGGATGCCCAGGGGTATGGCCACCAGGCCCAGGACCAGGCAGGAGAAAGGCAGGGCGTACCGTTTGTGGGCTTCCATCAGGTAGAGGAAGTACCGGGTATCCTCCCGCTTGAAGTTTTCGATGGCCGCCCAGAGGTCATCCTGACTCATCTCGTACTGGTCCGGTTTCATCAGGTTTTCCTTGGACAGGGCGCTTTCCAGGTCCAGCTTGAGGTCGTACCGCTTGTAATCGATGGTCTCGCTGGTCTCGAGCCTTCGGTCCACCCGGTCCACCACACCGTCGAAAAGCTGGAGGATCAGATTCCGCTGCTTGCGGTCCGTGACGATGCGGCCCCGGGAGGCCGTGACCACGTTGACCATCTCCTCGTCCCGCTCGTCCTGGATGAAGATGTTCTCCATGAAGTTCGACCCCATGGGGATGTGGTTGACGAACAGGACCATGTCCTTGAAGTCCTCGTTAAAAATCCGCTCCTTGATGCTCACTTCGGCCCGGGTCTTGGCCAGGGCCAGCAGTTCGTTGCGGAAGGCGCCGTTGGCCTGGGGGACCAGGGTCAGGGCCAGATGGCTGGTGATGAGACAGGTCCAGAGGCAGAAGAGGACTACCGGGGGCATGAGCTGGTACAGTCCGATACCCGCGGACTTGAGGACCGTGATTTCGTTGTCCGAGGACAGCCTGGAAAAGGCCAGGAGCACGGCCAGCAGGGTGGACATGGGCACGGTCAGCGAGAGCAGGAAGGGAATGCTGTTCAGCAGCAGTTTGAGGATGGTCACCGGCGTGATGCCCTTGACGACGATCAGTTCGGTCAGTTCGAGCATCTTGGTCAGGAGCAGAATAAAGGTGAAGACCAGCAGGTTGGCCAGGAAGGCCGGAATGATCTCCCGAATGATGTACAACGGGATGATGCGTTTCACCGGCCGCCCCCCGCGCCCCGGTTGTCGCCGAGGACGTATCCGCCCCGGACCTCCAGACGGCGGAAGCCCGGCGTCTTTTCGAGAACCGGCAGGAGACGGGCTCTCGAGAGGAGAAAGACCGGGTTTTCGGCGGCCATCAACTCTCGCAGCCGGTCCGGTTCCGTGGTCCGGACCCGTTCGATGCGGCGTCCGGTGTAAAACCAAAGGGTCGGTTTGTACAGGCCGAATGAGGCCAGGCGGTCGGCCGGCCCCATCTCGCGGTCCACCCGGAAGGCCAGATCACGGGCCGGGGTCTGCAAATAGTCCATCACGGGCGGAAAGACCGCATGCCAGGTCCCGCCGACCCACAGGGCGGCGGCCAGAACCAAAGCGGCCAGGGCGGTCCGGCGGCGGCCGGTCAGCCCGGCGGCCAGGGCGGCCAGCACGGCCGCGATCAGGGCCGCGCCCGCCACGGCGGCCGCCCGCCCCAGAACCAGGGGATCGGCCGGCAGGGCGTACTCCGAGGCGTCCGGCACGATCCGGGCGCCGGCCATGGCCACGGCCTCTGGCAGCAGCCGTGCCGAAGCCATCATCAGGACGGCCAGTCCCAGACCGATCAGACCGGTCAGGCCGAGCAGGGCCCGGGGCCGCTCCGCGGAAGGCCGGTCTTCCAGACTTCGCCACCACCGGGCGGCCAAAAGGATCAGAGGCGGCGCCGAGGGCAGGATGTAGTTGGGCTGCTTGGTCGCGGCCAGGGAAAAAAAGACCAGCCCGGTCAAAAACCAGACGGCCAGAAAAAAGTCCAGGGCCGCGCCGTCGTCTCCGGCCCGGCCGGCCCGGCGGGTCCCGGTCGCCCCCCGCCAGAGGGGAGGCAGGGCGAAAAAGAACCAGGGCCAGAGCATGAGGACCAGGACCGGCAGGTAGAACCACAACGGCGCGCCGTGTCCCAGCAAAACCTCGGTGTACCGGGTCACGTTCTGGCTGATGAAAAAGCCCTCCCAGAACCGGCTTCCCTCCCGTAGCAGGGCCAGGACGTACCAGGGCCCGGCCACGATCAAAAATACGGGCAGCCCGAAATACGGCTCCGATCGTTTTACCGTGGACCAGACGGTCCGGTCCAGGACGACCAGCGGGAAAACGGCCAGCAGGGGCACAGCCGCTCCCACCGGGCCCTTGGTCAGGAAAGCCAGCCCCATGGCCGCCCAGGCCCCCCGGAAATACCAGGCCCCGCTTCCTTCCGGGGCCCGGTAGCCCTCATAGAACAGGACCAGGGTCAGGGTGGTCCACAGGGTCAGCAGCATGTCCAGGATCGCGGCCCGGGCCAGCAGAACGACCAGAAAGGATGTACCGGTGAACAGGGCGGCCAGCAGTCCCAGGCGATCCCCGCCTCTCCTCCTGCCGAACCAGCCCATGACCAGGACCAGGGCGAATCCGGCCAGGGCCGAAGGCAGGCGCCCGGCCCGCTCGTTCCGGCCGAAGGCTTCGAAGGACAGGGCCGTCAGCCAGAAGAAGAGGGCCGGCTTTTCATAATAAGCCCGCCCGTTGACGTGGGGAATGACGTAGTCGTCACGCTCGATCATCTCTCGGGCCACGGTGGCGTATTCCCCCTCGTCCCGGTCGATGAAGGGCAGGGAGCCCAGGGCCGGAAAGATGAGGACCGCGGAAACGGCCAGGACGACGAACCAGGCCCGGCGGTCGGCCAAAGGGCTCAAATCACGCCCTCCCGCCGGCGGCCGCCGTAGAGCAGAACCAGCCAGCCTGCGACCAGTCCCAGCAGCATCCCTCCCAGGATGTCCAGGGGGAAGTGGGAGCCGCCCAGGAGGCGGGACGCGGCCACGAAGGCGGCCCAGCCGAAGGCCAGGGGGGAAATAACGGGAAACCGGCTGGCCAGCACCAGGGCCACGGCCATGACCGT
>JAHJTB010000517.1 GCA_018830135.1 Pseudomonadota bacterium | reverse complement strand
CGGAGCCGTTTCGGGCGGGCCTTCATTGCCATCCGGGACAACGACCTGGCCGCCGAGATCATGGGCCTGGACATCGTGCGCTACAAGCTGCTGTCCTTTTTCCTCTGCTCGGTGTACGCCGGCCTGGCCGGATGCATGTACGCCATTTGGATGCGGGGCATCAGCGTCGATCATTTCGACATGAACGAGTCCATCTGGTACCTGGGCATGCTCATCGTGGGCGGCATGGGCAGCGTACCCGGGGCGGTCTTCGGGGCCGTCCTGATCCGGGGACTGAACATTTTCGTTACCTACATCGGGCCGTTCGTGGGGGGCTTCTTTTCCTCGACCGCGGCCACGGCCATCGAACTGGGCCTGGGACCGGTCGTCTTCGGACTGGTGGTCCTGGGTTTTTTAATATTCGAGCCCCATGGCCTGTCCCGCGTGTGGACGCGGTTCAAGGCCTTTTATCGCGTCTGGCCGTTTTCCTATTGAGTCTTTTTCAAATGCAGGAGGTGCAAAGATGAAGAAGCTTGGTTTCATGGCCTTAATCGGTGTGTTGACCCTGGCCCTGCTGGCGCCCGGCCTATCCGGGGCGGCGGACAAGCCGGAAAAGATTTACGTGGCCGCCATCGGCGACTTCTCCGGACCGTACGCGCCGGTGGTCGGTTCCCACAAGCCCGGCGCGGAAGACGCCTGGAAGTACATCAACGCCAACATGGGCGGCATCCAGGGCGTGTCGGTCGAACCGCTGCTGAGGGACACCGGCGGCAAGGTGGCCCTGGGCCTGTCCCAGTACAACGAACTGATCAACATGAAACCCCGGCCTCTGTTCATCGACACCAGCCTGACGCCCCTGGGCGAGGCCCTGCGCCCCCGGTACAACGAGGACGACATTCTCGGCATCCAGGCCGGGGCAGCCGTGAGCATCTATCCCGTGGGCAACAGCTACGCCTACTACTGTCTGTACCCGGAAGGGCTGGCCATCAACATCAAGTGGTACAAGGAACACATCTGGAAGGAAAAACGTCCCTTGCGCGTGGGGCTGATCACCTGGGACACCTCGTACGGCCGGGCCATCATGGTGCCTGAATTCTACGAATACCTCAAAACGATCGGCGTGGAAATGGCCGGCGAACCCCAGGTCTTCGGCATCCGGGACGTGGAGGTCAGCACCCAGCTCATGAAGCTTCGCCAGGCCAAGGCCGACGTCCTGATCGCCAACAATACCGCGGGCGGGGCCCTGGCCATCCAGAAGGGGGCCAAGGAGATGGGCTGGAACATTCCCCAGCTCAACATGGGCATCGAGGAGGGCACCCTCTCCCTGGACCCGGCCATCTTCAACGGCTGCTACGCGGCCCGTTCGATCAAGAGCTGGCACCATACGGACGACCCGGCCATCAAAAAACTCAGCGCCATCATGGACGAGTACGGCCGGGGTCCCCGGGACAAGAGCTACTTCTATTTCATCGGCTGGCAGAACGCCCTGGTTCAGCACAAGGTCCTCAACGACGTGGTCCAGAAGCACGGCTGGGGCGGGCTGAGCACGAAAAACATCAAGGAGGCCCTGAACAGCCTCAAGGACTACCGGCCCATGGACCTGACCAGCATCACCTACAGCGCGGACCGGCCCATACCCCGGGCCGTTCAGCAGAACGAGGTCGTCAACGGCAAACTCACCCCCCGGAGCGACTGGCTGGAAGTACCGAACATGAAGCCGGCCAAGTAGTCCCGGGCTGAAACCCGGCACGGGCCGGGTCCGAAAGCGGACCCGGCCTCCCAATTCGACATGTCGCGGCCCTGCCCTAGGCCCAAAGCGTCCGGAGGAGATCGAGCCCCATGCTTTTAGTGCAGCAGATCGAAGTCTTTTATCAGCACGTCATCCAGGTCCTGAAGGGGGTTTCCCTGTCGATCTCCGAAGGTCAGATCATCTGCCTGCTGGGGGCCAACGGGGCGGGCAAATCGACCACGCTCAAGGCGATTTCCGGTCTGCTGGCCGCGGAGGACGGGCGGGTCACGGACGGGAACATCGAGTTTCAGGGGCGGCGCATCGAGCACAAGCTGGCCCATGAGATCGCCGGCCTGGGCGTCATCCAGGTCTTCGAAGGCCGCCGGGTCCTGGAACATCTGACCGTCGAGGAGAATCTACGGGCCGGACACATCGGGGACAACCGCCGGATACCGGCCAAGCTCCAGACGGTCTACGATCTGTTTCCCCATCTGAAAAACCTGACCAAGAAAGAGGCCGGCTGGCTGTCCGGCGGGGAACAGCAGATGCTGGTCATCGGACGGGGCCTGATGTCCGAACCCAAACTGATGCTGCTCGACGAACCGTCTCTGGGACTTTCGCCCATCCTGGTCAAGGACATTTTTTCGACCATCCGGAAGATCAACCAAGAAAACAAGACCTCGATCCTGCTGGTCGAGCAGAACGCGGCCCGGGCCCTGGAACTGGCCGACTTTGCCTACGTCATGGAAAACGGGCGTATCGTCATGGACGGCCCGGCCGAAAAGGTTCGGGACAATCCGGACATCAAGGAGTTCTACCTGGGGCTGGGCGAGTTCGGCTCCCGGAAAAGCTACAAGGACGTCAAGCACTACAAGCGCCGGAAACGCTGGCTCTAGTAAGGCCCCCGCCCCGAAGGAAAGCACGGGGCCGACCATTT
>JAHJTB010000516.1 GCA_018830135.1 Pseudomonadota bacterium | reverse complement strand
TTTTTCAAGGAGATCATGGGCACGGAGATTACCTTCTTCGGCCTGATCTATTACATGGCTCCCATCGGCTGGTTGATGGTCTTTTTGCTGTGGGGCTTTTTCATGATCTTTCTAAAGCCTGAAAAGAAGGTTATTCCCGGCCTGCGGGACCGGGCCAGGCGGTTGAACGAGGAACTCGGCTCGATTACCAGAAACGAGATACTGGCCGCCGTCATCGTGTTCGGCATGATCGCGACCCTCTCAGCCCGGTCCTTTGTCCCCGAACTCAAGGCCATCGACAAGAGCGGCATCATCCTGGTCACCACGGTCCTCTTTTTCGTCCTGGGCATTCTGGACATCGAGGACCTCGAGGCCATTCCCTGGAACATCATCCTTCTTTTCGGCGGAGCCATGAGCATCGGTTTCTGTCTGTGGCAGACCGGCGCGGCCGAGTGGCTGGCCATCAACTGGCTGCTGTTGTTCCAGAAGTCCCACTGGTTCGTTTTCGTCATGGGCATGGCCTTCTTTATCATGGTCATGACCAACTTCATTATGAACGTGGCCGCCATCACCATCTCGCTGCCGGTGGCCCTGGTCGTGGCCCCGTACCTGGGCGTGGGCCCGGAGCCGATCCTCTTTTCGGCCCTGGTCGTGGCCGGCATGCCCTTCCTGCTGCTGGTGGGCGCGGCGCCCAACGCCATCGCCTACGACTCCAAGCAGTTCACCAGCGGCGAATTCTTCATGTACGGCGTTCCGGCCAGTATTATACTCATGGTCGTCACCGGCCTGGCCGTGGGGGTGATCTGGCCGCTGATGGGCATGCCCATCACCCTGCACTGACGAACCGCTTCGAAACGCGAGGGGCCTCAGCCGGCCCCTCGCGCCGTTCCAACCCTGCCCAGCCCCGAACCCGCCCGCCCAATTATGCTTTGACCTCGGTCGGCCTGTTCTGTTAAACTCCGCCCAACTTACCAATTATGCGGCGGAGGTCCCGGTATATGTCTTCATGGCGGCGATTGCTGACGATCATGACGGTGGTTCTGGCCATGTGCTTCTTTACGGGCCCGGTTCGGGCCGATGAAGCGGAGCCCGAGAAGAGCCCCCGACATCGGGCCGGCGCCTTTATCACCGGCGGCGCCTCGTACGACGGCTCCTCGGACTACGACTTTTACAGCATCAACCCCTTCTGGGGCGTTTTTCTCTCCGATCCGGGCCCCGGCCGAGTCTGGTCCACCGAGTTTGCCCTGGAAGGCTTTTACAACAGGTACGTTGACGATTTCTCCAGCAACTACGAACTCGGCTTCTCGCCGACCTTCCGTTTTCACTATGGTTTCGAAGAGAGCTGGTCTCCGTACCTCGAGGCCTCGGTCGGCATCCTCTACACCGATCTGGACACCCCCGAACAGGGCACGGAAGTGAACTACGACGTCCACGTCGGCGGCGGGCTCAACTTCCGTATCCGCCAGGACCTGTATTTGACCGCCGGCTACCGCCTCCGCCACATTTCGAACGCCGGCATGTCCGACCGGAACAAGGGCATAGATTACAACCAGTTGATCTTCGGGCTGTCCTATTACTATTGATGGGTGATTCGATATGACCGGTCCGATGGACCTGTCCGCGCGTTTGAAGGCGGCCTTGCGCATGGAACTCGAACCCGTGGGGGTTCGGGTTTATGGACGCGATGAAACCCCTTCGGCGGAACTCGACGGCTTCGATCCCCCCCAGGCCCTCAAGAGCTACTGTCAGGCCTTGACCCGGGCCGGCCGGGGGGAGACCTTTTTCGCCGGCGCGGCCAGGCTGGGATGCGTTCTGGGAACCTCGACCCTCGGACTCGAAGACGACCCGGCCCCCTTGCTGAACGACAGCGTGACGGAAAAGTTCGGCGCCGGGCTTTTCGAGACCGAAGCGGCCAGCCGGGCCAGCATCGAGGCGGCCCGCAAGTTCGAATCCGGCCGGAACCGGGCCGTTTTGATCGGTCCCTTGGGCCGGATGCCCGAAGAGCCCCAGGTCGTCATCGTCGAACTCGATCCGGAACAGACCATGTGGCTGCTTTACGCGGACAACTATCACGGCGGCGGCCCCCAAGCGCTGCCTCAATCCGGCGGCGTGGCCGGAGGCTGCGCCGACATTACCGTCTGGCCCCTGTCCGAAAATCAAACCAACGTCACTTTTCTGGGACTTGGCTGTCGGCTCAAGTCGGCCATTCCGCCCATTCATCTGTTGGCCGGCTTCCCTTGCACCCGTCTCGGCGATATCGTCGAGAGCCTGGAAAAAATGGCCAAGCCCATGGCCAAGCTGGCCCAAGCCCGGGAGGGTGACTGAAACCGGCCGGCCGTATCGCGGTCCGGCCCGGGGAGGCCATATGCCAGACCCGTATACTCCGCCTTTTTCCAGACCGCCGCGCTACCGAAGACGCTGGCCCTGGGCCCTGGCCCTGTTTCTGGTTTTCATCACCCTGGCCTTGAACCATGTCTACCAGTGGTACCCCTGGCCGGGACGTGAAACCGCGCCGCCGCCCCCCAGCCCCCCGCCTTCCGTGGCCTCGACCCCGGCTCAGCCCTCGGTCATCGACTTCGGCAAGCTCGAGGACGGCTCGGACCTGGCCCTGGGCGAAATGATTTTGAAAAGAAAGAGGGAGTTCGGCCTCAAGGACAGCGTGGATATGGTCGTCAAGCCGGAGGAGTCCATCCGGATCGGCAAGGAAACCGTGCCCCTCAGCCAGATCGTGGCCGCGATCAAGGAGCAGCAGGAACAGAATGGGTCCGATGTCCCCAGACCCTCGGACCGCGGCGTCCGGGAAGAGGACCTGACCCGGAAAAGCAGCCGCCCGCCAAGTCCGCCTCCGACGACCTCGGTGACCAAATCGGCCGCCTATTACGGGGTTTATGTCGTCCGCCCGGGAGACAATCTCTGGGACATTCACTTCAACTTCCTGCGGGAATACTTCCGGCACCGGGGCATCGAAATATCGTCGACGGCCGACGAACCCAAGGCGGGCCGAAGCACCGGCATCGGCCGCATCCTCAAATACGCTGAAACCATGGTCCACATCTTCAACATGAAAACCAAGATGCTGGACAAGAAGCTCGACCTGCTCGAACCCCAACAGAAGGTCGTGGTCTTCAACCTGACCCGTCTGGGGGCCATACTGGGCGCGCTGGACGCCAGCAAGATAAACCAGGTCCAGTATGACGGCCGGGACATCCATCTGCCCGAATGACCGGCCGGCGTTTTTGAACGAAAGAGCCGACATGGAAACCAAGATCAAGACCCTGGGCCGGCTTTTTGCCCGGAGCTTTCATGTGGACCTGGACCACATCCGGAGACCCGGAGATCGGACGGCGGAACGGCTGGTCATCCGACATCCTTCGGCCGTGGTCGTGGTGCCGCTCGTCAGCCCGGACGAAACCGTGGTCGTGACCCAGTACCGTTACGCCCTGGGCCGGGAAACCGTCGAGTTTCCGGCCGGCAAGCTCGAACCGGGCGAGGCCCCGGAAACGGCGGCCCTTCGCGAACTGGCCGAAGAGACCGGTTACCGGGCCGGACGGATCGAGCCGCTGCTTTCCTTTGCGCCGTCGGTGGGCTACTCGACCGAGATCATCCACGCCTTTGTGGCCCGGAATCTGACCCGGCTCGACGAGGGGCCGGACCCTGACGAGATCGCCCGGGTCGAAATCATGCGGCTGGACCGGCTCAAGGAGCTGGTCCGGGCCGGCGAGATCATCGACGGCACGACCATGCTGGCCCTGGCGGCCTGTGAATGGCTGGCCGGCGGCCCGGAATAACCGGAGGAGATTCATGCATCGAAACACGCGTTTAATCCTGACTGGACTGGTTTTTCTGCTGGTCGCCCTGCTTCTGGCCCCGTGCGGGTCGAAGAAGCCGGCCGAGGAGGAGTTGTTCGGGGAGACGGTCACGATCACCCGGGAATACGCCGGACGAACGGTCATCGTCCGGACCGGCGGACAGTTGCTGCTTCAACTGGACGGCAACCCGACCACGGGCTACGACTGGCAGTTCACCGAACTGGACCCCGAGCGGCTGGACGTACTGGAAGCCAAAACCCGGCAGCCGGTCAAGTCCGGACGCGTGGGCTCCGGCTCCCTGTTCGTCTGGCGTTTGCGGGCCAAGGCCCCCGGGCGGACCGTGATCCGGCTGGCCTATTTCCGGCCCTGGGAAGGGGCCGGGAAAGCTGCGGAAACTTTTGAAATTACCATTGACATCCGGCCATGATGGCCCGGGGTCGGGAAGACGGGCCGGGGACGGGCACGAGACGCAATCGAAAAGAAAGGAAGAAGGCATGAGCCAACCGATCATGAGACGGGCCAAGGGAGATGGTATCGATATCCAGCTAGCCGAATGGCCGGGCGAGGGGCGGCCGTTGTTCTGCGTCCATGGGCTGACGGCCAACAGCCGGTGTTTCGATCGGGTGGCCGAGTCCCTGGCCCCGGCACACCGCGTTCTGGCCATGGACCTGCGGGGCCGGGGGCTCTCGGACAAGCCGGACACCGGCTATTCCATCGAACATCACTGCCGGGACATCGAAGCCGTGCTGGCCGACCTGGGCATCGACCAGGTGACCATGATGGGACACTCCCTGGGCGCCTTCATCTCCCTGGCCTTCACCGCCACGCGACCGGACCGGGTGGCCGGCCTGGTCCTGATGGACGGCGGCGCTCAGCTCTCACCGGAACAGTGGGCCAAAATCTCCCTGGCCATCAAACCGTCCACCGACCGGCTGGTCATGTCCTTTCCTTCTTTCCAGGCCTACCTGGACCACGTCAGGCAGGCCCCTTACCTGTCGCCGTGGAACGACTACATCGAGACCTATTTCCGGTATGAGTGCCATGAGGTGGGAGGCGAAATTCGGTCACGCATCCGGCCGGAAAACATCCAGGAGGAAGCGGGCAATCTGGTGGCCACGGACACCACGCAGTGGTACGGCCGGGTCGGGTGTCCGGTCCTGGTCATCCGGGCCGCCCGGGGCATGGTCACCGGAGACGATCTGGTCATGCCCGACGAGGCCACGGCCGAACTGGTCAAGGTCCTGCCTCGGACCCGGATGGTGACCCTGACCGATCTGAACCATTATTCCATGATTTTCCAACCCAGTCGGGAACGGGACGAAGCCCTGACCGCCTTTCTGGCCGGGTGACCGGCCGGCGTCAGGCCCATGGGGGACGCCAGTGTTCGGCCACCCGCCGCCTGGCCTCGATGGCCAGTTCCTTGCGTGAGCCTTCGGGTTTCAGAGGCCGGGAAAACACGACCTCGACTTCGATACCCCAGTTGCGCATCACGTTCATGACGTGGGGGATGAAGCCCATGTTTTGGTACCAGCATATCCGGTCCCGGTTTCGCCGGGTGATGGGGCGGCCGTTGATCGAGCGGTAGCGGATGGTGACCGGCTGGATAACCGTTCCGGACCGGACCGGGGCTTCGAACAGGGTGCTGATAAAAGGCAGGAGCCGACGGCCGTCCGTGGAGACGCCTTCGGCGAGGACATGAATGTGCCCCCCCTGCCGCAGCCGTCTGGCGGCCGTACGGACCAGGGCCAGGCTGGTCTGCCGCGCCTTCCGGTTGGCATACAGCGTCCCGCCGACACGGACCAGCAGGTTGACTCCCGGCCAACCGGCCACGTCGTGCCGGGAGACAAAGGTCATGGGCCAGGCCGAACCCAGGACCAGAACGTCCAGGGGGCCGTAGTGATTGGAGACCAGAAACAGTCTCGGCTGGCCGGAATCCGGCTTGGCTCCACGTACCCGGACCCGAATCCCCAGCCCCCAGACAATGGCCTTGGCCCAGACGTGAACGTAGATTCGCCGCATCTCCTGCCGGGGCCGAGGGGCAAAATCGCCAAGAAAGGCAGGGTCGGAACGGCCAGTAACAGACAGGCCAAGGTCAGGACCAGGCCCAGGGCCGCGTTGCCATACTTGATCCGCTCAGCCAAAACCGGCCTCGGTCGGGGTCGGATCGCTCAGATATAGGTCAGCCAATTTTCGAATCGCGAATCACGGCCGGCCAGGACCTCGGACATCCGATGGGCCACGGCCGAGGTGATCGGTCCCGGACAAGCCGTTCCTAGTTCCCGGCCCTCGATGGCCTTGATGGGCTGGATCTTGATTACGCTGCCGGAATAAAAGGCTTCGTCACAGGACCCCAGATCCTCCGGCCGAATGTCGGTTTCCACGAACGGAAGGCCCATGTCCCTGACCAGTTCCATGACCGCGCGCCGGGTGATTCCCGGCAGGGACGATCGAAGGGGCGGCGTCATAATCCGGCCCTCCCTGACCAGGAAGACGTTCGACGTGGCCCCTTCCGAAACCAGGCCCATGGTGTCGAGCATGATCACGTCGTCGTATCCGCGCTTTTTGACCTCCATCTTGGCCAAAAAGGCATTGACGTAATTGCCGACTATCTTGGCGTGGACGGGTACGGTCTCGGGGTGCAGCTTGCGGAACGAAGATATCCCCACGCTGGCCGGGGCGGAGAGGTCTTCCTGCCTGACTCCGAACAGACCGAAATCCACGCAGAAAATGGCCGTGTGAACTTCGGGATTCTGGGGCAGGGCCGTCAGTTCGATATTCGGGTAGTAGGCGAATGACTTGGCCAGCCCATGAGCGACCTGGTTTTCGCGAGCCGCGTCGATGTGGGCCTGCCGAAACCCGTCCTCGGTCAGGGGCAGGTCCATGTAGGACAGCCTGGCCGAGTTGAAGAAGCGGGCCACGTGCTCGTCCAGGCCGAAATAGGCCGGTCCTTTTTCCCCGGCCACGATGTCCAGGACCTCGAAGATCGCCGACCCTCGGCTGAAGCTGTGGGACAGGAGCGGAACCGTGGTCTGCTCCCAGTCGACGTACTGACCGTTTAGCCAGGCTTTCATGTCCGCCTCCTCGTTTTGGTGTTTGGGGACGCCTTTTTTATAAACCACCGGCCGGGGACCTGTCCAGGCCGTTCGTGGCGGTCACGAAACGGTCACCTTGCCCAACGCCGGCCGGATGGTAATTTTTACCAGGAACAGGGGCCGCCCCAGGGCGGTTCGGCGCCGCACCCAAACACGAAGGGGTTACACCGGATGTTCCCTGAATCACCGTCTATAAAAAAGAAAAACCTCGTTGGCCCTGAGAAATCAGGATGATATGATGTTTTCTACGCAAAGAAACCATCACCAACGAGGTGAATAGATCATGGCACAAGTTGTTCTTTCTTTCCAGTATGAAATCGAGAAAAGCACCTGGGGAGCCACGAGTCTGGCCGGTCTTCCGATTTACCTGGACCTGATGATCCGGGCTCATTTGCATGAAACCCTTAATCGTCACGTAGGAGTTCGTGTGGGCGGTCAGGGCTGGAGCGACTACGAAGTGGTCTCGTCGTTAGTGCTTCTGAATATTGCGGGCGGGGAGTGCGTGGAGGATCTTCGGGTTCTGGAAGGTGACGAGGGATTCTGTCGGTTGATGGATCGAGTCCGGCATCATGGTATGCGCCGGAAGGACCGCCGGGAGTTGGAGCGCCGTTTCCGGAAGGATCGAGAGCGTTCGGTTCCTTCTCCTTCGTCGGTCTTTTGTTACCTCAGCGAGTTCCATGATTCGGATCAGGAGTTGCTTCGTCCGGCGCAAGAGGATTTCATCCCGTCCCCGAACGCCTATCTGGCCGGGTTTCGTTGGGTGAACGGGAATCTGGCCGCATTTGCGCCGCGTCAGGATTGCCAGGAGGTCGCGACGTTGGACATGGACGCCACGCTCGTGGAGAGCGGCAAGAGCGAAGCGCGATATTGTTACAAGAAATTCAAGGGATATCAGCCGTTGAATACGTGGTGGGCGGAGCATGAGTTGGTGCTGCACACGGAATTTCGTGATGGCGACGTGCCGGCGGGTTATGAGCAGTCACGGGTCTTTCGGGAAGCGTTGGAGTTGTTGCCGGAGGGTGTAAAGACGGTACGGCTTCGTTCGGACACGGCCGGATATCAGCTCGACCTGCTCGCCTTTTGCGAGAAGGGCCAAAGCAAACGTTTCGGCCGGATCGAGTTTGCCATTGGCTGCGACGTGACGGCACCTTTTAAGCAGGCCGTTTCCGAGGTGCCTGAATCCGAGTGGCAGCCGATTTACAAGGAGATCGATGGGAAGCGGGAAAAGACGGACCGGGAGTTCGCGGAGGTCTGCTTCGTGCCCAAGGAAATCGCTCACAGCAAGAATGCCCCGGTCTACCGTTACCTGGCCACGCGGGAAGTGGTCCGGCAGCTGAGCCTACCGGGGCTCGAAGACTCGGACTGCCTGCCGTTTCCGTCCCTGACCATGGCCGAGACGAAATACAAGGTTCATGGAATCGTGACCAACATGGACTGGGAAGGCTCCAAGCTGGTCAATTGGCTGTATGCGCGTTGCGGGAAGAGTGAAGAGGCGCATGCGGTGATGAAAGACGATCTGGCCGGTGGAAAGTTGCCGTCGGGTGATTTCGGGGAGAACGCGGCCTGGTGGTGGATCATGATTCTGGCCTTCAACCTGAACTCGATCATGAA
>JAHJTB010000515.1 GCA_018830135.1 Pseudomonadota bacterium | reverse complement strand
TCGCCGCCGATGCGAACGTGGCTCCGCCCCAGCCGGTCCAGTTCGGCCAGGTACCCTTCGAGGAACTCGTATCGCCGGTCGGCAAAAAACCGCTGGGGGTCCGGGACAAAGGGCGCGTCCGGTTCGAGGACCAGGTACAGGTCGCTGGCGCGGCGTTCGGCCTCCCTCCGAATCCATCCCGGGCAGCGGCCGAAGAACATGTCCGCGTACAGGGCCGTGGTGATCAGGTCGGTGTCGCAGAAGAGGATTCGGTTGGCCTGGCGGGCCATGGCTTCTTCGGCCGAGGCCTGGCCTCGGGCGATCCGGGGAAACAGATTGTAATCGACCCGCCCGTCGTTCAGGTCGACCAGTCCCCGGGCGTATTCGTGGACGTATACGGTGTGGTAATGGTGCGCCAGACGCCGGGCCAGCACGCTCTTGCCCGTGGACTCGGGGCCGGCCACGGCCACCCGGCGGACGAAGTAGGGCCGGACCGGCGGGGGCAGGTAGGCCCAGTGACGGAGCGGGTCCTGTCTGATCTTCGTGCCCGAAATCGGGACCAGTTCCCGGGCGTGGTCCACCGGAACGTACGTGGCGCCCAGTTCCTCGGCCAGGCGAAAGCCGTAGTTTTCGGAGGCAAAGACCATATCCGGCGGTTCGGGCAGGACGCGCTCGAGGCTTTTGCGCCAGATGTTCCAGAAATCCGGGTCTTCTTCGGGATACTGGGGGTTGTCGTCGGTCAGGCGGATGACCCGGGCCCGGGGGCAGATATCCTCCATCCAGGCCAGCCTCAACCGGCCGGGTATGGGCTCGGACTCGAGGGTGGCCACGACCACGTAGAGGCGTTGGACCTGGTACGAGGCGAAATCGGCCAGGTATTGATGGCCCAGGTGGGGGGGCATAAACTTGCCCAGGATCAGGCCGGAGCCGGCTCGGGCAGGTCTTTCATCCATGCCAGAAACCCCGTGGTCGCCAGGACGAGGAAGGCCCCGTACAGGACGGTCGTGGGATAGAGGCCCTTGACCCCGTAGATGCCGATGGCCAGCAAGTCCACGATGATCCAGAACATCCAGCTCTCGAGGATTTTTTTGGCCATCAGCCATTGGGCCGTCAGGCTCAGGACCGTGGTCGCCGCGTCCCAGTAGGGCAGGTCGGCGTCGGTCAGGCTGGACATGAAGGCGCCCAGAGCGGCCGTGCCGGCCGCGGACGCGGCGGTCCAGGCTAATAGGCCCCGGGGGGTCAGGCGCGAGACCGGAAGCCTGGAACGGCCCCGCCCTCCATACAGCCAGTTGTACCAGCCGAATACCTGCATGAAGACGTAGATGACGTGCAGGAGCATGTCCGAGTAGAGCCGGGCCTGATGAAAGACCCCGATGTAAAGCAGGACCTGAACCAGACCCGTGGGCCAGCACCAGACGTTCTGGCGCACGGTCAGCCAGACGCAGACGAAACCGAAGACCGCGGCCGTTATTTCAATGGGGGTCATGCCGGCTCACCCGTTCGAGTCCGTGGGTTCGGGCCGGTGGCGAAGTTAATCGACGATGTCGCCGAGGCGGCCCCAGCGGACGCGCCAGCGGTCCGAGTTCCAGGACCAGTAGATGAGGACGGCCTTGCCCCGCACGGCGTCCAGGTCCACGAAGCCCCAGAATCGGGAGTCGTAGCTGTGGTCGCGGTTGTCGCCCATGACGAACAGCTTGTGGGGCGGGACCGTGACCGGGCCGAAGTTGTCCCGGGGCCGGGCCAGAATGGGATAGACGGTGGGGTCGTCGTAGTACCCGGGGTCGTCCGGTATGGGCTTGCCGTTGACCAAAACCTTTTTGTTCCGGATTTCCACCTTGTCCCCGGCCACGCCCACGATGCGCTTGATGAAGTCCTTGCTCGGGTCCACCGGATAGATGAAGACCACCACGTCGCCCCGGACCGGGTTGCGGACCGGGATGATGACCTTGTTGGTAAAGGGCATGCGCACGCCGTAGATGGACTTGAGGACCAGGATGTGATCGCCGATCTGGAGGGTGGGCAGCATCGAGCCCGAGGGAATCTTGAAGGCCTGCACGACAAAGGCCCGGATGAACAGGGCCAGGAGGACCGCCAAGGCGATGGCCTCGGCATATTCCCGCAGGACGCCTTTTTTTCCGGCTTCGGTCCCGGTCTGGGGCGCGGGAGCGGGTTCGGATTTGGAGAACCGTCGAGAGAGCAAAGTACCCCGGTGCGCGTCTGAATTCAGGGGGGACCGGCCCGCTTCGTGTCCGGTCCTTGACCAAGACCGTGTCTGATGCGTCCGAGGCGAAGCGGGATCATCTTCCCTGGCGTCTGGAATATTACCGTCTGGACCCTGTTTTTGTAAAGCCCCAAATTCCCGGCCTCATTTTCCCCCGGGTTCGAGCCTCTCGGGGCCGGCCAGTACGGTCAGTTCGGGCATCCGGCCCGATATGGCCCGCCAGTGGTAACGCATCAGGACTTTCGGCCCCGGGTCGGCCCGATAGAGCGCGGCCAGGCGCTCCGGGCCCGGTCCGATCACGGTCTTCAGGTCCGGGTCCCGGTAAACGACCCGCAGGGCCACGCCCCGGCGGAAGGCGAACACGCTGCCCTTGAAGGCCACCCCGGAGACGTACCAGGTCGTGGCCGGGGGCGGATCGGGAAAACGCCGGCGCATGAAGTCGAGGTCATGGCGGTTGACCCGGCCGAAGAGACTGACCCGTGCCTGGCGCTCGATGATCCCGCCCGTCCAGATCGGCAGGCCGACCAGGACCAGGGCCAGGAAGACGGTCAGGGCCTCGGCCCGGGTCAGGGGCAGGGACAGAACCGGCCGGCCGGTTCGTCTTTCCAGCCATGCGGCCGGCTGGTGAACGGCCGCGAGCAGGGCGATGAAGAAAAAGACCGAAGGCAGGTAGAGGTAAAAGTCCATGCGCCGGTCCTTGATAAAGAGGACGGGCAGGAGAAACAGGAGGAAGCCCAGGCCGCCGAAGACCACCGTGCCGGCCCGCCGGCCGACGGCCGTTGCCAGCCCGGCGCCAAAGAGCAGGGCCAGCCAGATCGGAGCATGGTTCCAATAGATTATCCGCCCCAGATAGTAGCCCAGCCCGTCGGCAAAGGCGGACCAGGACACGTCCGGCCGGTAGGGATGGGCCTCCGGCAGGCGGCTCTCCGGGGACAGGGTCAGGACCAGGTACCAGAGGCCGAAGGCGGTCATCAGGGCCAGCATCGGGGCCGTCTTCTTCCAGGTCCCGGCCAGGGCGGCGCGGGAGGGTCCGTCGTTCACAACCCAAAGTTCGTAAAAGACCAGGACCACGGGCAGAAGCAGGGCCGTCTCCTTGGAGCGCATGGCCAGGAAGTAGCAGGCCAGGGCAGCCCACCGAAGCCATCGCCCGGGGGAAATATGGAGCCGGAAGGCCAGCAGGCAGAACAGGCAGCAAAGCACCTCGAAGGCGGCCCCGATCCAGGGCACGGTCACGCTGGCGGCATGGTGCAGCCCGAAGAGCATGGCCGCGGCCCAGCCCAGGACGACCGAACCCGAAATCCGGGTCGACAGGCTGAAGACCAGGAACATGTTGGCCAGGTGCAGTCCGAGCAGGACCGCGTGGTACGGAACCGGGTCCAGACGGAAGGCATGGTAGAGGAGCTTGACCAGGAGGTACCCGGCCGGTCGGTCGTTGTAAACGGTTCGGGGCCAGGGGACGAGCCAGTCGGAGAAGCCGCTGAAGGCGGCATGCTCGAGGGCCAGCCAGGAGTCTCCGAAGAAAAAGAAGTCCGGGGTCAGGGTCCGGGCGTAGACCAGGACCACGGCCAGGACCGCCAGCGCGGCCCCGGCCGGCCGCCAGGCGGCCGATATTTCGGACCGCTTCATGGCCGGATCACTCAACGGGCCGCCGGTCCGGCCGATAGCGGTGAAAGATGACCGGCAGTTCCCAAAGGGCCCGGGCCATTCCGGCCAGGTTCAGGCGCGAACCGCTCCGGTCCACCCAGCTCAGAAGAGGCACTTCGACGATGATGGCCAGGGCTTCGTCGTGTCCCCTCGAAGCGATGATGCGGGCCATGATCTCCACGTCGAAACACCAGACCGCCAGAAAACGGTCCCGGAACACGTCCCGGGCCAGACCGGCCCGGAAGAGCTTGGCCCCGCACTGGGTGTCGTAATAAGGCATGTCCAGCAGCAGGGAGGCCAGGGTGGCGAAAAAACGGCCCAGCAGATGGCGCCACAAGCGCCGGTCGATCCTCGAACCCATCCGCCGGAGACGGCAGCCGGTCAGGACCTCGGCCCGGGGAGAATCTTCGAGAAAACGAAAGAACCGGGGCAGCTCATCCAGGGAGGCGGACAGGTCGGCGTCCCAATACCCGATCCATTCGACCGCATCGCGGGACAGCACCCGCTGGACTCCTCGCCGGACCGCCTCGGCCTTGCCCGCGTTCTCGGCATAGTCCACCAGGACCGTCCGCCCGGGATAGCGTTCGGCCAGGCCCCGGAGAAGCCCGGCCGTCCCGTCGGTGCTGCCGTCGTTGACCAGGCAGAGTCCCGGGCCGGGACAGCGGTCCAGAAAAGCCCCCAAAACATCCGCGGGCAGACGGTCATACTCGTTGTAACAGGGCACGACCAGCCAGGTCCCGTCCGCGCCGCCGCAATCGTTATCAGCGCCTTCGATTCGCCCGACCCCGGCCGCGCTTCGCGGCCCCGGCCCCAAGGTTTTCGACCCGACTTTCGGTGTCAGCATAACTCCCGTCCCCCGGTTCAGGGCGTTCCCCGCGGCAAGCCGCCAGGAATGCGCCCGCCCCCGCATGTTCAATAGTTTCAAAATCATGGCTCCCCGTCAATCCGTATTTGCGTCCCGAAGCAGGCCTTCAGGCCCGGGTCGCGGCCGGAGGCCGCCCGGGCGGGCAGAATACAATATGCCCCTGTTCGTTTAATGATTGTGTCCCGTTTATCCGCCCGGATACCCCAACGTCTGCCGGAAGATGAAAAGCATCGGCACAGGTCCAGGCTCCCGAGAGGTTCGTTAACCGTGTAACATCAATCTATTATAAATCATAGAACCCGGCCGATCTTCCCTTCCTGCCGGATATAATCAAGAAACGGGATGCTGCTATTATTTGGCTCTATATCTTGTGGTCCATGTTCGACATTCACACTATATAAAGTATAAGTTATTAAAATTTATTATAAATTGCAACAAAAGGCTTGACAATGTGCATCAGAAGTGTTCAAATAGGTGAAAAATTAGCGGGAGCAACCTGTACTAAAAGGATTGGCAACCTTATTAAGAAAATAATGCTATCAGCGGAAACCCGTTGCCAAGGGAGGGTGAGATTTGGCTAGGAACTCTCTTAAAAAGATTCGGGAGCAGCTCTTGATGAGCAAGGCGGAGCTGGCCAGAAAAGCAGGGGTCTCCCCTCTTACGATCGATCGCATCGAGGGCGGGAAAAACTGTCGGATGGAGACCAAGCGAAAGATCATTTTAGCGTTGGGCTACAAGCTGGAAGACAAGGCCAAGATCTTCGCTGAAGACGACTGATGGTTATAGGGTAAGGTTGGCGGGCTATGCTGGGCCAAGCAAAAACGATTTTGGGCCTGGACATCGGGTCACATTCGATCAAGGGCATTGTCCTGGAGGATACCAAGTCCGGCCTGGTATTGAGGACCATGGGGCTGGTCCATTTGCCGCCTCAGGCCATCATGGATGGGGAGGTCCAGGAAAAGGAGATTGTGGTCAGTGCGATCAAGAACCTGATCAAGTCTCTCAAGATCAAGGCCAAAAACGTCTGCACCTCGATTTCGGGCTACTCGGTCATTATCAAGAAGATTTCGCTTCCCCGGGCTCCCCGTGCCGAACTGGCCCAGAACATCGAGGTGGAAGCCGAGCAGTTCATTCCCTTCGACATCTCGGAAGTCAACGTGGATTTCATGATTCTGGGGGAGGACGAGGGCGAGGACGATCAGATGGAAGTCATTCTCGTCGCGGCCAAAAAGGACGTGATCGAGACCTATATCGACATTTTGGTGGAGGCGGGGCTGTCTCCGAATATAGTCGACGTGGACGTTTTCGCTCTTGAAAATGCTTTCACGCACAGTTATCCTGATCAACAGGGCACGGTTGGCCTGATCGACATCGGAGCCAACAAGATGAATATCAACATCATCAAGGAAGGCATGTCACTGTTCACCAAGGATGCGGCCATGGGTGGCGCTCGCATCACCCAGGACATTCAGGACGCCTTCGGGGACATGGATCACGATACGGCCGAGGGGATCAAGTTGGGGGGCGTCGAGGCTCCGGAGCAGTCCCCGGTCGAGGAGGTGGTGACCCGGGCCGTGGAAAACTGGATTGCCGAGTCCCAGCGGGCTTTGGACTTCCTCGAATCCACCTATCCGGGCGAAAAGGTCGCGGAAGTGTATTTGAGCGGCGGATCGAGCCGCATTCACGGTCTGGACAAGGCTTTCAGCAAGGAGTTGGGCCTGCCGGTCTATCTGTTGGACCCCTTCCGGAAGATCGGTATCGACCAGAAACAGTTCGACCCGGCCTATGTGGAATACATGGCCCCTCAGGTCGCCATCTGCGTCGGACTGGCCCTTAGAAGGGGGGAAGAAATTTGATCCGCATCAATCTGCTTCCCATCCAGGAGTTCAGGCGGGTGTCCCGCCTGAAAAAACAGATTGTCATATATGCCGTTTCCGTGGCCGCGTGCGTCGTTCTCATGGCCGTGGTTTACCTGCAGGCCGCCGGCGGCCTGGCCCAGCTTCGGGCCGATGAGGAGGCCCTGACCACCCGGGAGGCGGCCCTGCGAACCAAGGTCAAAAAAGTGGATGCGCTGAACAAGGAAGAGGAAGGCCTTCAGCTCAAACTCAACGTCATCGCCGACCTCGAGGCCCAGCGCAAGGGCCCGGTTCGGATTTTGGACGAGGTCAGCCGGCAGATTCCGGTCAATCGGGCCTGGCTGGTTCATTTGAACAAGAGCGGCAGCAACCTGACCCTCAAGGGCGTGGCCATGGACAACGAGACCGTGGCCGACTTCATCGAAAATCTCAAGACGCTCAAACGGATCGAAAGTCTGCTCAAGGCCCTCGAAGAACTCGATGACCTGCTGGCCCGGGCGGAGCAGTTGAAAAAGCTGGATGAACTGAAAGCTCGGATCGACGGGCTCAAGGATTTGCGACCGGCGCCCAAGGACCTGGTGGCCCGTCTCGAGGAGATCGAGTCGCCGGAGGACCTGGTTTCGCGGAAGGACGATCTGATCAAGCAGGTCAAACTGTTGCGCAAGGGCCGTATCCGGACCAATTTTTACTTCGACAACGTCGATCTGGTCCGTTCGACCGAGGAGGTCCGCAACGAGATGCGTTTGAAGAGCTTTTCCATCACCTGCAGTCTGGTGCTGACCGAGAAGAAACCGGACGAGGAGGCGGACAAGGCCGCCAAGAAATCTTAGGGTATCGCCGTGAAGAAGTCGAAAATCCCCTGGGACAAGCTCGACAAGCTGAAAACCCCTCACAAGCTGGGGATTCTGGCCGGCACGATCATTCTGTTGGGAGTGGGTTTCTATTTCCTGCTCTATCAGCCGACCCAGACCGAAGGCGCCCAGATTCAGGCAAACATCGAGAAGCTGGAAGGCCAGATTCAGCAGCACGAAAGGAAGGCTCGCGAAATCCCCAAGCTCAAAGAGCGCCTCGAAGAGGTGCAGCTCCGCTTCAGCTTCGCCAGCCGCCTTCTCCCCGAGACCAAGGAAGTCGATCAGCTGCTCAAGTCCATTTCCGACAACGGGGCTCAGTCGGGTCTGAACGTCGTCATGTTCCAGCCGCAGCCCAAGGACGCCTTGAAGGATTTTTACGCTGAAATCACTTTTGACATGCGTGTCGAGGGGCCGTATTTGAATGTGGCCACCTTTTTCTACCGACTGGGCCAGCTGCCGCGGATCGTGAACATCTCGGACATCAAGATGGGCAATCCCAAAATGGTCGAAGGAGACATGATTCTGACCACCGACTGTCGAGGCACCACCTTTCGTTTCATGACATCCAAGGAGATTGAAGAGGTGGAAAAGAAAAAGGCGGAAGCGGCCAAGCCGGTCAAACGTCGCCGTCCCCCCAAGGAATAGGGATCATCAAGCGGGCTGAATCACATGGATGCTAAGGGAATGACCAAAGACGACCTCGGGCGGACCATCCGGAACTGGGCCTTGATCTGCGCCGCCGGCCTGCTCCTGCTCGCCTTCGGTCCGGGATGCGGTTTTTTCGGGGGCGAAGAAGAGGCCACGACCGCCAACAAAATCCAGAATGCCGTGACCGGGAAGGCCCGTCCCGCTCCTCCCAAAACCAAGGCCCCGGCCACCGATCAGGCAGCGGAGGATGACAAGCTGTCCATGGAAAAGCTCCTGGCCATGTATGAAGAAAAAGCCAAGGAGTATGTCTGGAATCCGGAAGGCATGAACGATCCCTTCCGGCCCATCGAAGCGGTGACCCAGGCGGCCAAGGCGACCGAGAGCCAGGAGGAGGCCGACCGGCCCAAGACGCCTCTGGAGCGGATGGAGCTTTCCCAGCTCAAGCTGGTGGCCATCATCATGGCCGGCGACAACTCCCGGGCCCTGGTCGAGGACTCGGCCGGCATGGGCTACATCATTCAGCCCGGCACGTACATGGGCACGCGCGCCGGCCAGGTCGCGGCCATCTACCCCGACCGGGTCGAGGTGGAAGAGTATTTCAAGAACTATCTGGGCGAGCGGAAGAAGCGCATCTCGATGTTGAAGCTCAAACCCATCGAAGGAGAATGAACATGAATCGGGGAAGGCCTGCCTTCACGATAATTCTGTTATTCGTCTGCCTGGCGTTCGGGCTGTTGGCCGGGGGCTGCGGCACCGCGGATACGTCGGCCAAGGGGCCGGCCGCGGTGGACCGGGAGACGCCTCGGGAACCGTCTTCCCCGGCGGCCGAATCCCCGAAGTCGCATACCATGCGCGCCGAATCCATTCAACCCGCTCAAATGGCTTCCGAAGACACCGGTCCGGCCAGCCCGCCTCCGGCCGGCTCCCGGGCCCTGGTTACGGCCGTGGACTTCATGCCTCTGGGCAATACCGGCCGCACCCGCCTGGCCATCCGGACCGACTATCAGGTCACGCCCCAGATATCCACCCGGGACGACGGCGGCACGGTCGTTTTGTCTCTGACCCCGGCCCGCATCCCGTCCCGCTTGACCCGCCCGCTGGACACCACCTATTTCCGGAGCCCGGTCAACTATATCAAGCCGGCCCAGGGGGCAGGCGGCCGCGTGGAACTGTACGTCCGGCTGCGCCAGGTCGTGCCCTACCACCTCGGCCAGGAAGGCCGGATGACCTTCATGGACTTCGATCCCTCGGACGTGCCCCCGCCCCAGGCCGTCCTGCCCCGCAAACCGGTTGAACCCGGCCCTCCCCCGGCCAAATCCGGCGAGGCCAAACCCATGATCGCCGGCCAGGAGAAAACGGCCGAATCCACCGAATCCGTACTGGAAAAAATGGGCTACACCAGCCTGACCGGACCGAAAAAATACGCCGGCGCCCGCATCTCCCTGGATTTTCAGAACGCGGATATCCATAACATCCTGCGCATCATCGGCGATGTCAGCGGCAAGAACGTGGTCGTTTCCGACAAGGTCGCCGGCAAGGTCACCCTCAGGCTCAAGGAAGTGCCCTGGGATCAGGCCCTGGACATCGTCCTGGCCGCCAATCAGCTCGGCGTGGTCCAGCGGGGCAACGTGCTGCGCATCGACAAGCTCGAGCTGCTCAAGGCGGAAAAGAACGCCATCATCGATGAAATCAAAAAAGAGCAGGAGATTGCCGTCGCTCCGGCCGCGCTGTCCAAAAAGGTCTTCACGCCCAAGTACGCCTCGGTGGACAGCATGAAGGAGGTCCTGGAAAAGCTCCTGCCCGCCGCGGACAAGCGCCGGGAAGGGACCAGTCTCGCCATTATCGGCAACGACATCTATGTCACGGCCGAGGCCGAGATCATCTCCCAGATGGCCGAGGTCTTTGAAAAGAACGACAAGGTGGCCCGCCAGATATTGATCGAATCCCGGATCGTCGAAGCCTCGACCAGTTTCACCAAAAGCCTGGGCGTCAACTGGGGCGGCAACGTCAGCGGCCGCTTCGGGGGTGAAGGCGAACTGTTCAACCTGTACGGCGCCGTCCCGGGCGCGGCCATCTCCTCACCGCCTTCCGGCACCGCCGGCGTCGGAGTGACCAGCGTGGGGCCCTGGGGCGGGCGCGGAGGCATGGGCGTCAACCTGGTCGACCCGGTGCAATACGGCATGGGCATCGGTTTCGGCGTCCTGACCGACTGGTTCAGCCTGGATGCCAAACTCTACGCCATGGAAGAGACCGGCGAAGGCCGGATCGTTTCCGCGCCCCGCATCCTGGCCCAGAACGACCAGGAGGTCTACATCAAGCAGGGCCAGTCCATTCCCTACCAGACGGTCAGTTCCGAAGGGACCAAGACCGAATTCCGGGACGCGACCCTGATGCTCAGCGTCAAGCCGCACATCGAGAAGAACGGCCAGATCATCACCATGGACATCACCGTGACCAAGGACTCGCCGGACTACTCCCGGGGGGCGAACAATCCGCCCATCAACAAGCGGGAGGCCAAGACCAAGCTCATGGTCAAGGACGGGGAGACCGTGGTCATCGGCGGGATTATCGTGGACAACAAAGGCCGCTCGATCAAGCGGGTCCCGGGCCTGCACAGCATTCCCATCATCGGCTGGCTGTTCAAGAGCCGGGCCATCGAGGACTCGAAGACCGAGCTGGTCATCTTCCTGAGTTCGCACATCATCCCGGTAAAACTCTAGACCGCCTGAAAAGCATCGGATCAAGGGCCGCCCCGAGGCGGCCCTTTTTAATTTGAGCCGGGGAATGCGGGACGTCCCCCGTTCTGCCTTCCGGCCTTACCCCGGGCCGACGATGGTCTTGATCTGCCCCAGGGCCCGGATGTGATATTCGGCCGGCAGGTCCGGGTTCCGGTAGGCGACCAGCTCGACGCCGGCGCCGTGGGCCGCGTCCGCGTCCGTGGTCGAATCCCCGACAAAGAGGGCGTCTCCCGGCCGCACGTCCAGCCGGTCGAGGATCAGGAAAACGGATTCCGGGTCGGGCTTGGGCCGGGTTACGTCCTGGGAGGAGACGACCATGTCGAAGGAATCCATCAGTCCGAAATTTTCCAGCAAAGGCCGGATGGTGTTGCTGCGGTTGGTCGAGACGGCGGTCTTGATCCCGGGCCTCAGAAAGGCCAGGACGTCCCGGAGTTCGGGTTCCATGATCATCAGGCGGACAAAGGGGCGGTAGTCCAGGGTGAGGCGATAGGCCTGGGCCGGGGCCCGCAGGGCCGGGTCCGGAATGATGTAGTTGACCGACTCCTCGGCCGTGGCCATATGGACGTAATCGATCTGCCCGAGGTCCATGGGCGGGAGGCCGAAATGCCGGCGAATGGCGTTGTAAAAGGCCTCGTTGGCCCGGCGGGAGTTGAACATCACGCCGTCGCAGTCGAAAATGACCAGTCTTCGGGACATGGCGGTCCGATCAGTCCGAGACGGAATGGTGGAGGAGTTGCATCAGGGGCCGATGCGTTTCGGGGCCGGGACGACCGTCTGTCCGGGCGGTGTCGGGGCCGGTTGGGGCGGCGGCCCCTTGACCCGGCCGGTCAGGGTCAGAAAGAAGCCCGCCTGTGCGGGGTCGGTCATGGAGACCGAGGCCCGCTTGGTGAACCGGCGGCCGGCCCAGCCGGGGCTGGTCCGGACCGAAAGTCGGATGTAACCGGTCTGGCCGGGTTCGATCCTGCGGTCAAACTTGACCACGGAACAGCCTCAGCCCGGTTTGACGCTTTGAATTTCCTCGGGACCCGTTCCCTGGTTTTGAACGGGAAAATCATGGCTCACCGTCGCCCCGCTCTCGACCTCGCCGGCATCGAAAACCTTTTCGGGGACGGAGATCAGGGCCGAATGCCCGGGGGCCGGCGGGCGGGCGGCCTGGGAGGCCGTTGACCCGGCCGGGACGGTCCCGACGGGTCCCCCGGCCGCGGGGCTCGGGGCAACCAGAATCGAGAGGAGGCCGGCCAGAATCAGACTGCGCCACACGATCATACGTTCACTCCTTTGGTCTTCAATGTCGGAGCCCATCTTACACCCCGCAAACCCGCCCCGCAACCCCGGCCGGGCCGTTGAAATCCGCTTGCCATTTCGACACGGGGGGGCCATAATTTCCACCTTGGAGGTCGGCGTGAAATATACCAGTGATTTCCTGGTCATCGGCAGCGGCATCGCCGGGCTGTCCTTCGCCCTCAAGGCGGCCCGTTACGGCACCGTGAACATCGTCACCAAAAAGGAACGCTCGGACACGAGCACCAACCTGGCCCAGGGCGGAATCGCCTCGGTCCTGGGGCAGGACGACTCCATCGACCTGCACATCCAGGACACCCTGACTTCGGGCGACGGACTCTGCCACGAGGACGCGGTGCAGCTGGTGGTCTCCGAGGGGCCGGACCGGATTCGGGAACTCCTGGACCTGGGCGTCGAGTTCACCCACGAGCACGGCGGCGACGGCCTCGAACTCGGCCGCGAGGGCGGCCACTCCCGACGACGGATCGTCCACGCCCAGGACATGACCGGCCAGGCCGTGGAAAAGGCCCTCCTGGCCCGGGCGGCCGCCGAGGAAAACATCGCTTTTTACGAAAACCACATCATCATCGACCTGATCACCCAGTTCAAGCTCTACCGTCGGGGCGCCGTGACGACCATGTCCGACGAATCCTGCTGGGGGGCCTATGCCCTGGATATATCCAACAGTGTGGTCAAGGCCTTTCTGGGCCGGGTCGTCGTGCTTTGCACCGGCGGGTCGGGCAAGGTCTACCGTTTCACCAGCAACCCGGACATCGCCACCGGCGACGGGGTGGCCACCGGGTACCGGGCCGGCGCCGTGGTGGCCAACATGGAGTTCGTCCAGTTCCACCCCACCTGCCTCTTCAATGCCAAGGTCAAGAACTTCCTGATCTCCGAGGCGGTCCGGGGCGAGGGCGGCCGACTCATCGACGCCCGGGGCCGGGCCTTCATGTCCGAATACCACGAACTCAAGGACCTGGCCTTTCGGGACATCGTGGCCCGGGCCATCGACACCGAACTGAAACGCAGCGGCGACGAATGCGTGTACCTGGACATCACCCACCGCTCGGCCGGCTTTATAAAAGAACGCTTTCCCAACATCCACGGCCGCTGCCTCGAACTGGGCGTCGACATCACCCGGGAGCCCATGCCCGTGGTCCCGGCCGCCCACTACCAGTGCGGCGGCCTGCTGACCGACACCCGGGCCCGGACCAACATCCGCTATCTCTACGCCCTGGGCGAAGTGGCCTGCACCGGCCTGCACGGAGCCAACCGGCTGGCCAGCAACTCGCTTCTCGAAGCCCTGGTCCTGGCCGACCGGGCCATCCAGCCGGCCGCGGCCGACCTGGAATACCGGCGGGCCAAGCCCCTGCCCGACGTGCCGGACTGGGACCCCGGCGGGGCCGAAAACAGCGACGAGGCCGTGGTCATCTCCCACAACTGGGGGGAAATCCGGCGCTGCATGTGGAACTACGTCGGCATCGTCCGTTCCACCAGCCGCCTGACCAAGGCCAAACGCCGCATCAGCAACATCCAGGAGGAGATCGAGGAGTTCTACTGGAACTATCTGGTCACCGCCGACCTGATCGAGCTGAGGAACCTGACCACGGTGGCCGAGTTGATCATCGAATCCGCCCTGTCCAGAAAGGAAAGCCGGGGTCTGCACTACACCCTGGACTATCCCTTCAAAGACGACGCCCAGTTCAGACGGGACACCATCTTCCGCACCGGGGAAAAGTAGGCGAGGACGCAAGACTCTGCCCCTTCTTCTCTGGCCATAAATGGGTGTCCGGGCAGAAAGAATGCTCCCGGCGATCACCTCCCTTCCGCTCCCGGATCGTCCCGATCCGATCGCTCAAGCCGGATTTCTCCCCGGATTTGCTGGTCAGGCCCGGAATTCTCCGGTTCGGGGAAAGGGGCCAAAAGCAATAGTGTCCGGAACGGTTTTTGCTCTGATGCCACGAGTCCGCCCTGCTCGTTCCCAAGCTCCTGCGTGGGAACGCCAAATGCGTTGAAGCTCTACTTCGACACCTTAATCCGGAGATAGCCGGCCGCCTTCGGTCGCAACGCCTCGGTGCAATAAGATGGAAGCGGGAGCTTCCAGGACCATGTTCCCAGGCAGGAGCTTGGGAACCAGCACCTTTTGTGGGTGGTTGCAGGTTGGGTTGAGCGAAGCGTAACCCAACATCCCTATTCCCCGTATCCCCGGTTCCTTCCACCCTGGCCCGCCGAAAGCCTTGGCCGACAATCGGCCATGGCTTCCGGCAAAAACCGTTCCGGACACTATTGGCCAGAAGCCGTCTTCCGTCGTTCGGGCGATCATCACCCCTGTGTCCCGGGTCTCTCCGAGGCCGGCCGGTGCTCCGGCGGGGCCGCGCAACAGGAACTGCATTGCCCCCCGCATCCGCAGCCGGCTTCCCGGGACCTTGCGTTTTTATAAAAACGCCGGATCAGGTAGGCCGCGGCCAGGCCGGCAACGATCAGCACGATCATGGTTTCCATCGTTTCTCCTTGGACCGGCCCGGTTCGGGCCTTGTTCCGTAATTTTCCGGACAGGCGGTATCAGTTCGAGCGCGGCGACCTGAAAAACCGGGCAGGTCCGCCGTACCGTCCGACCCGGTTCGTGTAGTCCCGCCAGGCCTTATCGAATCGCCCGGCCAGAAACCGTTCTTCGGCCAGGGCCGTTCGATGGTACAAGTACAAGGCCGGGACAAGCAGAACCAGGCCGGCGGGGTGGAAAACATAGAGGCCGGCTCCCAGGGCCATGAGATAAAATCCGGTGTACATGGGATGCCGGGACCAGGCATACAGACCGGATGTTTTCAGACGGCAGTCCCTTTCCGGGAGGCCGAAACGGGATTCGCTCCCCAGATCGAGCAGAGCGGCCATAGCCAGGGCCGAGCCCATGGCAAACACCACCGCGCCGACCCGATCCGGCCAGCCCGATGGAGCCGCCGCGGCGAGCCCCACGGTGACCGCCCGCCAAAAGGCCATGCCCCACAGGATTCCCATGGCCGCCTTGCCCGTCAAAAACAGCGGCCGGCCGAAGGGCGACCGGCCTTTGAAGTCACCGCCGGCCAGCCGGATTCGCAGGCCGGTGGCGATCATGACCAGCAGGAAGCATCCGCCCGATATCAGAACGATCGATCCCCACATGACGGTTTTCCTTCTTCCCTTGAACCATCAGCCAAGAACGCCGATGGATGCCGATGGCTGCTCTTTCATTTCGCCAGCCTGTCCGTCGGGTCATTGGCCATGTGACGCCGGGTCGGGTTCGCCTTCCCCGCGGTTTTCCGCGGTGAACGAAACCGGGCTGCGCGGAACGCCGGCGGCTGGAGGCTTTCAGGGCCGCCGGCGTCCCGCCACCCGGTCCGGAGGGAGGGCGCCGGAATTACTTCATGTCCACGGCCTTGATCCAGATGACTCCGTCCTGGGAGAGCTCCTTGCCCTGGTGTTCCTTGACCGGGCCCACGCCCAGGGCGCAGAACCCCCACCATCCGGCCCTGGGTATGCCGAACGAGAAACGGCCGTCCTGGTCGGCGAAAATGGTCATGGTCTCGAAGGCCGGATGCGGCGCACCGACCTCCCCCTTGGCGGCAAAGGTGTTTTTCTCCATCACCGGTGGATGGTTCATGTACTCGACTTCGATCTCGGCGTTGGGCGCCGGCTTGCCGGCGCTCAGCACCACCCCCCGGAACACGTTGCCGGTCCACAGGGCGTACGGCTTGTCCAGGGGCTGGATTTCGGCGGGCAGCCCCAGGGCCTGGTTCCAGGCGCCGGGCACGCCGCCCACGTTGGCGATGACCTTGGTGATCTGTTGGATGTAGATGCTTTCCTCGCCTTCGAAGTAGGGCGCGGGCACGAGGACGAAGGTGTAGTCGCCCATCTTGCGCACCTTGACCTTGGCCTCGAACGCCTGGCCCTTGTGGCCCTGACTGGTCCATTCGATGGCCTTGAGCCGCGGCATGAGGTCTGTCTTTTCAGACTGGTCCTCCTTGCTGTGGACCAGGTAGAACTGCTCCGGCCTGCCCATGTTCATGGTGTGTCCGGCGCTGAAGGGGTGGGTGAAGACCAGTTTCAAGTCCAGGCTTTCGCCCTGGTTCAGCGCGATTTCCGGGGTGTAGACCATCTGGAAGTGCGCCAGGGCCGGAACGCCGGCCAGAACCACCATCAGACAGAAGCACGCCGCGATCGTTTTTTTCATGCTCGAATCTCCTTTTCGTATCCTTGTTTTTTCACCCGGGATCATTTCAGGATGTCCTTGCCGTCGATGACAATCCGGTGCCCTTCGCCGGCGTCGAATTCGACCTGGTAATCCCCTTTGGGTTTGTCGGCGGTAAATTCGCCCAGCTTGTTGATCTGGCCCTCGGCCAGGATCTTTCCGGACGGGTCCTTGATCCGCATGGCCACGCCGGCGGCGGAGGAGCCGTCGGAGAAGCCGCCCTCGCAGGTGATCGTTCCGTCCCCGTTGTCCCAGCAGGAACAGAGGGGGGTGTGGGCCAGGGCCGATCCGCCCGTTCCCAGCACAACGGCCAGGAACAAAATTGAAAGGCTCCTTTTAAACATCGTTCATTCCTCCTTTTCCTTTTTCTTCAGGCGGTCTGCGCCCGATTTTTAATCAGACCCATCGCGACGGTCACGGCCAGGGCCAGGCCGTAAAAGGCGTACATGGCCTGGCGACCGTCCAGCCCCAGGGCCAGGCCGCCCGAATAGACCAGGGTGGCCACGGCCAGGCCGAGGATCATGGGATAGAACATGGAAAACAGCATCCACCTGGCCGAACCCGACTGCAGCTTGACCGCGATGGTCGTGGCCACGCAGGGCGGGTACAGGACCATGAACAGCATCAGGGCCAGGGCGGCCAGGGATGAGAAACCTTTTTCCCCTTCGGCCATGCGCTGTTCCAGGGACTGGCCCGAACCTTCCTGCTGGTACAGTGCCCCCAGGGTGGCCACGCTGCTTTCCTTTGCGGCCAATGCGCTGAGCAGGGCCACGTTGACGCGCCAGTTGAAGCCGGCGAACCGGGTCACCGGCTCGATGGCCTGGCCGAGTCTCCCCAGGAAACTCTGGTTCAAACGTTCCTGGCGCATGGCCATCAGGATTTCCCGTCGCGACCGGTCCAGTTTCTTGAAGGCGCGATTGGCCTTTTGGGCCTCCTGGTCCCCGCCGGGCTGGACGATCCGGTAAAAGTCCGGGTCCCGCGCCTCGAAGCGTTGCTTCAACTCGTCGAGCGCCGCCTGGTTTCCGGCCGTCATCTTGGCGTCCTTGTACTCGTCCCAGTACCCGACCAGGTCCATGAGATGGTCCTCCTGGATCCGTCCGGCGAACCGCGTGCCCTGGATGGCGGCCATGAAGGCGGCCACGGCCTGGTCCTTCCGGCCGTTGTAATCGGCCAGGCGTTCGGCGCTCAGTCCCGGAAACTGCAACAGGACGAAGATGACCACGGCCACGGCCGCGACGATGGTGGTGATCTTTTTCAGGAACAGCCAGACCCGTCGCCAGGCCTTGACCAGAACGCCTCGCACGGTCGGCAAATGGTAGGGCGGCATCTCCATGATGAAGGGCGTGGTCTCCTTGTCCTTGAGGACGGTCAGGGTCAGGATCTTCGAGATTGGCAGGGCGAAGAGGAGGCTGATGGTCGAGATGAAGAACATGGCCAGGCCCTTGTGTTGGGCGAAATAGATATTGATCAGCAGGACGTACAAAGGCACCTTGGCCAGGCAGTTGAGCAGGGGGATGATGAGAATGGTGGCCAGACGGGAGCGTTCGTCCGGAATCCCCTTGCAGGACATGACCGCCGGCACGGCGCATCCGCCCACGTAGACCCCGCCCAGGACCATGGGTAGGGTGGACTGGCCGTGCAGCCCGTACCGGCTGAGCAGCCGGTCCATGATGAAGGCCATGCGCGGCATGTACCCGCTGTCCTCGAGAATGGCGATCAGGCCGAAGAGAATGAAAAAGATGGGGATGTAGTTGAGCAGGGCGTTGATGCTGTCCACGAACCAGAGGGCAAAGGCCCGGATCAGGGGTATTTCGATGAACCCGGGGGCCGGAGCCAGGGCCTCGACCAGAGTGCGCAGCCTGGCCAGCAAGGGCCAGGTGTAGTTGGTCAGGTTGTAGCCCTGGACGATGGACAGATAATAAAGCAGGTAGACCACCCCGACCAGGATCAACGGCCCGAGATAACGGTTGCAGACGATCCCGTCGATGCGGTCGGAAAAAGGCCGCTTTCCAAGGTCCGACCGGCCGACCGCGGAGGCGGCCACGTCGGCCGCGGCCTGATAGCGCCGGCCGGCGACGTGCTGTTCCGGGGTCTTGCCGTAGGCCGCCTCGAAGGCCTTGCGTTTGGCCGACGCGTCGGCCAGGACCCGGTCCGCTTCCGGATGTCCGTCCACGAGCAGGCGTTGAGCCTCCCGGTCCTCCTCCAGCAGCTTGATGGCCAGCCACCTCAAGGGGTAGCGGTCGGCCAGGGCCGGTTCCGCGGAAAGCACGTCGACCAGTTCCCGGATAAAGGACTCGATATCCCCATAGTCGATCCGGGAGGTCCGGCCCTCAGCCCGGGCAATCGTCCCGCTCACGGCCTCGAGGAGTTCCTTTTTCCCCTGCCCGCTCTTCATGTTCGTGGGCAGGACCGGCACGCCGAGCCGGCGGCTCAGCTTTTCAGCGTCGATCTCGTGTCCCCGGGCCTTGGCCACGTCGATCATGTTCAGGTTCAGGATCAGCGGGACATCCATCTCCAGGAGCTGAAAGGTGAGGTACAGATTGCGCTGAAGGTTGGAGGCGTCGGCCACGTTGATCACCAGGCCGGGCTTTTCGTGGAGCAGGAAGTCCCGCGTCACCCGTTCTTCGGGTGAATACGAGGTCAGGCTGTAGGTGCCGGGCAGGTCGACCAGTTCGACCTTGGTCCCGTTGTGCCGAAACGAGCCGACCAGTTTGTCCACGGTCACCCCGGGGTAGTTGGCCACGTGCTGGCTGGCCCCGGTCAAGGCGTTGAAGACCGTGGACTTGCCGCAGTTGGGCTGTCCGGCCAGGGCCGCCTGTCTGTCCTTCGAGGTCATAAGCGTTCCACCTCGACAAAACGGGCCTCTTCATGGCGCAGCGAGACATAGTATCCGTCCAGGAGGATTTCCAGGGGGTCTTCCAGGGGGGCGTTGCGGACGATTTCGAGCCTCAGGCCGGGGTAGATCCCCATGTCCATCAGGCGTTGCCCCAGTTTGTCCCTGGCCGCCAGGTGGACGATCCGGGCCTGGCTGCCGGGCTTGAGTTGATCGAGCGTCATATGGCTTTCTTTCCTCCCGCCGGTTCAATCGGATGGCCGGGTCCGGGTTGAAACAAAAAAGGCGCAACCGGACCGGCGAGGTCCTGGGTTGCGCCTTCACTTTCTTCGCGCCGGCCGTGGGCCGAAGACCGTAAGACGATTCGCATTATATTAGATTATTCTAACATGTCAAGAAAAAAACCGGCCCTCATGCCGGCGCCCGCGCCATTTCAGCCCAAAGCCAGAAGGATGCTCTCGGCCCATTCGTGGATCCGGTCGGATGAATCCTTGGGGTCTCCGTCGATTTTCAGCGAGTCCACCACCACCCGTCCCCCCCGGCCGGCCACCAGATCCTCGATGGCGTCCACCGCGCCGCGGAAGTGGGTGAAGCTGCTGTCGCCTCGGCCAAAGACCCCGGCTTTCCAGCCTTCCAGGGAGGCCTGGCCCATCTCCTCGAAAAACGGCTCGAAATCCTCCCGCGGTTCCACCTCTTCATCCCCCCAGGTCGAACAGCCCAGGAGGACCAGGTCGTATTTCCCGTCCAATTCCTCGACCGAGCACTCGGTGACGTTTTTGACCTCGGTTTCCACCCGGCCGGCCCGCGGGTCGTAGGATATCCACCTTGCCGCGGTCTCCGTGTTTCCCGTGGTCGAACCATAGATGACGATTGCCTTTTTCATCGCGTCTTCTCCAATCTCGAGGCCGGGTTTCGGCCTGGCTCCATTGAGTGCTTTGACCGTTTCAACGGGCGCGGCAACGGGATCGGTCGCCGCGGCACCGACATCGCAGCATGGGCCCGACCAGGACCCGGGCCCCGGGCGGCGCCATGTCGAACCCCTTTTCCCCTTTGAAAAAGAGCCGCTGGGCCGACACACCGCCGGCTTCCAGGCGGGAGCGCAGGGTCAGGCAGCCGGAGGGGTTGACCTGATTCATGCCCCGGGTTTCGACGAACACCCGGCCCTGGCCGTCGTCCATCTCATGAATGAACCGGGCCAGGCTTTCGGCCGATTCGGCGGTCAGGTCGCCCTGGGGATGAACGTGCAGGTTGCCATTGCTCACTTTCGATCTGATTTCCATTTTGTCTTGCCTTCGCTGTCTCCGCGGATTGGTCTGACGGTCAGGGAATCGGCCGCCGGTTCCATACGGCCGGGCCAGGGGAAGCCGGCCGATTCTTTTTCCGGTTCGCTTCCGGCTCACGACCGTATCCCCGTCAACCCGTTTTCCCTTCGAACCGGCAAACAGGGCATGGCCCGCCCCCTGAAATATCCCGTCCCGCCGCCCCCTCCGGAAGGGTTGGCGACGGCTGCAGATCGTTCAGAAGATCGCGGGCTTCTTTCGAGGCGGCGACCAGGGCCCGGACCACCTGGGGATCGAACTGGCTGCCCGCGCAGTCCTTGATTTCGGCCAGGGCGGTTTCAAATCGCATGGGGTCGCGATAGGTCCGTTGGCCCAGCATGGCGGACAGGCTGTCGGCCACGGTGATGATTCGGGCGCCGATCGGGATTTCCTGGCCGGCGAGCCCGTGGGGGTAGCCTTGGCCGTCGTGGCGTTCGTGGTGGTGAAGGACCATGTCCATGATGCCGCTGGCGGCGATCTCCTGGACCGGCAGCAAAATCCCGGCCCCGATTTCCGGATGCCGCCGCATCAGTGCCCATTCGTCATCGGCCAGAGGTCCCTGTTTGTTCAATATGCGGTCCGGCACACCGATCTTTCCGATGTCGTGCAAATGCCCGCCGATGTGGACGAGTTCCGCCTCCTCGCGGGACAGCCCCAGGCGGCGGGCCAGGAGCCAGGCGAGTTCCGCCACTTCCAGGGAATGGTTCTTGATGTAAGGGTCCTTGGCGTCGATGGCCGCGCCGAGCGATTCGGCGAACTGGTGGATGACGCCGCGCAGCCTGTGGCAGGTATTGGCGGCGGACTGAACTTCGACCGTCATGTGGGGCGCCTGTGCCATGCTTTTTTCTCCTGCGCTTTTCAACCCGGATTTTGCAGTCGCCTCCTGCTGCTGTCGGGAAATCCGTGCCACGAAACCCGGTGAGAAATCCGGGTTAATCAGCGTGCCATGGGACGCGGCCCGAAAACCAACCGTCCGAATACACTGTTTCTCGGGTCAAGCCCAGGCTTTACGGCTTAAAGAGTCCACTTTCCATTAAAGTATGTCTCCCCAATGTCAATCGCCTTTCTCGCCCATTCATCCAGACCCATCTTCTTTATCAAACACAGATTGAATACCTTGAGATTATGGGCCTTGACTTCCGCCTGATCCGCGTAAGGATGCAAGTGATCACATGGGAAGTCTTCACACTCGAAACAGAATTTGACGCCTTTGTTTTCTGGGTATGGATATACGCTGCAACGGGTGGAATTATGCCTGATCTCCCCTTTTTCATTCCGGCAGCCTTCGCACACCGCCTGTTTAACCGGAATGCCGAATTCCTCAAGTATCATGGAGCGCTTTTCCAGGTCTTCATGTGCAAAATGGAGTTGTACCGCGTCAAACCCGGCCTCTTTGACTCTGCGACAGGCTTGGGCAAATTTTTCAACGATGTTCCTGATCTCATTCACGGTCATTTCGTGAGTGACAATATTGCTTCCTTTCAAGTTGACGGCTGAGGGGGCCATCAGCGCGGAGCCCCTGAGTTCGGGGACATCCTGCCGCCCCAAGTGCCCAATCTGCATGGCAATTTTTGCACCTCGTTCGTGGACGTCTCTGATTATCTCCTGCCAGGCATCGATATATCCATCCTCGTAAATAGCCAGAGGCGATCTAAGCCCCAAAGTTTGCGGGTTGTTTTTCCATGGCTCGATCAAACTTCCGGATGTTATTATGAGGCCTAATTCTCCATCGGCCAGTGTACAATATAGGTTTTTGAGATCTTTGGTTGGGAATCCGTCAGATGTCGCCATGCTTTCCGCGGTTGCTGAACGGACAAACCGGTTTTTCAAATGAATGCCTTTGATACTCGCTTGTTCAAACAGAGATCGAATCATTTTTTTCCCCCCAAAAGCGTTGGACTCCAAAGATAAGAGGGCGTCCTGTTATTGATGAAATGGATCAGGACCATCCCTTGAAATCATCACCCAATTGGGTGACAGCCTTTTGGGGAATATTGACTTCAACCTGAATTTTGCCCGCGGCTGACCGCGAAATCACCTACCGGTCGGTTCGGAAGCTCAGGCCTGGAGTCCGACGGTACGCGGCGGCCTTGTCTTGCCCGGGTAGGCCGAGGCCCGCAAACCCTCCTTGAGCGAAGCGGCCACCGGCTCGAGCCCGGAAACCTTGAGGCGATGGATGAACAGGAACCAGTCGCCCAGGTAGGTCGGAGACGCGGTCGCCAACAGGAACTGGGTCAGGGGGCGATTCCAGTAGAGCCCATCCTGGTGCTCGATCAACCCGATGGCGGCCAGGGCGTTTAGGAACCGGGCCAGGTTGGCCGGATTGAACCCTATCCGCTCGGCCAGGTCGGCCGGGGAAACCGGTTCGGACAGATGGTCGAAGACCTCCATCTCCAGTCCGGCGACGATGACCAGGGACCTCAAGGGTCCGTTCGACGTCAGAGAATGATAGTTGTATGACGTTCTTTCCATTTTCCTTTTTTCCGCCTTCCTGCCCGTGATCGGTCCGGGTTACAAAAACCGCAGGTGCACGATCCGATGGGCCAGTCTCGGCCGTAGCCATGGCATGCGGACCAGCAGGCCGAACCATTTCCAGCGGTCTTTGTGAAAATCGCAATAGTGGTATTCGGCCAGGAACCGGATGGCCTGGTTCCAGCCCTCCAGCAGCCGGCCGTCCTTGAGGCCCCATTTGAACTCCACGTGCTCTCCCATCTTGTTCAAGGCGTCATGGCGCCGGCTCTGGCCCACCAGAAAAGGCGCCAGCATTTCAAAAAGGATCTCCGCCCCGGGAAACCGATCGGCAAGCCGGTCGAACAAGGGCCGGAGTTCGCTCTCCTCAAAGTACATGAGCAGCCCTTCGGCGATCATCAGGACCGGCCGGCCGTCCCCGCCAACGTCATCGAACCATGAATAATCGAAGATCGACTTGGCGATGCACCGGTTCCGCGGGCCTTCCTCGAAGAAGCCGCGCCTCAGGGCAATCGCCTCCGGCACGTCCAGATCGCACCAGCAATGGAAGTTTTCCGATTGCAGCCGTTCGAACCGGGTGTCCAGGCCGGCCCCCAGGTTGACGACCACGGCGCCGGGTTGGCGGGACAGGAACTCACGGGTGAGTCGGTCCAGCAGTTCGGTCCGGACGGCGATACCGACCTGGGAAAGCCAGACCTTGCTGAACTTCCCGAAATCGTAGTCTATGCGGGACAGGAGCTCGACGGCCCGCTCATCCCGAACGATGGGATCGGGCCGGCCGGTTTCCACGGCCTTGGCCCAGAGCGGAATAAGCATGGTTTCCGGAATGCCTCTCAGATCGGTCTGCACGGTTCACCCCTTTCTTTGCCTGGCCGGCAAATCGACGGCTTCATTGTGATCCCCCTGGCCTGCACCGAGGACACGGCCGCATGAACCCGGTCCATTTCCCCGGCAGGCGCACGAACGGCCGGGGGATTGGCATTTGCACCCGGCCGCACGACTCCCGGCCAGGACCCGGCAGCCGCGCGGTGCGATTTCAGGCGCCTTTTCACCCAGGACAATCACATGTTCCCGGGGCAGGCCCCCGCCGGTCAGCCTGTGGGCCACGATATGGGCGGCAAAGGGCAGAATCTCGCTCAAGCCCCCGGTATCGATGACCACGTTTCCCTCCCCGGTGTATTTGCCCTGGATCCGCTTG
Source organism: Pseudomonadota bacterium (assembly GCA_018830135.1). Taxonomy (GTDB): domain Bacteria; phylum Desulfobacterota; class Desulfarculia; order Adiutricales; family JAGVGV01; genus JAHJTB01. Next base: position 2,623 of record JAHJTB010000515.1, on the reverse strand, counting down.
ATCAGTTCCCAGGCGGAACTCCCGTCCAGAACGCCTCGGGGGTGGCAGTACAGGTCCCCATTGCTTTGACGGAACTTTATTTGAAAACGATGGCTCATTGTCATTCTCCCCGCGGGCGTTCAGCCCGGCATTACGGAAGCGATCCCGGCCGGTTCGTTCCACTCGGGCTCGAAGGCCTGGGAAATGGCGTTCAGGCTGGAGCCGGACAGCATCCGGACCGGCTTGTTGTGCTTCTTGCCCAGTCTTTTGACCAGGGTGCAGGCGGCGTGGCTGTTGCAGTCCACCGGGCAGAGGACCAGGTCCGAACGCTTCAGACGGTTCTCCAGGGCCCTGGCCCCGCTTTTCATGTTTCCGTCGTGGTACTCCAGGAGACCGCCCCTGGATTCCACGATCTCCCGGTAATGGCGGGCCATCTTGGTCATGCCTCCCACGATCAGTATCCGCTTCCGGCACAGGTCGTAGGAAGGGCAGGTCTCGTCGCACGGTTCGGCCTCGGCTTCCTGACAAACGATGGACTGAAGGTGGCGCCGGATCATCCGGTTTTCTTCCCGGGTCTGCTCCAGGGATTTTTCCAGTTCAGCCGCCCGGCGTTCCAGGGCGCTGATTTCCAGCTCGAGCGACCTCACTTTTTTCAAGGCGCCCGCTTCCCGGTCCGGATCGAAGTGGAACCGGTTTCCCGATGCTGCCGTGGATTCGGCCTGTTTCAGTTGCCTGATCTCGAAGGTCAGGGCCTCGGACTCCCTTCGGGCCTTTGACGATTCGACCTTGTCCGTCTCCCGGGCCTCTTTCAGCTTTTTGATTTCCTTTTTGAGTTCCCGGTTTATCCGGGACAGTTCCTCCCTTTTGTCCCCGGCCGCGCGGGCCGCCGCCTCGGCCCGCGTCAGAGCGCTCCGGAGCCGGGCGTTGGCCGCCGCCGTCACGTGCATGTTCATGTGGATGGTCCCGAAAATCTCCTTTTTGCCGGCCACCGAAAGCCCCGGTTTGAAGGACCCGGCGTAGATGGCCAGGTCGAGTTCTCCGGCTTCAAAGACCCGTTTCCACTCCCGGAGAAAATCGCTTTCGGGCAGGTCCATCCACCCTTCGATCCGGCCCGAATACTTGACGCGCAGGAAGCGGTTCAGCCGTCTGGAGAGATCGTTTTCATCGTCGGAAAAGGCCACCAGCACCTCGTGGATCTCAAACCCGGTCTTATTCCTGAAATCGGGGGATAATTTCTTCAGGAGCCGCTTCTGCTCCTCGGAAGTCAGGCAGGCCCCGACCACGGGGCATTTGAAGATCGAGTCGATCTCCCAAACGTTCAGGACTCCGTCGTTCCAGTTCGTATCCGGCTTCACGACACACCTCCATCCACCGATCGGCCGATGCGGTCGCGGCCGATGACGCCTGACCCGCCAGGTTGTCGAGGGGGCTTATTTCGATTCCAGGAGCACATAGGTCAGCTTTTTGCGCAACTGCTCCAACCTTTTAGATTTAAAGGCTTTTCGGCTTTCTTCCAGTTCGTCGATGGCCTCCATGATGGCGGCTTTCAGGATTTCTTCCCGGGCTTTGGCCTGGAGCCGGGGGTCCGGCTGGGTCCGGCCCGATTCCCCGCCCCCGGTTTCCACCGGTAGAAGACGGTTGAGCGCCTGGAGGTATTGCTGCAATTCGCCGATGATTCGGGTCAGGGCGGCCAGCGGGAGCGCTTCGGGTGTTTCGGCCGACATAATAGAACATCCTATATTAATTAGACGCATCTAACATTAGGGCCAAAAAAAATGGCCCCCCTCGGCCTATTCGGCCTCAACACCGCGATCTTCCCCGGTTTCGCTTTGGGCCTGAAAGGGGAGCTCGCACGCAAAAGCATCCAGGTTGGCCCGGCAGGTCCCGGGTTGATGGCCGTGTTTCCGAAATTCATCGAAATGCTCCAGCCAGTTTTCTCCGGCCCGGGGACATTCGTGAATGAAGGACATGAAATCCACGAACCGGTCCAGCGTCACGGAACTCAGGGCGTGCTCCATTTTGCAGGCCTGATCGTCCGCGGTCCTGTGGTCTATTTTCAGGATATCGATCAAAAAGGAGCGCAGGACCCGGTGGCGGCGGTGCATTTCCTTGGCCACCTTTTTGCCCCGGGCGCTCAGCTCGACGTGTTCGTATTTTTCGTATTCCACCAGCTCCCGGCCGCTCAGGTTTTTGAGCATGCTGGTGACGGTGGGCATTCTGACGGACATTTTTTCGGCGATGTCCCGGACGCGGACGACTTTTTTTTCCAGGCCGATATCGTAGATGGCCTCGAGGTAGTCCTCCATGACCGGGGTGAGGATGTTTTTCTGTTTCGCCTTCGGGGCCGTCATTTTTTATCTCCTAACAAAACTAGGTCATTCTAATATCACCGCCCGGCCCCGCTGTCAAGCCCTTTTTCATAAAAGGTGTCGAAGCCTCAGCTTCAAGGCATTCTGTCGTTCCCAGGCAGGAGCTTGGGAACGAGCGGGACGGACTCGCACCATTGAAAACAAAAACCGTTCCGGACAGTATTGCTCCTGACCCCTTTTCCCAAGGTAAATTGGTTCTAGTTTTTGGTTTTGTTTGGGCGGGTGTTCTCAGTCATGCCGAAGTAATCGAAGACCATGCGTATGTTCATCATGAG
>JAHJTB010000514.1 GCA_018830135.1 Pseudomonadota bacterium | reverse complement strand
TGAAGGCCTTTTTCTTCTGCCATTCGGCCTTGGTGACGTCCTGAGCGGCCGACTCGAGGGCCGGGCTCTTCTCCATCACGATTTCGATACACTGCTTGAGCGTGAGGATTTCGGCCGATTCGTCCGCGGCGCCGGCGGCCAGGGGCCAGGCGGCCAGGAGAAGGACCAGGATGGCCGCGGCCGTTCGGAACAGGGAGGTCGCAACGGGTGTTTGGTTGGAAGGGCGCATACAAAAACCTCCGGTCGGGGTGAAGGGTTACGTTAACGGCTTTCATAGCGCATAACGCCTGTTTTTTCAAGTTGGCAATCCCGGGCCCCGGACGGCCCGCGGTGCGGGACGCCGGATCAGCGGAGCCCGGGCCCTCAGCGGGCCCGGAAAACGGGCGAGTCCTTTTTGCTCTCGGCCAGTTGCTCGGCGGCCGTGAAGTCGAGCAGGTACTCGAGCACGCCCAGGTACCGGCCGGATTTGTCCCGCACGGCCAGGAAACGGTTCATGATCCGGTTGCCCAGCCCCTCGATCCAGAACTCGTCCTCGTTTTTTCGTCCGGTTTTTAAATCGTCGAGCATCTGTTCGAGGCGGGGCAGACTTTCGGGCTTGTGGCACTGCCTTATATCCCGGCCCAGCATGTCGCTCCGGCCGCCCCCGCTTCGGGTTTCGGGCTTGTTCCAGTAGCGCAGGCGGTCATCTTCGTCCACGAATACGATTTCGATGGGCAGGGCGTCCATCAGGGCTTCCAACTGCTCGGCGGTCAGATGTTCGATCACTCTCAGGCCTCCTTGGGATATAAGCTTTTCCGGAGATGTTTCGTTTCAGTTGGACCGGGGCGCCGGTCCTCCCGGCCTAATCGGTCTTCAACTCGGCAAGGCTCAGGTAAAGGGCCTCCCGTTCCGTCCCGGTCAGTTCGGTCGAAGCTTCCCGGACCCGGTCGGCCTCGGACATGCGCACGCTGTTGCCGCCTTCCCGCTTGACCTGGTAGAGGGCCTGGTCGGCCCGCTCGATGAGGGAAACGGCCGACTCCTGGTAATGATATTGGTGGGTGGCTAGACCCAGGGAAGCGGTCACGCCGTACCGGGCCATAAGCGGATCGCCGGACAGGCGGGTCAGGATGCGTTCGGTCAGTTCCAGGGCCTGCTGGCTGCCGGTTTCGGGGAGGATGATGGCGAACTCGTCCCCGCCGTACCGGACCGGGACGTCCACGGCGCGCAGGTTGTCCTTGAGCAACTGGGCCGCGGCGCGCAACAGGTCGTCTCCGACCTGATGGCCGTACTGATCGTTGACCGGCTTGAAATGATCCAGGTCGGCCATGACCAGGGAGCAGGGTTTTTCGGTCCGCTTGACCCGTTCCAGCTCGATGCCGAGGCGTTCCCGGAAATAGCGGCGGTTGTATAGTCCGGTCATGGCGTCGGTGACCGCCTGGTCCTTGAGCCGTTCGTTTTCCTCGATAACGGCCTTGAGCGCGGCCAGGGTTTCCAGGCCTTCTTCGGACAGGGGCAGGGTGAAGTCGGCCCGGCCGAGAATCCGGGCCGCGTGGTCGGCGCTCAGGTCGGCCAGGAGAATGGCCAGGCCCTGGGTCCTCCGGCCGCCGGACCTGACCAGTCGGCCTTTCAGGGCCTCGGTCCCGGTCAGTTCCCGGGCCAGTCGATCGAGCCGCTCCTCGTCCAGGGCTGGATGGCGCGGCGGTTTGAGGTCATCGGTCACGGCGGTATTTCTCTCACTCGGCCCGGATTATAGCATGTCCAGGATGCCTTGTGAAATATGCGGCAAGGGCAGGACCCGGTCCGCGGCGCCTTTTTTGATGGCCTCCTTGGGCATGCCGAAGACCACGCTGGTCGCCTCGTCCTGGGCGATGGTCCGGGCCCCGGCCTGTTTCATTTTGTACAGGCCGTCCGCGCCATCGGCGCCCATGCCCGTGAGAATGACCCCGACGGCGTTGGCCCCGGCGTACTGGGCCGTGGAATTGAACAGCACGTCCACGGCCGGACGCTGATGATGGACCATGGGTCCGGTCTTGATCTGGACGAAATATCGGGCTCCGCTGCGTTTGAGCAGCATGTGGTAGTTGCCCGGCGCGATCAGGCAGGTGCCCGGCACGGCCGATTCGTTGTCCTTGGCCTCCCGCACGTTGATCTTGCACAGACCGTTGAGCCGGTCGGCGAAAGCGCGGGTGAAGTTGGCCGGCATGTGCTGGACGACCAGAATGCCGGGACTGTTGGGCGGCATTCGGATCAGGACTTCCTTGAGGGCTTCCGTGCCCCCGGTGGAAGCGCCGATGGCCACGATCTTGTTGGTCGTTTCCGCCAGGGCCCGCGAGGCCAGCGTCGCCGGCCCGGCCGGCCCGGCGACGGCGGCCCTCCGGACCGGGCGGGCCTGGGCCGCGGCCCGGATTTTGTCGGCCAGTTGCATGCCCATTTCGCCCACGGAAAACGAGCCGCCCGGTTTGGCAATGACCTCGACCGCCCCGGAGTCCATGGCTTCCAAGGCCAGGGCGCTGCCCTTGGGCGTCAGCGAACTGACGATAATGACCGGAAGCGGAAAGTGTTTCATCAGCTTCTTGAGGAAAGTGATTCCGTCCATCCGGGGCATCTCGATGTCCAGGGTGATGACATCGGGCTTGAGCTGGATGATCTTGTCCCGGGCCACGTACGGGTCCGGGGCGGTGCCCACGACTTCGATGTCATTGTTTTTGGACAGTTCCTCGGTAAATATCTTGCGGACGATCGCCGAATCGTCGACCACGACCACTTTGATCAAAACAGCCCTCCTTCCGCTAGACCCGGACGGCGCCCAAGCGGGCCGTCCGGGTGCTACTTTCGATATATCGTCGGCTGGACGTACTGGTATCGGTGATCCAGCCCGGTCAAGCTTTCCGAATGGCCGATAAACAGATATCCACCGGGTTCGATGACCTGATGGATGGCGGACACCAGCCGGTTCTGCGTTTCCTTGTTGAAGTAGATCATGACATTGCGGCAGAACACAAGATGAAACCGACCTTTGAAGGGAAAGGGATGAACCAGGTTCAGCCGCCGGAAGGCCACCTTGGACCGGACGCCCTCCTTGACCCGGTACCAGTCCTCCCAGTCGCCCCGGCCTTTTTGAAAATAGCGACGCAACCTGTCCGGGGGGACTCCGGTCAGGCGATCCATATGGTAGAGCCCACGCCATGCGGTGCCCAGGGCGGTCGTGGACAGGTCGGTCGCTAAAATCCTCAAGTCCCACCGTCCGGCCTCCGGCAGGGCTTCCAAGACCGCCATGGCGATGGAATAGGGCTCCTCCCCGGTCGAGCAGCCGGCCGACCAGATGCGGAGGCGCCGAGCCCCGCCTTTTTTCCGGGACGCGACCACCTCGGGCAGAAACCGGTCGACCATGAAATCAAAGTGCTTGGACTCGCGGAAAAAACTGGTCAGATTCGTGGAAATGGCGTCCAGCAGGTGGACCAGTTCGTCCCCGGAATCATCCTGGATGACGTAGTCGTAATAGGCCTTGAAAGAGTCGAAGCCGCCTTCCCGGATGCGTCGGGCCAGCCGGGTCCGGACCAGTTCCTTCTTGCCCTGGTGGAGATTGATTCCGGCCTTGTCAAAGACCAGTTCGGAAAAGGCCCAGAAGTCGTCGTCGGACAGATCGAGACGCCAATTCTCCACGGGCTCAAGCGCCGCCGACCAGGGTGAGTTCCTCGTCGGTCAGAACGAGATCGATATCGAGCAGGATGACCACCAGTCCCTTGATCTTGGCCATGCCCAGTATGTACTCCGTACGCATTCTCGTCCCGAAGTTGGGTCGGTCCTCGATGGACTCGGCCGGGATGGTCATCACCTCGTACACGTTGTCCACGATGATGCCCATCTGGACCGGTGCGCCTTCGCTCGAAATCTCCACGACGATGATGGCCGTGCGTTCGGTGTACTCCTGCTCCGACATGCCGAACTTGATCCGAAGGTCGACCACCGGAATGACCTTGCCCCGCAGGTTGACCAGGCCCTTGACGAAGGCCGGCGTCTGAGGCACGTGGGTTATTGGCATCATGCCGATGATTTCCCGGACCTTCAGGATTTCGAGGCCGTAATGTTCGGCGGCCAGTTGAAAGGTCAGGTATTTGCCTTCCCGGACCTGGTTCCGGGACACCGGGGAGGCGGGCTCGGTCCGGCCGGCCGGGTTCTGAGTCTCTGCGTTCATGACCCTCTCCTCATCACTATCTTCGGACGTGACGCGGAAACAGCGTTCCGACGAACAATTGATCGTATCACGGGTTTCAAGCCGGTCCCATGCCCCAGTCGTCCATCAGGTCCTGCCCGCCGTCGGCCATGCCCTGGGAAATCGCGGGCAGGCGGACGGCGGAGACCTGGTCGCTGACCTCGAACAGACCGTTGATGTCCAGGATCAGACCCACCTGGCCGTCGCCCAGGATACTGCCCCCGGCCAGGGAGCGCACGTGTTTGAGGCGCTCGCCCAGGCTCTTGATGACGACCTCCTGCTTGCCCAGGACCTCATCGACCATGAGACAGCGGGACTGGTTCTCGTTTTCCACGACCACCACCAGGGCCTCCTGGGGATCGCTGACGTCCCCGTGCATCTCCAGGACCTGGTCCAGCCGGATCAACGGCAGGAGCTTGTCGCGGACCTTGATCATTTCGCCCTGCCCCTTGACCGTGTGGTAGTCCCCCGGCCCGGGCCGGAAGGATTCGCTGATGGACATGGTGGGCAGAATGTAACGGTTCCGGCCGACGCGCACGATCATGCCGTCGATGATGGCCAGGGTCAGCGGAAGCCGGATGGTGATGGTGGTGCCCTGGCCGCGTTTCGAGTTGACCTCGATCTTGCCCCGCAAGCGGTCGATGGCCTTGCGGACCACGTCCATGCCCACGCCCCGGCCGGAGACGTCGGTGACCTGTTCGGCCGTGGAAAAGCCGGGCTGGAAGATGAGGTTGTACACGGCCGTATCGTTGAGCTGATCGTCGGAGGAAATCATGCCCCGTTCGACGGCCTTGGCCACAATGCGATCCCGGTTCAGCCCCTGGCCGTCGTCCTCGATTTCGATGACCACGTTGCCGCCCTTGTGAAAGGCTCGCAAGGTGATCCGTCCTTCCGGCAGCTTGCCGTTCTTGGCCCGAAGCTGGGGGGGGTCCATCCCGTGATCCACGGAGTTGCGGATCATATGGACCAGCGGATCGTAGATGGCCTCGACCATGTTCCGGTCGATCTCGGTCTCTTCGCCCTGCATGAACAGCTCGATCTGCTTGGCCGATTTGTGGGAGAGGTCCCGGACCAGCCGGATCATCTTTTGGAAGGTCTGCCGGATCGGGACCATGCGCATGGCCATGGCCGTGCGCTGCAACTCGGAGGTGATACGGGACATGTGACCCAGGTCCCGGACGATCTTCTGGTCTTTCAGGGAGAGAATCTTTTCGTTCGAGTGCACCAGGGACTGGGCGATGACCAGTTCGCCGACCAGGTCGATGAGGGAGTCCAGCTTGACCGTGTCCACCTTGACCGTCCGGCCCTCCAGGGCGGCGGAACCCATCGGCGCCTTGCGCTGTTCCCGAAGGGCCCGGGTCACTTCCCGGACCCCGGCCTGCTTCTGCTTGACCAGGATTTCGCCCAGTTTGCGTCCCCGGAGGTCTTCCTGGGCCCGGATGGCCTGAGTGATCTCGGCCGGGTCGGCCAGGCCGGTCTCGATCAGGATTTCGCCCAGCCGCTTTTCCTTGTCCTCATCCTGCAACCGAAGGGCCGTTTCCAGTTCCTCGGCGCTGATGACCCCTTTTTCCAGCGCGATTTCACCGAGCATACGAAGCTTGGCCTGCTGCTGGTTCTCGATGATATGCTCGAGTTCGGCCTGGTCGACCAGACCCTGGTCGACCAGGATGGCCCCGATCTTCTGACCGCTGTACCGGGACTCCTCGTCGGCCAAGGCTTGGGCGATCTCGATGCCCTGTCCGAGGCGGACCGCTTCGATTCGATCCAAAAAGGCCGGAATTCCGAGGTCGGCATCCGGCTGGGGACCGCCTTCCAGCTTCTGCTGGAGGTCGGCGAACATTTTCTTGAGCAGGTCCACCGCATCCAGGACGAGATCGGTCAGGGACGAGGTTACGGGAAGGCGCTCGTTGCGGGCCTCGTCGAGCAGGTTCTCGACGTGATGGGTCAGGACATGGATGTCGGTCAGGTTCAGAAACCCGGCCACGCCCTTGATCGTGTGAAAGGGCCGGAAGATGGAGTTGATCGTATCCAGGTTTTCCGGCGACTGCTCCAGATTGATGATGTTGATCTCGATGGTCTCGATGTGCTCGAGGGATTCCGTCAGAAAGCTGAAGAAAAGGTCCTGGTCCTGGGTGAAGTCGATCTGAGGCTGCGAGGCGGAGACCGGCGGGGCCGCCTCTTCCACCGTCGGCGCGGGCCCCGGGGGCGACCCGGGTTCTTCCGCTTTCGGGGAAGGGCCGGGGGCCGGAGTCGGCAGGCCCGGTTCGACTCCCGTCTTCTTTTTCAGCCCGGTTTCAAAGGCCTTCAGGTCCGGAGTGAACTCGAGGCCGCCGGCCAGGTGCCGGACCATGTCCTGCAGGAGACTGACCCCGTCTCCCACCGGTTCGAGAGCCTCGTTCTTGTCGGGGACCCGGGCCAGGATGATGGCCTCGACGGCCTTCCGCATACCGGTCAAAACCAAAAGGGCCGCCGGGACGCCGAGAGGCTCGGCCGCCTGGTGCAGTTTTTCGATCCGTTCGAGCACCTCGCCCAGGGCGATCAGGTCCTCGGGATCGAGCATGACCAGGGCCAGGCTCAACTCATCGATCAGCTCTCCGAATCGATTGGGGTCCATTTCCATGATTCCGCCTTACCTTTCCACGCCCATGGCCGCCCGCCAGCGCTGGATGCGTTCGCGCGCCTGGTCCACGGCCCGGATGATCAGGTCCAGATCATTGAAAGGTTTGACGAAATAATCAATCGCCCCCTGGCCGAGGCAATCGACCACATGGGTCATGGATGAATACCCGGTCATGATGATCACGTTGGCCAGCGGATTGATCCGCTTGATCTCGACCAGCAGGTCCACGCCGCTCATGCCCGGCATCTTGATATCGGTCAGGACGAGATTAAAAAGCACCTCCCGGGTCAACTCCAGGGCCTCCCGGGGGCTGGGCGTGGTCGTGACCTCGTAACCTTCCATTTCGAAGTTCCTTCTCAACATGTGCAGGATTTCTTCTTCATCATCGACAATGAGCAGCCTCATGGATTCCCCCTTCTATAACATTGCCCTTTGAACGTAACAATGCCGGCCGCCGCGGGTCCCTTTGCGCCGGGAAGCGGGCGGACCGACTTTTTAATCTCGCCGCGCACCGGCCGGGGTTACGAGGCCAAAAGCCGTATCGTAACCCGGAAACCGCGATCCGGCCGGTTGGCCAGAACAATGTCGCCGCCGAAACGCGTGACCCGCGCGTAAACCTTGGACATGCCCAGACCGGGACGGCCGATAATCGGGTCCGAGGTGTAGAAGGGCACGCAGACCTTGTCCAGATTTTTTGGATCGACCCCCGGACCGTTGTCTTCCACGGCCAGGACGACCGAGTCCGGAGACGATTGGTAGGTGTTGATCTCGATCTCCGGGTCTTGACATCCGTCAAGGGCCTTGACGCTGTTTTTCAAAATCTCGGTCACAATATCGATCAGTTCGCGCTGGGCGGCCCGGACCGGCGGGAGCCCCGAGGCCAGCAACGTCTTGACCCGCACCCCGCCCAGAACGTCGCCCATGGCCTCGATGGCCTGGCCCACGCTTTGGTTCAGATCGATGTCGCCGAGGTTTTCGTCAGGGTCGCGCCGGGTGAAGGCGGCCAGGTTGTTGACGATCCTGCGGATTCGTTCGGTTCCCTCCAGGCTGGCCTTGAGGACGCCGGGCAGCTCCTGAATTACGAAGTCCAAGCGATCGGGCTTGGCCACGCCGGCCGCTTCGGCCCGATGTATGTATTCCTTGATGATCTGGCAGAATTTGGCCAGGGTCTGGATATTGCCCTGAACAAAGGTGTTGGGATTGTTGATCTCGTGGGCCACGCCCGCGGCCACGAGCCCCAGGTCCGCCATTTTCTGGGCCCGCAGCAGACGGTCCTCCTGCTCCTGGAGTCGGGCCTGAAGCGCGCGCTTGGTATCGATCCGTTCGACGGCCAGGGCCGCTTCTTCCAGGCGCAACGGCTTCATCAGGTAGTTCGCCGCGCCCAGGCGCAGGGCGACCAGGGTCGAATCCATGTCGCCGTGCCCCGTGACGATGATCATTTCCTGGTCCGGGTCGATGGCCTTGACCCGCCGAAGCAGGTCCAGGCCGTTCATTTCCGGCATGCGGATGTCGGATATGATCAAATCGAACGACATGGACTGGTAAAGCTCGAGGGCCTCCAAACCGTTGTTGGCCTCGATCACATGATGGCCCAGTTCACCCAGATGGATGGCGATGGGTTTTCTTGCGGCCTCGGAGTCGTCCACTACAAGGATTTTCATCGTCGAACCTATATGTTGCCACAAGCCGTTCTTCGTGAAAGCGGAAGTTCCCCGGCCCATCCCCCGGCAGCCGGTCCGCATCCCGTTCCAGACCGCTTGAAGCCGGCCCCCTCCAACGCATCGAAAATATAAAAGTATCCCAAGTTATCGGAAAATGCAACCATTGACCGGACTTGTTCCTATCCTCGACCATGAAAATACCGGGCTGATGCGGACAGACCCGTAAAATGACACGTTACCGCTCGTTCCCAAGCCAGATCGTGAGAACCTGCGGAAATGTCTGCCTGATCTGGAAAAAGGCTTGCCCCGGGGTTTTGGGGGGGGTATAATGGCAACTGGTCATACCACCAGCCATGGAGGCCCGGCAGACCCATGCAGCTCAAACTCAAACCCATCAAATCCGACAGCCTCAAGACCGTCTTCGTCAACCGGTTCGAAGAACTCATCCTCTCGGGCAGGCTGTCCATCGGCCAGAAACTGCCGTCGGAACGCGAACTGGCCCTCCAGCTCGGCGTCAGCCGGCCCGTGGTCCATGAAGGACTGGTCGATCTGGCGGCCAAGGGTCTGGTGACCATGATTCCCCGCGTGGGCACCGTGGTCAACGACTACCGCCAGGAGGGGTCCCTGGCCATGCTCAATTCCCTGGTCGCCTATGGCCAGGGCTGGCTGGAAGCGGGCCTGTTCGAGAGCCTGATCGAACTGCGCCGACTGTTCGAGCTGGAAACGGCCCGTCTGGCCGCCCGCCGCCGGACCTCGGAGCATATGGATCAGTTTCGGGGCCTCCTCGACGAGGAAGGGGCCTCGGACACCCGGGAGGCCGATCGGCTGACCGATCTGGACTTCCGCTTTCACCATCTCGTGGCCATGGCTTCGGGCAACGCGGTCTACCCCCTGCTCATCAATTCCTTCAAAGAAGTGTACACCAACCTGACCGGCCGGTTTTTTACCGACCCGGCGGTGGCTTCGACCGTATTCGGCCTGCACCGGGACCTGGTCGAGGCCGTCGGGGACCGGGATGAGAAGGGGGCCGTCCGGGTCATGTTTAGGCTGCTCGACCACGGCGAGGAGCATCTCAAGGCCCGCGCGAGACAAATGGAGACGTCCGTCCGGGCCGGCGGTTCGGGGCAATAGACCGCTCGCCCGTCCGGCGGGCTTGGATCAGGCAGGCATTGAAGCTCCCCGCGGCAGGCCGTGGGGAAGCTTCGACATGCAAGGAAGGAAAACCTGTATTCGTTGGCGGACTCACCCCGCGGCAAGCCGCGGGGTGAGCGCCCGCCCGGCATGTTCAACCCGGATATGGCGGTCGGGCCCGGCGTGGCGGTAATAGCCCGCCGTAACATCCGGGTTTAAGGAGGCTGGCATGAGCGTATCGACGGCTCCGGAACTTCGGTACCGGATCAAGGAACCCAAGGGGCTCTCGCCCAGGATCGCCTGGCTGCGGGACTACTATTTTTCCGGCGTGGCCCGGCCCTGGAACAACGAGTTTACGGCCTGGACCACGGACACGCCCTGGGACGTGGTCTTCGACGAACTGACCTACTATATCGTTCCGGAGACTTACGCCTTTCTGCCCACCTTCCGGGCCTCCTTTGGCCAGGCCGCCCGGCCGGTCAAACTGCCGAACGACTTCTGGTCCTGGAGCCTGCCGGAGCGGCGGGCCTGGTTCATCAAGGCGGCCATGGTCGACTACGTGCCCCAGGAGGTCCTGCCGGGCGACCTGATCGCCGGGGGCCGCTTCAACCTCCAGGCTTCCCGCTGCTGGACGAAGAAGGAGGCCCGGGCCCGGGACCGGCTGGTTCTGGGGCAGAAGGGGGCCCGGGCGGCCATGAAGTGGTTCCATGACCACGGGTACGGCAACGCCGGGGCTACCAGCGGCCACCTGATTCCCGGTTACGAGCGGGTCCTGAGCGTGGGCTGGAAGGGCGTGTACGCCGACCTGGAAAAGCGGCACGGCGCCTTGAGTTCGCGGGAGCGTAAAGGCCCCGTGGGCGAGCAGCTTCGGGCCATGATGACCGCCGCGACCATGCCCCGCGACCTGGCCGGCCGGTACGCCAGGCTCTGCTGGAAGCAGGCCGCCACCGAGGAGGACCCGGGGCGCAAGAACGAACTGATCCGCATGGCCGGCAACCTGGACCGGGTGCCCTGGGATCCGGCCGAGACCTTCTGGGAGGCGGTCCAGGCCCTTTGGCTGACCCACATGCTCATCCTGAGCGACGAGTGTTTCCCCGGGGCCGGGGTGTCCTTCGGACGCATCGACCAGTATCTCTGGCCGTACTGGCAACGGTCCCTGGCCGAGGGCATGGACCGGGAGTTCGGCAAGGAAATCCTGGGGTGCTTCTGGATTCACGCCAACACGGCTTACGACGCCATGATCCGGACCGGCGGCAACCAGGGTATCACGGCCGGATTCGGCCAGTTGGTCACCCTGTCCGGCCTGGGGGCCGAAGGGCGGGACATGACCAACGATCTGACCCATGCCCTGCTCGAAGTCATCGACGAGATGACCCCCATCCTCGAACCCAAGCCCAACGTTCGGCTGCACCGGGGCACGCCCGACGACCTGCTCGACCGGCTGGTGGATATGGTTTCGACCAGCCAGGGCGCGCCGTTTCTGCTGAACTTCGACGAGCGTTCCATGGCCGGCATGATGCGGGAGGCCCGCAAGGCCGGGGTCGAGCACCTGATCAACGAGGGCAACGTCTTTGAATACGCCTCGGTGGGCTGTCTGGAAAACACCATGGTCGGCAACGACCGGTCCGGCACGGTGGACCTGAACGTCAACCTGGTCAAGGCGGTCGAACTGGCCTTGAACAACGGCCGGGACCTGTTGACCTTTGTCGATCCGATCACGGGCCGGAAGGAAAAGCCCGGCCAGGACGGCCCCATGACCGGGGAGCCTTCGGGGCTGGCGTCCTGGGAGGACTTCTGGCGGGCCTACGAGACCCAGACCCGGCACGTCATCGAGCGGATCGCCGAACTGTACGAGCGGTCCGAGGCGATCCGGGCCAAATTCTGTCCCACGCCGTACGTATCCTGCCTGGTCAAGGGCTGCGCCGAGCAGGGGCTGGACATCACCCGGGGCGGGGCGGAACTCAAGTTCACCACGGTCGAGGGCGTGACCTTCGCCACGACGGTGGACTCGCTTCTGGCCGTCAAGCACCTGGTTTACGACAAGAAGGCCTGTACGCTGGAAGAATTGATCGCCGCGCTCAAGGACAACTGGCAGGGGCACGAGGTGCTTCAGGCCCAGGCCAAGTTCAAGGCGCCCAAGTACGGCCGGGACGACGACGAGGCCGACGACCTGTCCCGGCGGGTCATGGACCTGTGGACCGAAGAGGTCTGGCGTCACAAGACGCTTTCGACGGGCGTCCAGTTCCGGCCGGGCATGCTGAGCTGGAACTACTGGGTGGCTGACGGGTACGTGGTCGCGGCCACGCCGGACGGGCGGCCCAAGGGCCAGTTTCTGTCCAACGCCATCTGCCCTTCGAACGGGGCGGACGTCAACGGTCCCACGGCCAACGCCAATTCGGTGGGCAAGGTTCTGGGCGGCCGGGCGGCGGACGGCCGGGGCGACTGGCTGGACTATTTCAACAGCCTGCCCAACGGCGCCAGCCATACCATCACCTTCAATCCGTCCATTCTCAAGGACCCGGAGCACAAGGACAAGTTCAAGGCCTTTCTCCGGGGTTACGCGGAAAACGGCGGGACCTGCCTTCAGATCAACATGCTGGACGCGGACATGCTTCGGGAGGCCCAGGCCCGTCCCCAGGACTACCGGCACCTGCTGGTCCGGGTGACCGGGTACAACGCCTACTTCACCAGTATCGGCCGGGAGCTTCAGGACGAGGTCATCGCCCGGGTCAGCCACGAGGGGTTTTAAAAAAGCATGGACCGCGCCGAAGACATGGCCGCCCTCGAAGGGGTGGTCCTGGAAATCCAGCGCATGTCCACCGAGGACGGCCCGGGCATCCGGACGACGGTGTTTTTCAAGGGCTGCACCCTGGCCTGTCGCTGGTGCCACAACCCGGAAAGCATCTCCATCGCCCCCCAGGTCCAGTGGATCGAGTCGCGGTGCCTGGGCTGCCAGACCTGCGTCGAAACCTGTCCCAACGGAGCCCTGGGCTTCTCCGAACAGGGCCTTGTGATCGACCGGGGACGCTGCCGGGGCTGCGGGGCCTGTGTCGAGGCCTGCCCTTCCACGGCCATGGAACTGCTGGGCCGGACCTGGACGGTCGAGGCCCTGGTCCGGGAGGTGGTCAAGGACCGGGCCTATTTCGAGAAATCAGGGGGCGGCGTGACCGCTTCGGGCGGAGAGGCGACCCTGCAGGCCGAATTCGCGGCCGCCTTTCTGAAGGCCTGCCGGGACCAGGGGCTGCACACGGCCCTGGACACCTGCGGCCAGTGCGGGGAGTCGGCCCTGGAGCGGGTTTTGCCGGCGGTCGACCTGGTCCTCTTCGACCTCAAGATCATCGACCCGGAGTCGCACCGGCGCTACACGGGTCACGGGACCGAGCGCATCCACCGGAGCCTGTTTCACCTGCGGGACTACATGAAGACCCACGCCGGGCCGGCCTCCCTGTGGATTCGCACGCCGGTCATCCCCGGCGCCACGGATTCCGAGGCCAACATCCGGGGCATCGCCCGTTTCCTGGCCGACCGTCTTCCCGGTGCGGTGGATCGGTGGGAGCTGTGTTCCTTCAACAATCTCTGCCGGGACAAGTACACCCGCCTGGGCCTGACCTGGGACTTTGCCGACCGGGCGCTCATGACGGCGGAACGAATGGAGCGTCTGGCCGAGGTGGCCCGAAGTTCCGGCGTCGATCCCGGCATCGTTAACTGGAGCGGGGCCACCCGGCTGGAACAGGACCGGCCGGAACCTCCCCGGCTGCGCCTGGTCAAGGGCGGGGCCGAGGCCCCCGGGTCCGGGGAATCGAGAGGAGCATCATGAAGACCTTCGACGCTATTGACGAAAATGACATGACGGCCTTCGAGGCCGAAGCCAAGGTGGGGCTCCTGGCCACGGTCAACCCCGACGGTTTGCCCCACATCACCTTCATCAGCTCCATCCGGGCCCGGGACCCCAAGCGGCTCATCTGGGGCCAGTTCGCCGAAGGGCTGAGCAAAAAGCACGTCAAGACCCAACCCAAGACCGGGTTTCTCATCCTGACCCTGGACCGGCGGCTCTGGCGTGGCAAGGCCCTCTGGACCCATGAGGAAAAGCAGGGCCCGGAGTACGAGATGTACAACAACACGCCCATGTTCCGCTACAACTCCTACTTCGGCATCCATACCGTGCATTTCATGGACCTGGTCGAGACGTACGGCCGGGAGGGCCTGCCCATGGCCCGGATCGTGGTCGGCTCCCTGTTGACCATGGCCGCGAAATCGGCGGCCCGCGCCGAACGGGAGGAGGCCCTGACCCCCTGGGGGCGGGAGCTGTTCGGAAAACTCGGGGCATTGCGCTTTATGGCCTATATCGGTGACGACGGCTTTCCGGTCGTCTTCCCGTTGCTTCAAACCGGGACCGCGGACGGCGGGCGGCTGGTCTTTTCCGCCTGGGCCTTCGGCCGGGAGCTGGCCGGGCTGAAGCCCGGTTGTCCGGCGGCCGCCTTCGCCCTGACCATGGACATGGAAAACCTGCTGCTCCGGGGGACCTTTCAGGGGTTCAGCCGGTATCGCGGCGTGCGCCTGGGCGTGATGGACATCGATTGGGTCTACAATTCCATGCCGCCCGTTCAGGGCCAGGTCTATCCGGCCACGGCCCTCGAACCCGTTACGGATTTCTGATCGGACGGCCCGATCGAAGCCCCGTATTTTCCCGGTTCCCCCGTTTTCCGGCCGGGCCGTCCGAAGGCGGCCCGGCCGCGCCTCCCCCTTTTGGCTTGACAAAGGCTTGTGTCTATATATAAAAGAGGCGTTTGACGCACATTGTGCAAAACGCTTTTGATGGACAAGAGCGTTTGTAGCCGCCGACTACCGCTTTTCGTCGATTGGGGGACCATCCCCGGAGCGCGGGCAAAGCGCGAGCGGCGGTGAAAGCAATTACCATGCAGCGAGGAGGAGAACAAGTGGCAGACATTACTGCGCCGATGAGCGGCAAAATTTTCAAGGTGTTGGTCAACGTCGGGGACTCGGTCAACGAAGACGACGAAGTGGCGATTCTCGAAGCCATGAAGATGGAAATCCCCGTGGTTTCCCCGGCCGCTGGAACGGTCAAAGAGGTCAGGGTCAAGGAAGGGGACGCGGTCGAAGCGGACGCGGTCCTCATTGTCCTGGGCTAACGCCTGAAGACGATTACCCTTTGATCAATCAGCCGGCGGCCAGGTCTCGAATCCGCCCGATCCCATGAGTTTCGGGACCACCGCGTGAACAGAAGGGGGCGCCGAAACACCGATTCGGCGCCCAGGCCCAAGCGGATTGGCCGCCGACACAACTTTATAAATTAGGTGCCGCCATGTGGAAGAGAATCGTATTGATCGCTGTGTTGGCGGGACTCCTGGCCCTGATGATGCCGCATCAGGCGTGGGCCCAGGGACCTGAGCTGCCCGACCAGGCCAATCAGGCCTGCCAGCGCCTGTTCAAAATGCTGGACGCGGGTCAACTCAAGGAGTCCTACACACTGACGTCACCAGAATATAAAAAGGTCAACAAGCCGGACGACTGGTTCGGCGGCCTGCTTTCCGAGCGGGAGTCCATGGGGCCGGTCAAGGCCCGCCGCCTGGTCCGCGTCGAAAAAGCGGAAACCCTGGAAGGCCTGCCTCCCGGTTCGTATTTGAAGGTGGTCCATGTAACCCAGTTCGAACGCTACCCCGAATCCGAGGAAATAGTCTTTCTGGCCGAAGTTCCGGGCCAGGGCTACGGTGTGGTCAAGTACAAGATCGAATACGACCGCTGGCCCGAAGCCATCAAGATAATCGCCAACGGTCTGTTCATCGTCTTTTTCATCATGTGCCTCCTGGCCCTGATCACCTGGGTCATCGGAAAGGTCATGCAGCAAAGGGACGCCAAACCGGCCGCGGACAAGAAGGGGTAGAACGACATGCTGGGTATCCGAACGGGATTTGGGGAACTGGCCCAGAATCCGGGCCAATTGATCATGATTGTGGTCGGGTTGGGTTTCATCTACCTGGCCATCAAAAAGGAATGGGAACCGTACGAACTGCTGCCCATCGGCGCGGGCATGCTTCTGGCCAACCTGCCCCTGACCGGCCTGACCACTCCGCCGGCCCCGGGCCTGGCTCCGGGCATGGCCGGCATTCTGGGCATCATTCTTAAATACGGACTTTACACCTGGACCATTTTGCCGCAGTTCATCTTTTTCGGCATCGGGGCCCTCACCGACTTCGGCCCGCTGATCGCCAATCCCAGGTCATTCATCCTGGGCGCGGCCGCGCAGATCGGCATCTACACCTCCTTTGCCGGGGCCATCTACCTGGGCTTCAACATCAAAGAGGCCTGTTCGATCGGCATCATCGGCGGGGCGGACGGCCCGACGACCATCTACACCACCGGCCTTCTGGCGCCGGACATCATGGGCATCACGGCCACGGCGGCCTACTCCTACATGGCCATGGTCGCCATCATCCAGCCGCCGATCATCAAGCTGCTCACCTCGCAAAAAGAGCGGGCCATCTACATGAAGCCCATGCTGCGCAAGGTCTCCAAAACGGAAAAGATACTGTTTCCGATCTACGCCACCATTATCATCATTCTGCTCATCCCCAAGAGCGCCCCCCTGGTGGGCCTGCTGCTCCTGGGGAACCTGTTCCGGGAAAGCGGCGTGGTCGAGCGGCTCTCCAACACGGCCCAGAACGAGCTGATCAACATCATCACCATCCTGCTCATGCTGGGTATCGGAGCCTCCATGCCCGCGGACAAGGTCCTCAACCCGCGGACCCTGATGGTCCTCTTCCTGGGACTGGCCGCCTTCGCCATTGGCACGGCCGGCGGAGTGCTCCTGGGCAAGGTCATGAGCTGGCTGTCCAAGGAGCCTTACAACCCCATGATCGGGGCGGCCGGCGTCTCGGCCGTGCCCATGAGCGCCCGGATCGTCCAGCACATGGGCCAGCAGGCCAACAAGCGGAACCACCTGCTCATGCATGCCATGGGACCCAACGTGGCCGGCGTCATCGGTTCGGCCGTGGCCGGCGGGTACTTCCTGTCCTACTTCGGCAAGCTGTTCTAATCCCGAACCGCCACAAGCCAAAACACCGGGGCGGGCCGAAAGGCCCGCCCCTTTCATCTCTTT
>JAHJTB010000513.1 GCA_018830135.1 Pseudomonadota bacterium | reverse complement strand
CACGTCCACCAGAGGGAAGTTCCCGTTGATCCGGACGACGTGATCCGCCTTCTCGCCCCGGGCGACCAGGTGCAGCCGGTCCAGGATGCCGTCGGGATGGCCGGCGTAAACCTTGAGTCCCAGCCTTCGGGCCAGGTCGGCAATGGTCCGGTCCTCGACCTCGTCGCCCAAAGCCACCGCCACTCCATCCAGGCGAGTCGATCGCCGCAGGCGCTCCACGACCCATTCCAGGGACGTCCGCCCATGGATCAGGGCCAGGCAGCGGGCCGGCAGGAGGCGGCTCGGCGACTCGGGCGAATAGGCCCGGGCCAGGATGGCGGCGACGACCTTCACCAGCTCAGGCCCTCCGCATGGACCGTGCGGTGGGAGGTCAGGTCCCTCCATCGCGGCATGATCAGCCCGTCCGCCTTCAGTCCGGGCTCGCCGGCCAGGAGATGGGTTTTCGATCCGTACACGTCGGGGTGATTGTCAAGAATTTGGCGAACAGATATGCCTGAAAACGCCAATCTGCCGACGGATACCGGGTGAACCAGATCTCCCAAATCGTATGCCATGGCCAACTCCCCTTCTTTTTTCATCGTTTCAACCCGGGATGATCCCGGTTCGCAACCAGGCGCTCCGGAAAAGGTCCCATTCGCGTTTCGAAATTCAGCAAGATGCGGGCCAAGATGGGCTGACAAGGCAATTGTGCAAATTGTCAATTAACTACAGGCATATATGCATATAGTACCGAAACCGGTCCCCGCGGTCCCTCTCCGGGCCGGAGTTAGACCCGGCAGGGATGACCCGGAGCCCGTGTTTTTTTCCGTACATTAATGGTGGACAGTCATGCAGCGGCTTTGGTATAGGCATGTCATGCGGGCGTTGCATTCGGTCGCGTAGTGGAGGAACGGTACGTTGCGTTGTTTGATTACGGGAGGGGCTGGTTTCATCGGTTCTCATCTGGTGGACGAGGCGCTCCGACGCGGTTGTGATGTCGTTGTTCTGGACAACCTGACTACCGGTCGCCTGGAAAATCTCGAGCACTGCTTCAAGGAAATCAATTTCGTGCAAGGGGACATCCGAGACCGCGACCTGGTATTCAAGCTGGCCCGCGGAGCCGACCGGGTCTTCCACCATGCCGCCGTGACGGCTGTCCCGGAAACGGTGGATGATCCGTTCACCAGCGCCGAAGTGAACGATCTGGGGTGTTTGAACGTTTTCTCCGCGGCCCGTTCCGCCGGGGTCGGGCGGGTGGTCTATGCCAGTTCCTCGGCCGTTTATGGAGACACGGAAACGTTGCCCCACCGGGAATCCATGATCCCGTCCCCGAACAGCCCTTACGCGGCCCATAAGCTGCTGGGCGAACATTACGCGGCGATTTTTCGCGATTTGTACGATCTGGAGATTGTACCCTTGCGATATTTCAACGTGTTCGGGCCAAGGCAGGACCCCGGCTCGACCTACTCCGGGGTGATATCCATATTCATGGATCGGCTGTTCAAGGGCCGGCAGCCGGTTGTCTACGGCGACGGAGGCCAACGCAGGGACTTTATTTACGTTCAGGACGTGGTCGAAGCCAATTTTCTGGCGGCCGAAACCCCGGGCCTCGCCGGCCGGGCCATCAATGTCGGCACAGGGCGGGCGGCCGGCATCCTGAATCTGCTGGAAATCATGTCCAGGCTGACCGGAGTGGAGGCGGCCCCGTCCTTCGAAGCGCACCGCCCGGGAGACATTTACGAGTCCAGGGCCGATGTGTCTCGGGCGCGGGAGCTTTTAGGGTTTTCCGCCCGGACCCCCCTCGAAACCGGACTGGCCCGGACCTTGGACTGGTTTCGGAAAGGCCTCTCCTCGTAACCCTGGCCGATATTTTGCATAGATATTCGGGTCATGGCGCGGGACCCCGAAAACCTCGAGGAAAAATCGAGGAATTTTACATTGCACCGGTTATTTCCGTTTAAGTTTTTCATCATGCCTGCCGATACGGAAGATGAAGAGGTAGAGGCGGAAAATGACCATCACGTCATATCAAATCCACAATGTCCTGCGCACTTACGGCAAGCAGCTCCGTCGCGGTGCCCGCCTCAACCGCGTCGGGCCGGCGGAAACCGGCGAACGTATGGACAAGATCAACATATCCGCCGAAGCCAGGCGTCAGCAGGTCGTCGAGCGCGTGGCCACGGAAATCATGTCTCGCCTGGCCGATTCCGGACCCCGTCGGGAAGGGGTCGAGTCGGAAATCCTTTCCGACCTGAGCCAGGAATTCGGCCAGCCCCTGCAACTCGGCTTCGACACCCAGAACGATCGGTTCTCCTTTAACGTGGTTGATGTGGAAAAAGGCGAGATCGTCAAAACGCTGGACAAGGAACAAACCGAGCGCCTGACTCAGAGGCTGCGTGAGATAACCCTTCAAAAAGTCGACCAGACGATGCTCTAAGAGGTTTACGATGAAGATAAACGACTATGTATCAGGGAAGGTCAACGGCGCATATGCCGGGGAAACCTCACGAGCCGATTTCAAGGACCGTCCCAAGTCCGGGGAACAGACCTCGGAGAACGGAAAGGACGTCGTCCAGCTCTCCGAGCGCTCCCGGGAAGTGGCCCGGGTCAGGGAACTGGTCCAGTCCGCGCCCGAAGTGCGCGCCGAAAAGGTCGCCGAAGTGAAGGCCCGGGTCGAGTCCGGGGAATATGAGGTCCCGGACGAGACGGTCGCCGGGAACATGATTAAGAATCATATCGTAGACGTCGTCTGAACCGCGATCTGGCGTCGGATTCATCGACCCGGGGGGGGCAGCTCCCTCGGGTTTTTTTGTTTTTTCCCCCGGCCCGCCCCCGGGCTGGCCGCCGATGATGCGTGTGGGGATTACCGGCTCTGCCTGTCGCTGCTGCCGGACGCAGCCATGATGGGATGTCGGTGGGAGAATTTCTGGTCGTCGAGAACCAGTTGGCGGGCCAGCCGGGTCCGGGTGTTGACCACGAGCGGGCCCAACAGATTGGCGGTCATGGCCTGAGGCTGCCCCTGGGGGATGGTCACGATCACATAGAAGGCCAACTCGTCCCGGCCGTCGGCCTTGAGGTCCGACAAAAGCGCCCCGGCCAGGGGAACGTGATAGTCCGGTTTGAATAGAGCCGGGTCCACGATGACAAAGGCCAGGTCCTCCCGGTCCACCGCCTGGAACCAATAAAATGGCGATTCCGGCTTGTGTTGGATGATGACGTAGCGCTGGCATTCCGGAAAGCCGATCAGGCCGCCCGGGACGCTGATGAACGCCCCTTCATCCAATTCCAGGACGCCAAACCGGCTTGTCAGGATTTTCAACACGACGGCTCCCGATTACGATTTCAGGCTGGCCCATAAATCGGCGACCCGGGACAGATCGTCCGGTGACAGGCTGGCGGCCTGCCGGTTTTCTTCCCGGATGCGTTCATAGACCTCTTCCCGATGAACGGCCATTTCCGTGGGGGCCTGGATGCCCAAACGGACCTGTTTACCCTTGACGTCGATGACCTGGACCTTGACGTCGTCGCCGATGGCGATCGTTTCGCCGATTTTTCGGGTTAAGATAAGCACCTGGCCGCTCCCTGCTCGCGAAGGCCCGTTGTCATCCATTCCATATTAACATATTTCACCCGGGAACGTAATCGCAAAGCGCTTCGGTTCGTATCCTTAATCAATGCCTGGTGGCATTTCAAGACCGTCCTTTCGCGGTCTTCGGCCCGAGGACGGCTCCGCCGCCAAGGGCCTTGTTCATAATATCCTGAAGTCGGCAGCCGGAGGCCGCCACGGGATGATCCCGGAAGCCCGCCAACCGCCGCAACGGATGATCCGTCGCCAACCCCGCCACTCCCCTGGGGACCGGAACGCTCACCCCCCCCTCCAATCGCCCCCTCACCCGGGACGTCCCCCGGAACCCGGCCCCGGGCCTGCCCCCCGCGGCCACATTTGGGGGGTTTTTCATCAGGAATACAAGATATTGTAAATCAAGTGGAGGGAAATAAAAAATCGCTCAAAAAATGTTAAAGTAAAATTATGAAAAGTCGATAAGTGTTTTAAGAAACATGAGGAGAACCGGAAAGACATTGAAAACGCGACGAGGATTTTGGATACGGCATCGAGAAAGTATCAAGCGATGGAAACCTATCAATCAGATATTACTGAATATGATTCGAAATCGAACTTCCGGGACCATGTTAGATAAAGCTAGAGCAAGTTATCAATAAATTAAAAAAATATGAAAATGTTCTAAAGTCAATTTTATTTTAGCCGATAAGAAGGTAAAGAAAGCTTGAAACCAATCAAGCTTTGTTAGACGAGGAGGAAGACATGAATCAGATTGCCATCTACAAGCACCCAGTCAGGCCGGACGGACCCGGCTGCCTTTCCAATCCGGAGATGGCCCTCCTCGGGGGCCAGGCCCCGGTATTGAATCAGACACGGGTCATGGTCGCCAACCATCAGAGTCGTTTTGTGCGCCCTGCGGATCTGGATGCCGCTCTGCAGGGCTTATTCGCTTTGTAATAGACAGGGCAGCGAGCAAGGAGGTTTGTCATGAGTTTGGTCATTAACCACAATATGATGGCCATGAATGCAGCCCGCAACCTGGGGATGATCTACAGTCGGCTGGCCAAGTCCACCGAACGGTTGTCTTCGGGGCTGCGGATCAACTCGGCGGGCGACGATGCCGCCGGGCTGGCGATCCGCGAGTTGATGCGGGCCGACATCAAGGTTATCCAGCAGGGTATCCGGAACGCTTCGGATGGGATCAGCATGATCCAGACGGCTGAAGGGGCCATGGCCGTCATCGACGAGAAGCTGACCCGGATGAAGGAGCTGGCCGAGCAGGCTGCTACCGGCACCTACACCACGGCCCAGCGTGAGATCATGGACTCGGAGTACCAGGCCATGGCCAGGGAGATCGACCGGATCGCCAACGCCACGGACTTCAACCAGACCAAGCTGTTGGACGGGAGCTTGAGCACCTTCCACAACGGGTCGGGTATGAAGCTTCATTTCGGCACGGGCAACAGTTCGGCCGAGGACTACTACTTCGTGACCATCGGCGATGTCCGGGCCACTTCGACCACCGGCCTGCAGGTCGGCGGCGGGGCCACCCAGGAGATGTGGATGGCCCAGTCGGCGCAGACCTCGCTGACCGCGGGGCTGACCGCCCGCCGGGGTGAGTATGTGGGCTTCTGGTACAACGCCTACGGCACCTCTTCGGCCACGGGCATCAGCAACACGCCCTCGAACCTGGTCGGTTTCTACAACGCGGCCAGCGGCGCCGGCCTGACGGAGCTGGTCAACCAGATCAACCAGGGCACGGCGGCCCGGATCGCCCTCGAGTTCAGCGGGGCCCAGGGCAACGCGATATTCGGCGCGGGTTGCGGTTCGGCCACGACCCACCAGCACATCGTGGTGGGCAACACGAACATCTCCTTTTACACCACCTGCGCGGCCTCGGCGGCCATTGCCGGCGGTGACGTGTTCGTCCGGACCTCGGCCGGCGCCTTCGGTGGCAGCGCCCTGGCCTCGCTGGTCGCCCAGGCGCACAACAGCTACACCAGCGCCGACACCTTTGCCGTGGTCGTGGACGCCGACACCCTGCTGTTCTTCGCCAAGACGGCGGGCGTGGGCGGCAACACCCTGCTCTTCAACGAAGTGGGCGGCGACAACACCGACTACTCGTGGGTCGATCTGAGCACGGGCACGGTCATGACCAACAGCGGCAACTTCAGCATGGGCGGGCTGGAATGGGTCCAGGCCGGAACGGAACGGGATGCCAACGGGTACCACCTGACGTTGACGGGCGTGGAGCGGGGTGCGTACCGCGACATCCAGCTTCTGGACATCAATGACCAGGTTCCCAACGCGGCGAACTGGGCTTCGGTGCTCGACGACTTCAGTTCAGGATCGGCCGCGGGACAAGGCTGGGTCCAGAGCCAGAACGCCACGGGCGCGGGAAGCTGGAACGGCGCGGACATCCTGACTCAGTCCAACGCTCAGGAAGCCCTGGCCCAGTTGGATTCGGCCATCCTGAGAAAGGACATCGTCCGGGCCAGCCTCGGCGCCACCCAGAACCGGCTTGAAAACACCATCACCCAGCTCAGCATTCAGTCCGAGAATCTGCAGGCTGCCGAGTCCCGGATTTCGGATGTGGACGTGGCCACGGAAATGACCGAGTTCACCCGGAACCAGGTCCTGGCCCAGGCGGCCACGGCCATGCTGGCCCAGGCCAACTCCCTGGCCCAGTTGGCCCTGCAGCTGCTCCAGTAGTCGGGTCCTGAACGAGGCGGTCTCCGGGGAAAGTCCCGGAGGCCGGGGAAAGGATGGATGAGCCATGTTACAGCTGGCTGACGAACGGACGCTTCATGCCATAAGCGAACTGCTGGCCCAGGGCCTGCCCCAGGCCGACCCGGTCGAGATACCGGCCGACGTGGCCCAGACGATCGAGCGGGCCCGGGAGCAGATGAGGAACATCCCGGACTGTCTGATCGATCTTCGGGCCGCCAGGCAGGAGTTCGACACGGTCCGGGGGGCCATCCAGGGGCTGCTGGAACTGGCCCGACGCGCCGCGGCCCTCCCGGAAGATGATCAGGGCGGCCGGGATGCGTGTCAGGCCGAGTTCGTCAAACTGGCCCGGGTCCTGGCCGGCACGGCCGGCCGGCGGGGATACGATCAGCCTCAATTGAGCCTGATCGGAAAGCCCCAGGCCAAGGCCGCCGCCACGGCCCTGCGGTACATGGTTCCGGTCATCGAGGCCGAAGCCGAGCGCCTGGCCGAACAGGAGGCCCTCATTCATCAGGTCGTCGAAGAGACCGTGGCCTTTCTCGAAATCGTGGCCGTCTCGTATTCCGACGCGGATTCCCTATCCGCCATACCAGACCTTCTCCAGCATGCGAAGTGGGTCCGCGGGGCCGATCGGTCCAGCATCCGGACCGGTCCGGCACTGGCGGGAGGACTCCACTAAAGCATCACAACGTGCTCGCCTGCCTGAGAGAACCCGCCTCGCGAGAGGCGGGTTCTCTCCATTTCCCATTCATCCCGAACGGGCCGTAATCATTCATGGGACCGGGGCATATCCGGGCCTAAGCGCTGACGCGACCTCGGACCCCCCCCAACTATTGAGCTGCCCGCGACGGGCCGCTAGTCCAAGTTGCTTCGCTCAATGGCCCGTGATAGAGTGCCTTTCCTGAACACAGGCCGCGGGAGGGGAAAATGACGCGATCTCAAGACGCCGATCGGGCCAAAAAGACCACGGTTCTCGTCGTGGTCACGGTCGGGTCCTTTGTCACGCCCTTCATGGGATCGTCGGTCAACGTGGCCCTGCCCGCCATCCAGCAGGCCTTTGGACTTGACGCCATCATGCTCAGTTGGGTGGCCACGTCGTTTCTGCTGTCCGCAGCCATATTCATGGTCCCCTTCGGCCGTCTGGCCGACATTCATGGCCGCAAACGGACCTTTGCCTGGGGCATGCTGGTCTACACCGCCGCCTCCGTTTTGGCCGCCCTGTCCTTTTCCGGGACCATGCTCCTGGCGACCCGGGTCCTGCAAGGGCTGGGCTCGGCCATGATCTTCACGTCCGGGCTGGCCATCCTGACCTCGGTCTTCCCGCCGGGGGAAAGAGGCCGGGCCATGGGGATCGCCGTGGGCGCGGTCTACATCGGTCTGTCCATGGGGCCGGTCCTCGGGGGCATCCTGACCCAGAACCTGGGCTGGCGCAGCGTCTTCCTGGCCCCGGCCCCGGTGGGCCTTTTGTCCGTGGCCCTGGTCTTCTGGAAACTCAAGGACGAATGGGCGGAAGCCCGAGGGGAACGCTTCGACCTGACCGGTTCGATCTTCTTCGGCCTGGCCCTGGTGGCGGTTATGTACGGCCTTTCGCGTCTGCCGGCCCCATCGAGTTTCGGCCTGATCGGCCTGGGCCTGTTCTGGGCAGCCGTATTCATATGGTGGGAGCAGCGAACGCCGCAACCGGTCATTGAAATCAGCCTGTTTCGCCGCAACCGGGTCTTCGCCTTTTCCAATCTGGCCGCCCTGATCAACTACAGCGCCACCTTTGCCGTCACCTTTCTGCTCAGCCTGTATCTCCAGTACATCAAGGCCTTCAAGCCTCAGACCGCCGGTCTGATCCTGGTCACCCAGCCCCTGGTCCAGGCGGTCTGTTCCCCCCTGGCCGGCCGACTGTCGGACCGGATTCAGCCCCGCCTGGTCGCCTCGGTCGGGATGGCCCTGACCGCCGTGGGCCTGGCCGTGTTCACCGCCCTGGGACCCGAAACCCCCGCTTGGTTCATGATCGGCAACCTGGTCGTCATGGGCCTGGGATTCGGACTGTTTTCCTCGCCCAACACCAACGCCATCATGAGCAGCGTTGAAAAGCGGCACCTGGGCATCGCCTCCGGCGCCGTCAGCACCATGCGCCTGCTCGGGCAGATGACCAGCATGGGCATTGCCACTCTCATCTTCGCCCTGGTCATCGGACCCTTTGCCATCACCCCGGACCGTTATCCGCAGTTCCTCGAAAGCGTCCGTATCGCTTTCATGATCTTCTCCCTGCTCTGCCTTTTCGGCGTGGCCGCTTCCATGATCCGGGGCCGCCTGCCCGCCAACCGGTCCGGCGACTGATTCCGAAACCAGGACCTTCCATAAAAAAAGGCCCGCCTCAAGGCGGGCCTTTCGAGGGATTCGTTCCGGATGGCCGGCTTATTGCGAGACCCCGATCAGCAGGCGAACCACGTCGTCCTGGCCGTTCATGAGCCCCCAATCCAGCGGCGTGCGGCCCAGGCGGTCCTCGGTCCGAGGATCGGCCTCGGCCCGGATCAGCATCTTGACCAGCGGGTAGTTGCCGGTCCAGGCGGCCCAGTGCAGGGGCGTGACGCCCTGGCCGTCCGCGGCGTTGACTTCGGCGCCCCATTTGAGTAGCAGACGGACCGACTCGGTCGCCTGCATGCAGACCGCCCAGGTCAGGAGAGGCCAGTGTTGCACATCCGCGTTGGTCTTGAGGAGTTCGGGCGTGGTGCCGCCGAATACGTCGCCGGCTTTCAGACCGGCCTGATCCAGGGTGAGGTTCGGGTCCACGCCTCCGTTTTTCAGCGAAAGCATCAGGTCGATGTTCTGGCCTCTGAGGGCGCTGAACATGGCCCGCGCGGCATAATCCGGTTCATCGGCCCGGGCCGGACCGGGTGTCGCCACCATCAGAAAAAGAGCCAGGCCGACCAGGATTGACAAGACGCATCTCATCCCGTTTCCCTCCACGACGCCCCGTGACCGCCGCCGGACGGCTGGATTCAAGTCCGGCGCGCCCCCTGGGCAGACGGTTGCGGGTCAACGATATTCGATAATGACCGCGGGTTCGGTCCGTTGGTCCAGGGCCAGGGTGGCCAGTTCCATCCGGCCGGCCCCGCAGGGCAGGCTGATGTCGAGCATGACCGAGTTCCTTCGTTCATTCACGCAGCCGCAGACAAAATCGGTGATGTCGTACAAAGCCCATTTCCCAAGCCGTTCCGGAGCGCCGGGCAGGGCCTGGAAGTCGGAACCGACGATGATCCGAGCCTGAAGCAAGGCCCGGTTCAGCGCTTCCGGGTTGCCGGTCACGTAAAGGGCCAGTTTGGCCGACCGAATCTGCGCGTCCTCCTGAATCTTGGCAAAGTCGAAGAACAGCGAGACGTTGTAACAGCCGCCGGCATTGTCCGTAAAGGTGCAGTCCCGGCCCGCCGCCGGACAGGTCGTGCAGCCGATTTTGAGGGTCTGGCCGCGCACCCGCCTCGAGTTCATCTTGCTCTCGTACCAGCCGGCCACGTCAAAGGGGCGCAAAAAGGCCAGGCAGACATCGGTCCGGCCTCCGTAAACCTCCTCGAGTTCCGGGTCAACGATCGAGGGCAGGGGGCTTTGGCATCGGTAGTCGGGGAGTTGATGCTCCCGGCCGGCGCAGGAAATCAACAGGGGCAGGCAGAGCAGCAATATCGCGAACACGGCTGTCTTTTTCATATCCTTAACCCCTATCGGCCGCCGCCGTCCAGTTCCCGGTCCGGTCCGGGATACAGGCTTTTGAAAATGAATATCCGGTCGCCGATGTTGATGGGCTGGGCCGAGTAAACGATCCGGGCCAGATAGGAAACCGGCTCGCTGTCCAGGTTGCGGCCGGTCTTTTGGATCAGCCGCTTTTTCTGCTCCATCGTCATGGGGGTCATGGTTTCCACCCGGCTGACGATCTGGACGTTGCCCTTGTACTGATGCAGGCGGCCCAGTATCCGGTCCTTGTCGTGACGGTCGTCATCCGGCTCCTTGACGTCCTCGCCATAGCCGTAGACCGGGAATTCCCGAAAGTAGGGGTCCATGTCCTCGTGGGTCGCCGAGTCCAGCACCTTGGCCAGGTCCACGGTGAAGCGGATGATCACGTCGTCGTAAAAGGAAAGGATGAGCTTGCCTTCGGTCAGGCTCTCCCCCTCGGGCCGGTAGCCCCGCTCGAGGGAAGCCACGATTTCGCCCACCTCCCGCACTTCGTCGTAACTGACGATCATCTTGCGGGTATCCGGGTCGATGCGCTTGACCGTAATCCGGTTGACCCCGGTGCCGCCGATCCCGTCCGGATCGGCCAGGTAAGTGAAATATCTCGGGAATCTATCCGAGAACAGCTCGCCCCGCCGGTAAAGGCTTTCCGGGGCCGGCGGCGGCGCCGGCGGAGCCTGGGCCTTCATCAACTCGTCCAGGGGAAAGATGATCAGCACGTCCCCCACCGCGATCTGGTGCGGATTGGTGGTCCGGTTCCGGTTCAGTTCCCATAACTTGGGCCAAAGGCTCTCGTCATTGTAAAACCGCTTGGATATACCCCACAGGGTGTCTCCAGGCTTGACCGTATAGCTCTGGTGCTCCGGGGCGGCCAGAACGAACGTCATCGTCCCCAGGATCAGCCCGGTAACGACGATGAGTCCGACCATGAAGCGGACAGGCTTCATCCGATATCCTCCTTGGACCTCGAATCCCTATTTAAAATATTTCAGGGTTAGTATAATCGATAATGGTTCGTAATGTCAACATAATTCGAATAGGCCCCCTCGATAACCGCACCGGCGGCCGCTTCGTTTCCGGGCGGCCGGACAAGGGGCCGGGACTTATTCGGGCGGCTCGAACTCCGATTTGAGCCGGACCCCCTCGGACCGGACCTCCCGGAGACTGAAGTTCTCGATGTACAAATACACCAGCCCGATCAGGGTGATCGGGATGAACTGCGCGGCATGGCTGACCAGGGCGTAGCTTTCCGCGCCCGCCGTATCCACCCCCAAGGCGGTCAGGGCCATGATGCAAGCGAACTCATACGGCCCCACGAACCCCGGGCTGGAGGGAATCATGACCCCCAGGGCAATGGCCACCAGCACGAACACGCTGCCCAAAAAGCCGACCTGTCCGCCCATGCCGCTGCCCCCGACCGCGCCGAAAGCGAACATGAGCGTCCAGTACCAGGCGGCCATGGTCAGCCAGATCAGCACGGAAAGCCCGATGCTCGTCGCGAAAAGGCGAAAATCGGACAGCACGTCCAGACCGCCGGCAAAGGCGCGAACGATCCGGACCACCGGGCCGAGCAGGCCGGGGAAGCGGCCCAAAATCCGCTCCAGAACCCGGACGATCCAATCCGTCCTGAGCCGGGCCAGAACCAGAAAGACCATGGCGGACACGAAAATGAACAGGGCCAGGTAGGAAAAGGCCTGAATCCAGACCCCGACCCGGGAGGATTCGGGCAGCGGCCGGAGGAAGAGGACCAGGAGAAGCAGGAACAGGGTGGTGAAACCGTCCAGGACCCGCTCGACCATCACCGTGGCGAAGACCCCGGTCTTGGACATGGAGGCCCGGCGTCCCAGAACATAGGCCCGGATGAACTCCCCGAGGCGAAACGGCAGCAGATTCAGTGACATGAATCCGATCATGATCGCGCTGACCAGGGAGCTGAAAGCCGGACGGCCGGCGGGCAGCAGCAGATGGCGCCAGCGCACGGCCCGAAGCAGGAAGATCACGGCCAAAAGCGGGAGGCTGGCGACAATGTAGAGCAGGTCCGTCTCCTGCACCCGGCTCCAGATCAGTGACCAGTCGCTTTTCCGAAAGGCCAGATACAGGAAGACGGCGCTGATGGCCAGTCCCAACCACATTTGCTTGTTTTTCAAAAGTCGCGCACCCCGGTCCTTTTAACCCGAATATACACGAAAATCGGGCCGCCTGGCAACTGGTCCGACGGGGGGCCTGCCAGGCAACGACGAGCCGGCAGCGCGAATGTCCCCCGTCATTGCGAGTCCCCGTCCTTCTCGAAGCCCACGGTTATTGGGCTTAGGAACCGATTCCTCTCTTAGGCCAGTTTTGGGGGACACCCGATTGCTTCGCCGCTTCGCTTCTCGCAATGACGGTGCTTATAGCGGTAGCGTCTTTGCAAGAAGCGGAGCGGCAAAGCAATCGGGTGAGGCCGAGACGGAACCCAAGCCTTCTGGATATTTTATGGACGCCCATATTTTCCTGGTTCCCACGCTCCGGCTTGGGAACCCGATCCTGGAAGCTCCAGCTTCCCTCTTTTTTCGTTACGGCATACCACAGGCCCCATTTTTCCGTTTTCCGGGTAGGAGGCCCTCATCTCGCCGCAAACTATATTGACATTTACATTAACATTGACATTAACATTTGGAACCGGTATACTCAGGATCAAAACCGGGACGGAGGAGTTCATGTTGCCCGAGCTTCCGGAAAAGCAGTTGGCCTTTCTGAAGTTTTTGGAGGATGAGATCGCCCGCCGGGGCCGGGCGCCCAGCCTGCGCCGGGCCGCGGCCGTGCTGGGGGTCAGCCATTCGGCGGTGCTCCAGTACCTGCGGGCCCTGGAAGAGAAGGGCTACGTCAGGCGGGAGGGGCGGTACAGCCGCCGCATCCATCTGCTCAACCGGGCCGGTCAGACGGCGGCGGTGCAGCGCTGGCGGGAGGTGCCCATCGTGGGACGGATCGCGGCCGGTCTGCCGATGTATGCCCAGCAGGAGTGGGACGGGACCCGGGTCGTGGACGCCACGGTCTATCGGGGGGCGAACCTGTTCGCCTTGCGCGTGCGGGGGGATTCCATGATCGAGGCCGGGATTCTGGACGGCGACCTGGTCATCTGCGAGCCCCGCCAGTATGCCCGGGACGGGGAGATCGTGGTGGCCCTGCTTCATGACGAGGAGGCCACGGTCAAGCGGTTTTTTCTGCGGGGGGACCGGGTCGAGCTGCGGCCGGAGAACCGCGACTACGAGTCCGGGTTCTACGAGTTCGGCGAGGTCCTGATCCAGGGCCGGGTGGTCGGGCTCGAGCGGAGCCCGGAGCAGGTGGCCCGGCTGTAGGCCGATAGGTGTGGAGGGGGCAGTCGATGAGGCGGGAGCAGGATGCGCGCGGGGGACGAGAGGCCGGACCGGCCGCGGGAAGCGGCCGGGTCTGGGTGGGCACCTGCGGCTATTCGTACACGGAATGGACCGAGGCCGGGTTTTATCCGCCGGGGACCAAGGCGGACCGGATGCTGGGTTTGTACGCCCGGAGGTTTCCGGCGGCCGAACTCAACTACACCTGGTATCAGATGCCCCGGGCCGAGGCGGTCGAGCGGCAGCGCCGCCAGGCGCCGCCCGGTTTTCTGTTCGCGGCCAAGCTGACCCGGAGCCTGACCCACGAGGTCGAGGCCGCGGCCTGGCGGGGCCAGGCCGCGGCTTATCGGCACGGTATCGCCCCCCTGGTCCAGGCCGGACAGCTTTCCGCCGTCCTGGTCCAGCTTCCGCCGACCTTTACCCGCACCCCGGACCACCGCCGGCACCTGGCCGCCTTGCTCGACGAACTGGCCGGCCTGCCTTTGGTGGTCGAGTTCCGCCACGTCTCCTGGGCTTCGGACCGGGTCTTCGCCGAACTCGAGAAGCGCCGGGTGGCCTTGGCCGCCGTGGATGAACCCGACCTGCCAGGACTGTTTCCGGCCCTGGACGTGGTGACCAATCCGGACCTGTTCTACGTCCGTTTCCACGGCCGCAACGCCCGGGGGTGGCGGACGGGCAACAAGCAGCTCCAGTTCGACTACGATTACAGCGAGGTCGAGTTGCGGGAATGGATCGAGAAGCGGCTGATCGGTCTGGCCGGACGGGCCCGCCGGGGGCTGGTCTTTTTCAACAACCACGTCGGGGGCCAGGCGGCCTGGAACGCCCTGAGCCTGACCCGCCTTTTGGGGGAGTACGGCCTTGCTCTGGGCGCCGTCTGAAGACCGGGCCGTGGTGCATCTGAACGTGGCCGACTTTGCCGTGGCCGTGGAACGGGTGGTGGACGGCCGCCTTCAGGGCCGGCCGGTGATCGTCGCGGCCCAGGCCGCGACCCGGGCCGCGGTCTACGACATGAGCGAAGAGGCCTTTCAGGCCGGGGTGCGCAAGGGCATGGCCCTGGGGCGGGCCCGGAAACGCTGCCGGGAGGCCCGGATCGTGGTCCCGCATCCGGACCACTACGATCGGGCCATGGCGGCCCTGGTCGGGCACGCCCGGCCCTACGCCCCCCGGATCGAAGCCGGGGAGGGGAACGGCCACCTGTTCGTGGACCTGACCGGCACCGTCCGGCTTTTCGGCCCGCCGGCGGACGTGGCCTGGCGCATGCGCAAGGCGGTCCGGGCCGACCTGGGCCTGGACCCCATCTGGGCCCTGGCCTCGAACAAGCTGGTGGCCAAGGTGGCCAGCCGCCTGGTCAAACCCACGGGCGAATACATCGTCGAACCCGGCCGGGAGGAGGACTTCCTCCGGCCGCTGCCCATCGGACTCGTGCCCGGCCTGGAACGGGAGGACCTGCTCCTTTTCCGGGAGTTCCACGTCTTCCG
Source organism: Pseudomonadota bacterium (assembly GCA_018830135.1). Taxonomy (GTDB): domain Bacteria; phylum Desulfobacterota; class Desulfarculia; order Adiutricales; family JAGVGV01; genus JAHJTB01. The sequence continues at coordinate 21,491 of JAHJTB010000513.1, read as the reverse complement.
GGCCGGGGAGGCCGCCCTCTGGACCCCCGGCCAGCTCGAAACCGTCTTCGGCCGCCGGGGCCGCCACCTCCACCAGGCCGTGCGGGGCATCGATTCCTCCCCCGTGCTCCCGGCCGGACAGCCGCCGCCCGGCGTGGACGCGGAGCACGAGTTCGGGGACGACACCAACGACCAGGACCTCGTCCTGGCCGCCCTGTACCGGCTGGCCGAACAGGCCGGTTTCGAACTGCGCCGGCGGGGCCGGGTCGCCCGCCGGATCGCGGTCCGCCTGGACTATTCCGACGGCGTCCGAATCGTCCGCCAGCGGACCGACCCGGCCGGCACGGCCAGCGACTTCCAGCTCTTCGAACTGGCCCGCTCCGCCCTGGACCTGGCCTGGACCCGCCGGGTGCGCCTCCGCTGCCTGAAACTGCTCTGCGACCGGCTGGTTTACCCCCCCGCCCAACTGGAACTGTTTCCCCAGGACGACTCCCGCTCCCGGACCGAGGCCCTCGTTCCGGCCATCCACCGCATCCGGGCCCGGTTCGGCCCCCGGAGCATCGCCACGGGCCGGACCTTGGGCCTGGATGCCCCGCCCGTCCCGGCTTAGCGCCTCATGGTCCCCCTGGTCGTCCGCTCCCACTACTCCCTGATGTGGGGCACGGCGTCGGTCGAGCGGCTCTGCCGGGCCGCCCGGGAACGGGGCTACGACCGCCTGGCCCTGACCGACACCGACAACCTGTACGGACTGTGGCCCTTCCTCCGGGCCTGCGAGCGACAAGGGCTCCGGCCCATCGTGGGCGCCGAGGTCACCGAACGGTCCGGCCGGCGGCGGGCGGTCTGCCTGGTGGAAAACGAGACGGGCTTCCGAAGCCTGTGCCGGCTGCTGAGCCGAAGACATCAGGACCCGGACTTTGATCTCGAAACGGCCCTGGCCGGACACGGCCTCGGGCTGGTCGTGCTGACCAGCGACCCGGACCTGCTGGCCGCCTGGCACGAAGTCGGGGTCACGGTCGCGGCCGCCTTGCCCCGACGGCCCGGCCCCCGGGCCGAAGCGGTCCGCCGCGCGGCCCGCCGCCTGGGCCTGCCCGCGGCGGCCGTGCCGGACAGTTTTTTCCTCGAACCGGACGACGAACGCCTCCACCGGGTCCTGCGGGCCATCGACCTGAACACCGCCCTGTCCCGCCTGGGGGCCGGCGACGTGGCCCCGCCCGAGGCCTGGCTGGCCGGACCCGGGGAATACGCCCGCCGCTTCGAGATATACCCGGCGGCCGTTTCGGCCACCGAGGCCCTGGCCGAACGCCTGGTCTTCACCGGACCGTCCACCCGGACCGTGATGCCGCCCTGGAGCGACCCGGACGGCCGGCCCGCGGCCGACGTCCTCCGCGATGCGGCGTACGACGGGGCCTGGGACCTGTACGGCCACGACCTGTCCGAGGCCGTGGTCGAGCGCCTCGAGCACGAACTGGACCTGATCGAGCGCAAGGACTATTCCGCGTACTTCCTCGTGGTCCGGGACATCGTCCGCCGCAGCCCGCGCATCTGCGGCCGGGGCTCGGGCGCGGCCTCCCTGGCGGCCTACTGCCTGCGCATCACCAACGTCTGCCCCCTCAAGCACAATCTGTATTTCGAACGCTTCATCAACGCCGACCGCCAGGACCCCCCGGACATCGACGTGGACTTCGCCTGGGACGAACGGGACGACGTCCTGGCCTCGGTCCTGGAACAGTACCGCGGCCGGGCGGCCATGGTCTGCAATCACATCCTCTTCCAGCCCCGCATGGCCATCCGGGAGACGGCCAAGGTCTTCGGGCTGACCGATCGCGAGATCGGCGAAAAGGCCGCCCGGCTGCCCTCGTTCTGGCGGGCCCGGGAGCCCGAACCCGACCTGAGGGCCCGCCTGGCGGCCATGCCCCGGAGCCGGGACCTCGAGTTCCCCGAACCCTGGCCCGAAATACTGGACCTGGCCCAACGGATCGTGGGCACGCCCCGCTACCTTTCCGTCCACCCCGGCGGTGTGGTCATTACCCCCGGACCCATCGACGAGCACGCCCCGGTCGAACGCGCCCCCAAGGGCGTGCCCATCATCCAGTGGGAAAAGGACGGGGCCGAAGACGCCGGCCTGGTCAAGATCGACCTCCTGGGCAACCGCAGCCTGGGCGTCATCCGGGACGCCATCGCCAACCTCAGGGAAAACGGCGCGCCCTTCAACGAGCGCGGCTGGGAACCGGAAGACGATCCGGCCACCCAAAACGCCGTGGCCCGGGGACTGACCATGGGCTGCTTCTACATCGAAAGCCCGGCCATGCGGCTGCTCCAGGAAAAGTCCGGCCAGGGCGACTTCGAACATCTGGTCATCCACAGCAGCATCATCCGGCCGGCGGCCAACGAGTTCATCCAGGAATACCTGCGCCGCCTCAAGGGCGGGGCCTGGGAGCCGATCCACCCCCTGCTGTCCGACCTGCTCGACGAGACCTTCGGCATCATGGTCTACCAGGAGGACGTCTCCAAGGCGGCCGTGGCCCTGGCCGGGTTCTCCCACGCCGAAGCCGACGGCCTGCGCAAGATCATGTCCAAAAAGGACAAGGAACACGCCCTGCGCGACTATCGGCGCCGCTTCGTGGATGGCGGCCGGGAACGGGGCCTGAGCGACGAACAGATTTCCGCCGTCTGGGACATGATGCTCAGCTTCAGCGGCTACTCCTTCTGCAAACCCCACAGCGCCAGCTACGCCCGGGTCTCCTTCCAGGCCGCCTATCTCAAGGTCCACCACCCCGCCGAGTTCATGGCCGCGGTCATCAGCAACCAGGGCGGGTTCTACGGCACGTTCGCCTACGTCTCCGAGGCCCGGCGGCTGGGACTGACCATCCTGCCCCCGGACGTCAACCAAAGCCGGGTCCAGTGGAAAGGCCGGGGCCGGTTCGTCCGGGTCGGCCTCCAGGCCCTCAAGGACCTGGGCCGGGAGACCGGGCGGCGCATCGTGGCCGAACGGGAGCGCGGCGGCCCGTACGCCGGGTTCGACGACTTCTGCGACCGGGTCGGCCCGGAAGACCCCGAGGCCCGGGCCCTGATTCACGCCGGGGCCTTGGAAAGCCTGGCCCCGGGCCGGGACCCGGCCGCGCTGGTCTGGAGACTGGCCCGGCGCGGCAGGCGGCGCTCGGAAAAACCCCGCTCCCCCGGCCTGTTTCGTGAGCCGGAACCCGAACCGCCGCCCATCCCTCCCGGCCCGGAGATCGAACGTCTCCGAAGGCAGTTCGAGGTCCTGGGCTTCCTCGTGGACCGCCACCCCATCGTCCTGTTCGCCCAGGCCCTGGCCGGCATGCCCCGGGTCAGGGCCGCGGACCTGCCCGGACTGGCCGGCCGGCGGGTCTGCCTGGCCGGCTGGCTGCTGACCGGCAAGACCGTGGCCACCAAACACCGCGAACTCATGCAGTTCCTGACCTTCGAGGACGAAACCGGCCTGGTCGAGACCACCTTTTTCCCCGGAGCCTACCAGCGCTTCTGCCGGATGCTGGACTGGGGCCGGCCCTACCTGCTCTGGGGCCGGGTCGAGGAAAACCACGGCGCCGTCACCTTGACCGTGGACTCGGTCGCCCTGGTGAGGTAGTCTGGCCGCCGGGAGGAGAAGGGTGCTTTCGCCGACGGCCTCCGGATTTTGCAGTTTTTGCAGGTTGGGTTAGCGAAGCGTAACCCAATATTTTCTAAACCTGCAGGAAATGTCCACTATATATGGAGAGGGAGCCATATATGGTTCGTCATACCAATCGACACCGCCTTACTGACTCCCTCGCCCCCCTTTGGGGGGAGAGGGTCGGGGTGAGGGGGGCGCAACGCGCCGGCGATCATTTTCACCCGACACGAACCGAGGCTTCTGCAAAAGGTTCAATTTGGTCCAAGCTCGAGGAAGGCGTAGAATGGCAACCGGAAAAATATATTGTAATATATTGAGGATTGCCATTCAAGCCTGACAAAGAGATTGGGCCAAACAGGGCCTTTTGCAGAGGCCTCGAACCGGACCCGCATGAAGGAACGACTTCACATTTCAGTCCGCACCCTGGTCGAACTGGTCCTGCGCTCGGGCGACCTCAGCTTCGAGTTCTCCGGGCCCCGGCGCCCGGTCGAGGCCATCCGGGCCCACGTCCGCATCCAGAAGTCCCGGCCGGCCGAGTACGCCCACGAGGTCCCGGTCTCCCGCACCGTCGAGTCCGACCGGTTCGTGCTCGACATCGGCGGCCGGATCGACGGCGTCTACACCTGGCCCGACCGGGTGGTCATCGACGAGATAAAGACCACGGTCCGGGACCTGGACCGGGTCGAGCAGGAAGAAAACCCGCTCCATTGGGGCCAGCTCAAGGCCTACGCCTTCATGTACGCCGAAGAACACGGCCTGGACGAGGTCTGGACCCAACTGACCTACTTTCACATGGACACCGAGGGCCTCCGGGAAGTCGCCCGGCGCTTTTCCCGGGAGGAACTGGCCGATTTTTTCAACGACCTGGTGGCCCGGTACCTCAAGTGGGCCGAGGCCCTGGCCGACTGGCGCGAGATCAGGAACCGCTCCCTGCATGACCTGGCCTTTCCTTTCGACGCCTTCCGGGCCGGCCAGCGGCGCATGGCCGTCCAGGTCTACCGCACCGCGGCCCGGGGCGGACAGTTCATCGCTCAGGCCCCCACCGGCATCGGCAAGACCATGGCCGCCGTGTTCCCGGCCCTCAAGGCCCTGGGCGAGGGCCGGCATGAAAAGATATTCTACCTGACCGCCCGGACCACGGGCCGCGCGGCCGCGGAAAAGGCCTGCGCCGATCTCAGGCGCCGGGGGGCCCGGGTCAAGACCCTGACCCTGACGGCCAAGGACAAGGTCTGTTTCGAGCCCGAGGCCGGCTGCGGCCCGGAGGAATGCCCGTACGCCAAAGGCCATTTCGACCGCGTGGCCCGAGCCCTCGAAGAGGCCTTCGCGATCGAGGCCGTGGACCGCCAGGCCATCGAAGACGTGGCCCGCCGGCACCAGGTCTGCCCCTTCGAACTCTCCCTGGACCTGGCCCTCTGGACCGACTGCCTGATCTGCGACTACAACTACGTCTTCGACCCGACCGTCTGCCTGCGCCGGTTCTTTGTCGAGGAAAAAGGCGACTACACCTTTCTCATCGACGAGGCCCACAACCTGGTGGACCGCTCCCGGGAGATGTTTTCCGCCAGGCTCGACAAACAGGCCTTCCTGGACCTGCGCCCCCGGCTCAAGGCCGACCTGCCCGAAATCCACCGGAGCCTGGGCCGGGTCAACGCCTGGATGGTCTCGGCCCGCAAGGCCTGCGGCGAAGCCGGCGGCTTTCTGGCCGAACGGGCCGAACCGGACGAACTCTATCCCCGCCTCAAGACCTTCCTCAAGCGAACCGAAGCCTGGCTGGCCCGAAACCTGCCCGCCCCGTACAAAAAGGACCTCCTGGACCTCTACTTCCAGGTCCACGGCTTCATGCGGGTCGCCGAGCGCTTCGATTCCTCGTACATCACCTGCCGGGAACAGAGCGGCCGGGACCTGAGACTCAAGCTCTTCTGTCTGGACCCTTCGACACAGATGGCCGAGGCCCTGACCCGCTGCCGCGCCGCCGTGTTCTTTTCCGCGACCATGACCCCGACCGAATACTTCCGGGAGGTCCTGGGCTGCCATGACGAGGCGGCCCGCCTGGTCCTGCCTTCGCCCTTCGATCCGGACAACCTCTGCCTCATGGTCCTGGACCGCATCTCGACCCTGTACAAGAACCGGGACCGGACCAAGGAGGACGTGGCCCGCACCCTGGCCGCCCTGGTGGGCAAACGGCCGGGCAACTACCTGCTCTTCTTTCCCTCCTATGAATACAAGGACATGGTCCGGAGCATATTCGAGGCCGAAACGGCCGGCGAGGTCGAGACCCTGGACCAGCGGCCCGGCATGTCCGAGGCGGAACGGGAGGCTTTTCTGGAACGGTTTTCATCGGACAATCCCGGCGTCCTGGTCGGTTTCGCCGTCATGGGCGGCATTTTCGGCGAAGGCATCGACCTGGTCGGCGACCGGCTGACCGGCGCGGTCATCGTCGGCGTGGGCCTGCCCGGCATATCGCCGGAACGGGACCTCATCCGGGAGCACTTCGCCCAAAGCCGGGGCGCGGGCTTCGAGTTCGCCTACCTGTACCCCGGCATCAACCGTGTGCTCCAGGCAGCCGGCCGCGTCATCCGCTCCGAAACCGACCGGGGCGTAGTCCTCCTCATCGACGAACGCTTTTCCTGGACCCAGTACCGCGCGCTCCTCCCCCGAGAATGGCGGCCGGTGAGAGTCAGTGGACGAAAGGGGCTGGAAGCGGTGTTGGAGCGGTTTTGGGGGAGGGGGGAGGCAAGAGAAAACATAAAGATTGGGAAAGTAACGAAGTTGACGGATAAAATCAGGCCCCGGTGATTGTGGCCGGAAAGCTGAAGATTGAAACGGCCGAAGAAAGCCCTGGCGGGCGCGGGACGGGTGTTTGAGCAGGATGGCGTTGAGGTGGACGCCCGAGGCCTCCTGGCGCAGGCGCCGTCACTCACGGCGGATCGGGTTGCCGGGGCGCCCACGTCGGTCATGTAGTCATGCAGGGTTATGGCAAAGGGTAACCCAACATGCTTATCTGAATCCGGGTTGCGGACGGGTGCGGACGCGGTCGGCGGCCGGGTAATCCCCGGCCCCCGGCCGACCGCATCGGGGTCGTCACGATCAGGGAGGGGCCGGGTCTCCGGCCCGTGGGGCTACCAACCCTTTTCCTGAATGATTTTCTGGATTTTTTCCTGGGTTCGCTTTTCGGTGATGATCATCCGCCGGGCATGGGCCTTTTTGATTTTTTCGGTGATGGTCTTCAGGTCCGCCGGTTTTTCGATAAAGTCCATGGCCCCGAGCTTCATGGCCTCGATGCCCTTGGTCACCGTGGCATGACCGGTCAGCAGGATGACCTGGAGGTCGGGGCGTGTTTTTTTCAGCGCCTCGAGGGTTTCCAGGCCGTCCATTTCCGGCATGATCAGGTCCAGGACGACGGCGTCAAAGGCCTGCGTGGCGGTCATTTCAATGGCTTGTTTGGCCGACATGCTCGTCGTGACGTTCATGCCGTTGGCCCGCATCCGGTCGGCCAGGGCCTCCAGGAAATCCGGGTCGTCGTCGACGATCAACACTTTTTCTTCCATGGTCCTTCTCCTTGGCTTTAAGACTAAAGTCCGGACACCCGACATCTACTAGCCCGAACGGTTCATGACTCATCTGCCGCGCCGCATCACGGATCGTCCGGGCAAGGCGGGCCTCAGGCCTCAATTTTTTGGGGCAGGCTCAGCACGATCTCCCCGGCCTCCGCGTCCACGCGGACGTCCGCTTCGAGCGCGTCCAGCAGGGCCTGCCCACCGATCCCGGGGAACCCATCCAGGGAGGCCTCGGCCAGCCCGGCAAGCCGCGTGAAGCGGATACGGGCCCCGGTCCCGGTCGTTTCCGCCTCCAGCCCGACCTCCTTGCCCGCCCCGGCCGCGCCCATGGCCAGTTCCAGGCAGCGCCAGACCATGTGCTCCAGGAAAAAGGGCCAGGTCGTGACCGCCACCGCCGGCGAACCGGGGGGGGGCGGGACCAGCGTGACTCCGGCCATGGAGGACAGGCGGAGGGCGAGGGCGGACATCATGTCGAGCAGTTCGTTCAGGTTCAGACTCTTGACCGGATCGCCATAGCTGTGGGCGAACTGGTTCATGTGCTTGACCAGTTTGTCGGCCCGTAAGACCTGTTTGGTTATCCGATCGGCCACGGTCTTGACCCGGCCCAGGTCCAGGGGCCGGCCCCCCTCGGACATGACGATCAAGTCTCCCAGCAGGCCCGCGCTTTCGTTGATGATGGCCAGCATGTTCTTGAAGTCATGGGAGATCGATGCCGTGATCTTTTCGCAGAATCGCAGCCCCTGGGGGCCGACGATCGGCCACTCGCATGCCATGGTTTACTCCTTCATCCCCAAAGCCGCGTGAATCTTGGCGATGAGTTCCTCGATCCTGATGGGTTTGACCAGGTAAAACGAGGTCCCCTCTTCGGCCATGTAGGTCTGAAAATCCTTTTCCGAGCCATGACCGGTCAGGAAAATGAATTTCAGGTCCGGATTCTTTCTCTCCATCTCCTTCATGAGTTCCAGGCCGCTCATCACCGGCATTTTAACATCCAGCACGGCCACGTCGTAAGTTTCGCGGTCGGCCAGTTCCAGGGCTTCGGACCCCGTACTGACCCAGTCGGCCTCGATGCCCCTGATGGTCAAGCGTTCCGCCATCGCCGATACCAGTTCCCGTTCGTCATCCACGAGCAACACCTTCATTGAATTGGCCTTTCCTTTACCGCAAGGCGGACGGGCAGGATGATCGTGAAAGCCGTTCCTTTGCCCGCCTCACTCTGAACCGTGATTTCTCCTCCCAACTCCTGAACCAGACCATAGGTGATGGATAGGCCGAGGCCCGTTCCACCTGACTCCTTTTTCGTGGAAAAAAACGGCTCGAAGATGCGGTTCAGATTTGCTTCGGGGATGCCGCAGCCGTTGTCGGAAATCCTGATCGTGGCCCGGTAGCCCGGACTGGTCTGGGCCTTGACCTCCAGGGTCCCGCCGTCATCCATGGCGGCAAAGGAATTGTTGATCAGGTTGAGAAGTATCTGCTGTAGTTTGCCCCGGTCGCTTTCGATGTTCGGGACGTCGGCGTCGATGTGGATGTGGACCTGGATGCCCCGGTATTCGGCTTCCTTTTTCAGAAAGCCCAATACGTCATCGATGATCTCGGCCAGGTCGATCCGCTGGACCGAGAGGTCGAAGTGGCGGGCGAATCCCAGCAGCCTGCGGGTGATCCTGGAACAGCGCTCGACCGATGACAGGATCGAGTCCAAGAGGCCGATCAGTTTCTCGTCCGCCTGGTAGTTCTGGGTGTAGTTGAACAGGTCTTTGATCAGGCCGGCCTTTTCGTTGATGATGGCCAGGGGATTGTTAATTTCGTGGGCCACGCCGGCGGCCAGACGGCCGATCGAGGCCAGCTTGGCCTCGTACTCGACCTGGTGCAGGGCCATGACCCGCTTTTCATCCGCCTGAAAGGTCTTGTTGACCAGAAAGGTGGTCACGCCCAGGATGACGATGAGGATGATCGTGATACCGACGACCAGAAAGACGATGATGAACTTCCGGGTGTCGTACCACGGTTTCATCAGCGCGTCCTTCTGTTTGACGATCATCAGGATCGAATTGGTCTCCTCGATGTAGGCGTACCCCACCAGAAGCGGCAGTCCGTCGGGGCTCCGGGTCTCGTATACCTGGGTCTTGGGGGAGTAGGGCGGGACTTCCAGGCTCATTTTTTCCAGGATGTTGCCGTGGCTCCGGGAAGGCGTCTGCAGGATGCCGTGCCGGTTGATGATGTAGGCGTCGCCGAAACCGTCCACCTCCAGGTGGGAGAGCAGGTAGTTGAAACGTTCCGTGTCCACCGTGGCCCGCAGGATGAAAAACGAGCCGTCCGGAAGCGGCTGTTTGACGGCGACGATCATGTGCGGTACGTGCCGGTAGCCGAGAAATACCTCGCTGATGTATTTGCCCCGCTTGACCACCTCGTGAAACCAGGCCTGATCGTCGTAAAAGACGCCCTCGAGCACGTAGGGCCCGACATAGGACAACTGGAGTCCCTTGGAATCGATCACGCCCAGGTCGGTGAACCCTCCGAATGTCTTTTTCAGGCTGCCCAAAATAGCGGCCAGCCGATACCGGTCGCTGAGCTGTTCATAGGTGTTGTCCCGGACCACGAAATCCAGGGCGAACTGGCCCTCGACCAGGAAAAACGTGACCGTCCGCCGGGTGTTCGACACCAGGCGGGCGGTCCGCAGGATGATTTCCGATTCCGCGGCCGTTCGGGTCACGTTGTAGTCGAAGAAGGCCATGGCAATCAGCGGCCCGATGGATACGCTGGCCGTCAGGATGACGACCAGATACCACATTCGCCTGAAGCGCAGCGAGTGGCGGTACGGTCCGGCTTCCCGGTAGCCGATGTCCCAAAAGGCCGGTTTGATTTTCGGAAATAGCGACATGGAGCCTGATTTCCGGGCCCCGGAGCCGGGCGCAGGCCGCGGTCCGGGGCGGCTGGTCTAGTTTTTCGCTTCCTGTCTCTCGCGAATCCGGTCGTGGGCACGCCTGAGGGTCTCGCTGAGAATCTCGATGTCCACCGGCTTCTGCAGATAAGCAAAAGCGCCCAGGCCCATGCAGACCTCCCGGTCGGCCTCCGAACCATGGCCGGTCAGAATGATGACCTCGATGTTCCGGTGGCTCTCCTTGACCCTTCTCAGGACCTCGATGCCGTCGATGCCCGGCATCTTGAGGTCGAGAATCATGACGTCCGGCTCGTCCTCGTGGACCATGTCCAGGGCCGATTCCCCGTCGTAGGCCACGGCCGCGCCCATCTGTCGCATCAGCAGGCGCTCGGACAGGGTCTGGACGAAGTCCCGTTCGTCGTCCACCAGCAGGACCCGGGACGGGGTGGCGAAGTCGACCTTGCGGTAGATGTCGGCCTTGTAGAAATCCGGTCCGACCCGTGTTTCCACGTCTTCCACCCCGGCCACTTTTCGGGCGATCTCCTTGAGTTCATCTTCCAGGCGCTGGAGCATCAGGACATGCTTGTTGATGGTCAGGACGGCCCGGCCGCCCCGGGCGGTGACGCCCACGTGGTGTCCCTCGCGGGACAGGGCCAGCTCGACCTCGGCGGCCAGCCGGAAGTCCTTCAAGGCCTTTTCCGACTGGGATGTGCGCTCGATGATCCCTTGGCCGAACTGAGCGGTGATCAGGCCCACGGCCTCGGGCACGGTCGTCTTGTTCATGGGGATGAGCATGTCGTACAGCGAGGCCTGCCAGGGATCGGGCTGCTGGAAGATCGAGTTCATCCACAGGGCGCATTCCTCGTCCTCCTTGTGGATGATCTTCAGGGCCTCCTTTTCGGACAGCCGGCGTTCCTCCGAGGCCGCGGCCAGGCGGAACCTCATGTCCGCGATCAGGCAGACGCGAAGGAAATGGCTGATCTCCCTGGGGATGAGCTGCCCGGAAAACCCCCAAAGCAGCATGGGCCCGTCCAGAAGACGGTCGGCCAGGGCCAGCTTGAGCCAGGCCACGGCCCGTTCCTTTTCATGGGTGAACTGGTTGAAGACCGAGGTCTTGGCCGAAAAGGCCCGGGCGATCTTGCTTTCTGCCATATGGGACCGCCTGGCCGCGTCGGCCACGATTTCGCCGTCCTTGATCAGCGGCAGTTCCGTGGCGGCCCGCAGTTCCCGGGCAACCGCGTTTTCCTTGCAGAAGATACCGTTGAACAACGTGATGCTGGACATTTTTATTCCACCTCTTCCCATCTGCCTCAGACGACACGGCAAACCGTGGTCAGCGGGCAGGTCTGTTCGTCGGCCTGTTGATGGGCCGTTTCGTGAACCGACCGAAGGGCCTTTTCCCGCGTGGAGTATATATGATCCGGACCGATTTTTTCCAGTAGATGTGTTCGTTTGAACACCTCCATCACCGGTTCGGTCAGCGAACTGAAGGATATGTCCACTCCGGCGCTCCGGACCCGGTCGATGAGCAGCGACAGGGTCTCCTCGCCCGAGGCGTCCATGTCGCTGATGCCGTTGGCCGCGATGATGATGTGCTTGAGGTCCTTCTTCTTCATCATCCGCTCGGTGATCTGATCTTCCAGATAACTGGCGTTGGCGAAGAACAACGGGCCGTCGAAACGGACCATGTCGATGTGCTCGCACTCCTTGAGCCCGAAGGCCAGGGCGTCCCGGAAGGCCTCGTCCTCGTGCCGGGACAGCGAGGCCACCGTCGGCCGCATGCTCTTGTAGAGAAAGACGCACAGGGAGAGCACGACGCCGATCATGATGCCCCGGTCCAGATCCGGAGCGAAGACCAGAGTGGCGATAAAGCTGATGATCGAAATGGCGCCGTCATACCACTGGGTCCGCCAGGCGTGGACGAAACCCGTGACGTTGATCAGACCGATGACGGCCAGCATGATGACCGCGGCCAGCACGGACTGGGGCAGGAAAAAGAGCAGCGGCGTGAAAAAGAGCAGCACGATGACAACGGTCAGGCTGGTGAACACGCTGGACAGCCCGCTGACCGCCCCGGCCTGGAGGTTGACCGCGGACCGGGAAAACGAACCCGAGGCCGGATAACTCTTGCCGATGGCCCCCAGGATGTTGGCCAGACCCTGGCCGATGAGTTCCTGGTTCGGGTCCAGGCGCTGGCCGGTCTTGGCGGCCATGGCCTTGGCAATGGAAATGGCCTCCATGAAACCCAGGAGCGAGATGATGACGGCGAAAGGCAGGAGATGCAGTATGATCCGCACGTCCAGCCTGGGCACGGTCAGCGAAGGCAGGCCGCGCGGAATCTCTCCGATCACGGCCCCGCCGCCGGTCATGGTCAGGGCCGCCGGGGCCAGGGCGTTGTTGCCCACGCGAATCCGCCAGGTCCGCCCGTCACCCTCGGCCCCCTGAGGCAGGGCGCCCTTTTCGTAGAACGCGAGCGAACCGTCCGGCGCCTTCACCCCCCCGAACAGCATGTAACGAATCTGCTCCCGGTACTCATGAGCCTTATGCTTGAGGGCCTCGATCCGGGCCGAGAGCACGTTGGCCTCGTGCTCGGCGTCCAGAATCGCGATGGGGTCGTGCTCGGCCTTGGCCGCTTCGATCCGCAGGGTGGCCTCCTTGCGCGCCTCGGCCAGCGGCTCCATGTCCTTCATGCTCTGGTTGAAGTCCGACACCAGTTGCCGGGCCTTGGGAGACTGGATCGTCGAGACATCCACCTTGGCGTTGTGGGAAAAGCCGAAGCCCCAGGAAATCAGCGTGGTCAGGGCCACGGCCACCAGCACGTTGGGCACCTTGGGGGCCAGTCGCTTCAAGGCGTACATAACGGCAAAGGCCAGGGCGCCCATCCACAGGGTCGGCCAGTGGGTGTAATGAAAGGCGGCCTCGACGACCCGGGCGATCGTCTCGTAATGATGCTCCGCGGTGTCCACGTACACGCCGAACATCTTGGACAACTGCGACGAGGCGATGATGATGGCGCCCGCGTTGGTGAAACCGTTGACCACCGGGTGGGACAGGAAGTTGACCACCACGCCCAGCTTGAACAGGCCGAGGGCCAACTGGAAGACCCCCACCAGAAGGGCCAGCAGGATGGCGTAGGCGATGTAGCCCTCGCTGCCCGTCGTGGCCAGGGGGCTCAGGGAGGCGGCCGTCATCAGCGAGACGATCGCCACCGGCCCGGTGGCCAACTGCCGGCTCGACCCGAACAGGGCCGCGATCATGGGCGGCAGAAACGAGGCGTACAACCCGTAATAGGGCGGTAGGCCGGCCAACTGGGCGTAGGCCATGGATTGGGGAATCAGTACCAGGGCCACGGTCAGCCCGGCGATGGCGTCCACCCGAAAGGCGGTCAGGCTGTAGTCCTTGAACCAACTCAAAAAGGGGAAAAATCTAAGCAACATGGTTCCTACCTTCGGTTTTTTTATGCGCGGGCCGCAGCATTTTGCGGCACATGACCAGGAGATCGTCAAGCAGCGTGCCGGCATCGTAAAGCCGAAAAGTCCGGAAACGGGCCAGTCCGTCGATCATGGACAGCAGGATCAAGGACGTCTTGCGCGAGGACACCTCGTCAATGGACCCGTCATGCATGCCCCGGACGATGGCCTGCTCGAAATGGTCGAGCAGACAGTTGTAAATGGCCTCGAGATAGGCCCGGCAACTCGCGTTGCCTTCCGCGATTTCATAGGCGTCGTGGCGGTGGAGAAGCAGGAAGCGGTCTTCCATGGTTCCGGCCAGAAAGAGATAGAAGGAGATGAAGCCCTCGAGCATGGTCAGGCCGTCGGCAAAGGTCTGGCCGGCGGCGTATTGTTCGAACTGGCCGATGATGTCGTCCCGGGTGTTTTCCAGGGTGGCCAGAAACAGGTCTTCCTTGTTTTTGAAGTGGTAGAAGATGGTCCCTTCGGCCGCGCCGGTCATTTTGGACAGTTCGACCATGGGCGTGTCTTTGAAGCCCTTTTCGGCGAAGAGCCGGATGGCGGCATCGAGGATGGCTTGCTTTTTGGACAATTCGAGTCTGCCCTTGGATATTTAGACTGAGTGCTCAGTCGGTTTTTTGAGCGAAAAATAATCGAAATCCGCCGGTCTGTCAAGAGGATTTTGAAGCTGATCCGGGAAATATTTTATTTAAACAATATAATCAAATTATTATAGCCAAGTCCCCGACCGGGCGACCCGGTTCGGGCCGGCGCCCGCCAAAGGCCCTCAAGTGGCCCGAGACCATGGATTGGTAATACAAACCAGCGGCCTTGCCGGTCGGAAATGATTTGCCGAACAGGCTGAATTCCGGACATTATTGTCCAAAATCGCCGCTTTTCCAGATGGGGTCTTTACAAGACCCGCTAAAGGCCTTCCTTTAACAGTCTGATATAAATATAAAAAACATTTAAATGGCTTCAAGGGGTTTTCAGGCTCCCGGGCCGGGTCCCCAAAACCGCTCCGCGGACCGGAAAGGCCTTCCGGGAGCCCCATCCGGCAATGCATTGTAAAAGTCAATTATATCAGCCATATGTATTATAATGTTTCCTTCGGCCCGCTTTCGGCGGATGGGGCCTGACGACACATTTGTCGGGACCCGCGTAATTTAGCGACAAATATGTAGGAAAATCGGATGATTTCAAAGGGACTAAGTTTTATAACATCATGAATTAATATGACAATTTAAATTGCTAATTTCACGGCTCGACTATTGCAAGGACCAACCTCGATTCAGTCGAACCATGGAGGAAGCTTATGAACGCGGCGGATACGGCATTTGTACTGGTTTCGGCGGCCCTGGTCCTGATGATGACTCCGGCGTTGGCCCTGTTTTACGCCGGCATGGTCCGTTCGAAAAACGCTTTGGCCACCATCATGCAGAGTCTGGCCATCATTCTGGTCATCACGGTCGAATGGATGGTCATCGGCTATTCCCTGTCATTCGGTCCGGACCATTGGGGCCTGATCGGCGGACTGGACTGGGTGGGCCTTCGCGGCGTGGGCCTGGAACCCCACGCGGTTTACGCGACCACGATTCCGCACCAGGCCTTCATGGTCTACCAGTGCATGTTCGCGGTCATCACCCCGGCCCTGATCACCGGGGCCTTTGCCGAGCGGATGCGTTTCGGGGCCTTTCTGTTGTTCAGCCTGTTCTGGGCGGTTTTCGTTTACAGTCCGCTCTGCCATTGGATCTGGGGGAACGGCGGCTGGCTGGCCGGGCTGGGCGCCCTGGATTTCGCCGGCGGGGTGGCGGTCCACGTCAGTTCCGGGGCGGCGGCCCTGGTCGCGGCCGTAATGCTGGGCCGGCGCCGGGGGTACGGCACCCAGGAACTCAGGCCCCACAATCTGCCCATGACCCTGCTGGGGGCCGGCCTGCTCTGGTTCGGCTGGTTCGGTTTCAACGCGGGCAGCGCCCTGTCCGCCGGCTCGCTGGCGGTCAGCACCTTTGTGGCCACGCACATGGCGGCCTGCACGGGCGGCCTGGCCTGGATGTTCATGGAGTACAAAGCCACGGGCAAGGCCACGACCCTGGGCGCGGCCTCCGGGGTCATCGCCGGACTGGCCACGGTCACGCCCGCGGCCGGATTCGTCGGACCGTTCTGCGCGGCCATGATCGGTCTGCTGGCCGGCGTGGGCTGCTATTACGGCATCATGGCCAAGAACCGTTTCGGGTATGATGACAGCCTGGACGTGGTGGGCATTCACGGCGTGGGGGGCTGCATCGGCCTGTTGTCCGCCGGCCTGTTCGCCTCCAGGGCCATCAACCCGGCCGGGGCCGACGGTCTGTTTTTCGGCCATGCCTCCCAGTTGGGCATTCAGGCCATAGCCGTGGCGGCGACCATCGCCTACACCCTGCCCGTGACCTGGATCATCCTCAAGGTCGTCGACAAGCTGGTCGGGCTGCGCGTGGACGAGACCGGCGAACTGGCCGGCCTGGACCTGAGCCTGCACGAGGAAACCGCTTACACCGACTAACCGGGGAGCGCTCCCGGCGCCGTCGGCCCGGGAGCAAGGGGAGCCCTTATGAAAAAGATCGAAGCCATTGTCAAACCCTTCAAGCTGGATGACGTCAAGAAGGCCCTGGACCGGATCGGGGTCAAGGGCATGACCGTCAGCGAGGTCCGGGGCTTCGGCCGCCAGGCCGGGCACAAGGAAATCTACCGGGGCGCCGAGTACCAAGTGGACTTCGTACCCAAGGTCAAGATCGAAATCGTCCTGAACACGGAACAGCTTGACGAGGCCCTCGAGGCGATCCAGGACGCGGCCCGGACCGGCAAGATCGGGGACGGCAAGATTTTCGTGTACCCGCTGGAAGAGGTGATTCGGATTCGGACCGGAGAGACCGGCCGGGAAGCCATCTGATCCCGCCCCGGCCCTCGCGAAACCGGGCCGGCCCATGGGCCGGCCCGGCTCATTCCCATTCCTTGAGAATGAATCCGAAACCGATGCGGTTGACCGCGTGGTTGTAGTCCAGCAGGCTTTCGCCGTAACCCGTGAAATACTGGAGATGACCGCTGACGTGATCGAGAAGCGGGAAGCTCCATTCGAGCATCAGGGCGCCCCGGTTGTCGCGGGAGCGCAGGTTGTTGCGCAGCATCACCCCGAAACGGTGGCCTCGCCAGAGGTAGTGCCCCCAGATTTCACCCGGCCCCATGAAGTCGTCGAGGTCCGGGTTGTCGTCTTCCGCCTCGTTTTCCGGAAGCCGGTACCAGGTCTTGACCTCCAGCACGAAGTCGCCTTTTTCAAAGCCCAGGTTGGCCACGAGCCGGTTCCAGCTCCGGGAGAAGGGTTCGGACCGGCCGTTGGACTGATGATTGAAGCCGATGGTCACGGTCCGGCCGGTCAGGCCCAGAAACCGGTAGTTGGTCCGGAAGTTGAGCAGCAGCTCGGGTTCGTAGTCGGTCTCCCGGAACGGGGCCGAGTCTTCCACGTTGTACAGCTGCCAGAACGACCGCTGGGTGTACCCGAACCAGAGGTCCCCGTTCCCGCCCAGCACGTCCTGCCAGAGCTTGACCTTGAGACTCAGTTGAAACTTGACCTCGGTCTCCTGGACGTCGTCGGACCGGACCACATCCTGGAAAGGGGTCCGGTTGGGCAGATTGTTGTAGGTGACCGGCAGAAACCAGTTGCCCCGGTGGGGCATCAGGGTGAAGGGGTTTCGCTCTTCGTCCTCGTTCAGATCCCACAGCCGGGTCAGGTAGGACCGGGGGCTGCATGCGTCGGAGGGCGTGCCGTTCTCCGGCCGGACCGGGGCTCCGCCGGCGGGTTCCGTCCGCCCGGACACCCGGTCGTAGCATTCAAGACGCCGGGCGTCGTCGTCGATCCGGGCGCAGTCGGCCAGGCACGGGGCGGCCTCGGCCCGGACCGGGGCCGGGTGGAGGGCCAGGAGGAACAGAAGGGCCAGGGCCGAAACGGGGCCGAGCCGGTGCTTCCATTGCTTGAGTCTGGACGGATTCATGTCTCATCCTTCGGACATGGGTTCGGGATGGAATCGTTCCTGGATGCAAGACGGCCCGGTCCGGGCTTTGGGGACCGGGCGGGCTGCCTCATGGTCAGCCGTCCCGCGGCGGCCGCCGGCGGCGGGGCTGCCGGGCCGCGGCGATCTTCTGGTACTTGGCCCGCAGCCGGGGCCAGACCAGGTAGGCGTACAGGGTGTTGAGCAGGATCAGGGCCAGCAGGAAGAACAGGCAGATGCGCTGGTCGATGACGTCCTGGGGCTTGACCGGGCCGAAGAGGACGAAACCGGCCACGATGCCGTAGACCACGATGACGAAGACCGGCACGACCGGGCCGCCCTTGATCCTGAAGGTCCGTTCCACGTCCGGCTCCTTCTTGCGCAGCCGCAGGACACAGAGGGCCATGACCCCGTACATCAGGCATTCGGCCGCGGCGATGATGAAGAGCATGGACAGGATGTAGTGGGTCAGAAAGGCGTAGGCGATGACGATGGTCGAGTACCCGGTCACGACCAGCATGGCCGCCCAGGGCGTGGCGTACCTCGGGTGCAGTCTGGCCAGAAAACGGGGCAGGGACCAGTCCCGGGCCATGGCGTAGATGAAGCGGGACGAGGTCATGATTCCGGCGTTCATCGAGGTCAGCGAGGCCATGATGGCCATGATGATCATGAAATACAGGCCGAAGGTCCCCAGGAGCTTCTGGCCGTACAGCAGGTGCGGGATGGGCAGCCCCCCCGGATCGAGGACCCAGCGCAGGGTCTCCCGGTCCAGGACCGAGGTCATGGCCAGGCCGAACAGCGCGTAGACCACGGTCAGCACGCCCAGGGAGATCATCATGCCCCGGGGGACCATTTTGACGTCCAGGACCTCTTCGGAAATGGTCACGACCCATTCGAAGGCGATGAAGCAGGTGATGCCGATGGCCACGGCCTGGATGAAGCCGTCCATGCTGCCCACGGTCAGGGGATCGGGAACCCGGAAGTCGATCCGGGCCAGACCGTAGATCGAGACCGCGACCAGGGCGATGAACATGGTGTAGGCGATGATGTCCTGGGTCATTCCGGCGATGCGGATGCCCCGGTAGTTGAGAAAGAGCAGGACGGCCATGAAGGCCGCGGCCCAGACCAGGGGCGGGATGGTGGTGAAGCCCTGGGCCAGGCACTGGGAGAGGATGTAGATTTCCGCGCCGATGATGGAAAGCTGCCCCAGGACGTAGACGCCGGCGATGATGATGGCCGCCCGCTCGTTGAAGGCCTTTTCGATGTAGAGCTTGATGCCGGCGGCCGTGGGGTACATGGAGTTGAGTTCGCAGAAGCAGGAGCCGGCCATGACGGCCATGAATCCGGCGACCAGGATGGCGATCCAGCAGGAGTTGCCGGTCAGGTAGCTGGCCGCTTCGATCAGGGAGATGTAGGTCACCGTGGCCAGGGCCATGCCCGCGCCGGTGGAGACGATGGTTCGCAGGCCCAGGGCCCGTCTGAGCTGGGTCATGTCAGGTCCTTTCGCAATCGGTTCACTTGCGCAGCCGGGCCTCCTGGGCCCGGATTTCGGCCAGGGAGCGGTCCAGGGCTTCGAGGACGAAGTCCACCTCCGGTTCGGTGATGACCAGGGGCGGCATGATGCGGATGATCCGGGGGTTGTTGAAGGTGTAGATGGTGATGACCCCGTTCTGCCTGAGCTGGTAGGCCATGCGCGGTCCGATGCTGTCCTCGGGAAACTCGATGCCGATCATCAGGCCCCGTCCCCGGGCGTCCACGACCAGGTCCGGATACCGGGCCCGAAGCGCGGCCAGCCCGTCCATGAACCGACGGCCCATGCGTTCGGCCCGCCCGGGCAGGTCGTTTTCCTCGATGTATTCGATGGTCGCCAGCGCGGCCAGGCAGGCCAGGGAGGTGCCGCCGAAGGAGTTGATGATGATGAAGGGATGGGTGACCAGGAAATCCGATATCTCCTCGGTGAACACGGCGCAGGAGATGGGCTGGAACCCGCCCGACAGGGACTTGGCCAGGACCATGATGTCCGGCGCGGCCCCGCTGTGTTCGGCGCAGAACATCTTGCCCGTGCGGCCGAAAGCGGTCTGGACCTCGTCGTAGATGAGCACGATCTCCCGTTCGTCGCACAGCCGGCGCAGTCCCCGCAGATACTCGTCGTCGGCCGGCCGGATGCCGCCCTCGCCCTGGATGGGTTCGACCAGGAAGGCGGCCGTGTCCTGGGTGATCGCCGCGGCCGCGGCCTCCAGATCGTTGAAGGGGATGTGTTTGTATCCCGGCGCCAGCGGGGCGAAGGGCGTCTTGTACACGTCCCGGCCCGTGGCCGGCAAAGCGAACCCGGTCACGCCGTGGTACCCGTTTTCCATGCAGATGATCTCGGTCCGGTCGGTGTGGCCCCGGGCCAGTTTGACCGCCACCTCGATGGCCTCGCCCCCGCCGCAGCAGAACAGGGAATACTTCAGGGTCCCCGGGGTGATTTCCGCCAGCTTTCTGGCCAGCAGGCCCCGTTCCCGGACCACGCTCAGCCAGCCGCCCATGTCCATGACGTCCAGGGCCTTTTTCAAGGCCTCGGCCACGACCGGGTTGCGGCGGCCCACGTTGAATATGCCGGCCCCGGTCACGCAGTCGATGTACTTTTCTCCGGACACGTCCCAGACGCTGGCCCCCTCGCGGCGGCCCTCGATCACGTCCAGGCTGGCGTTCTTGAGCATGCGCAGGGCAAAGGGGTTGACGTATTCCCGGTAGTTCTCCTCGGCCTCCCGGCGAATCGCCTCCGGGTCGGTCTGGGACAGAATCCGGTCGACGATGCCCATCTCACACCTCGGGCCAGATCACGGCCGTGATGGCGTCGATGCGCATGACGTCCTCCTGGCTGGCCTTGACCTTGATCTCGCCCCGCATGTATTTCTGGGTCGGATTGATGTCGCCCCAGAACATGTCGCACATGGTCTCGCTGTCCGTTTCGATGATCACGTCCGGCGTGCCGTCCCGGTCGGGTTTGATGTCCGTGGTTTCACCGGCGACCACGCGCATGGTGAAGGCGTCACCCGTGTCCGTGGCCACGTAGTGCAGGAGCCTGGTCCAGTCCCGCTGCATGCGCCGGAGCCGTTTGTTGTCGTTGCACTGCTGCTGAAAGTCGATCAGGGCTTCCATGATCTCCTGAGAAGTGGCCATGTCGTCCTCCCGGAATGATGGATTATTTTACGGGTTCCCCTGGCTTGGGAACCTGGTCCTGGAAGCTCCGGCTTCCCTCCATTTCAGTCATGGCGCGGTTTCCGCCCACAACCATGTGATACTTCAACAAGGCGTTCAAGCAGCGCTTCAGGGCCAGGAGGCGTTCCCGGGCCGGAGCCTGGGAACGAGCGGAAACCAGGCCATGCATTTGCGGGACATGGTTTCAGTACTGCTCCACGCCGCCCTGTTCCACGACCGCGGCAATGGACCGGTCCAGGGCCTCGATGACCTCGTCCGCCTCCTCGGCCCGGATGACCAGGGAAGGCATGAGCCGCATGACCGAGGGGTCGTTGCCCGAGTAGATCGCCAGGACGCCGTTCTGGGCGAGTTGGTAGCTCATGCGAGGGCCGAGGCTGGGATTGGTGAACTGGAGGCCCATCATCAGCCCCTTGCGGCGGGTCTCCAACAGCACTTCGGGGTACCGGTCCCGGAGCCGGTCGAAACCGGCCTGGAACCGTTCGCCCATGAGCCGGGCGTTTCCCGGCAGGTCGTTCCTGACGATATAGTCGATGGCGGCCAGACCGACGATACAGCCCAGGTCCGAACCGCCGAAGGTGGACAGATGGATGAAGGGATTGGTCATGAGGAAGTCGCCCAGCTCCTCCCGGTAAATGGTGGCCGTGATCGGGTACAGGGAGCCGCCCAGGGACTTGCCCACGGTCATGATGTCCGGGACCACGCCGGAATGTTCGGCGCAGAACATCCGGCCGGTCCGGCCGAAACCGGTCTGAATCTCGTCGAAGATCAGCAGGGCCT
>JAHJTB010000512.1 GCA_018830135.1 Pseudomonadota bacterium | reverse complement strand
CCGTCTGAGGATTCAGGCCCTGGCCGCGCAAAAACGACATGGCCTCGGGGTCGGTCTTGACGGCCCGCCGGGCCCGGGTGGCGAATATCATGCCGCTTTCGTGCCAGGGATTTTCCGGCGGCCGGTCGAAAAGCGCGTCCAGGTCGATATCGGGTATCTGGTCGGATTTTGCCCCGGCCAGGCTCTGCTTCAACTGGTCTTTGAACTCGGACTTGAAGGCCTGGACCTTGGCCTGGCCCTCCTCGATTTTGGCGGCGGCCTGTTTGATCCGGTCACCGGCCTTGGCCAGGTCGGCCTTGGCCTGGTCTATCGGCGCCAGATCGATCTTGGCATAGTGTCCGAAGCGGGCCTTGACGGCCTCGAGTCTGACCTTGGCCTGGTCCAGACGGGCCGTGTTTTTTTCAATCAGGTCCGAAGCCAGGGCCACGTGGTCGGCCGGCGTCTTTTTTTCAATGGGCGCCTTGCCCAGGGCCCGGTCCGTGGCATCCTGGATTTCCTGGCCGATGTTGGCCACCCGGTCCAGGGCCGCCTGAATCTTTTTCTTGGCCGCCTCGAGGGGAGCCATGTTGGGTTTGACCTTGCGGTCCAACCGCTTGCGCATCTCTTCGAGGTAGTCTTCGTGGCTCAAGCGCTTCTGACCCGCCTGCTCGATGGTCAAAAATATCCGCTCGACGTCCACGGCCTCGTCGTCGGCCACTTCGGCCACGCCCCGGTGTATGGTCACCCCGCGGAGGGCGTGGGGAAAGAGCCAGACCGTGTCCAGGTGCAGCCCGACCTCCCGGAAGGTCTCCTTGCGGTCCGCCTCGGCCGCCCGCCAGTCGTCGAACTGGAGCAGGAAACAGCGGTGGCCCAGCTTCGGGAGCTTCGAGGAGATCACGGGCCGGTCCGGGTGCATGTTTTCGAGGGTGAACCCTTCCCCGCCCGTGAAATAGGCGTCCCGGAGCCACTGGTCCTCCTGGGCGACGTTGAAAAAGGTCCAGTCCATGTCCTCGGGATAGTAGGGCCAGCGCTCGCGAAACCACTTGTTGTCGTACGTGCCCATCTTCGAGGCCCGCTGGGGCCAGGTCATGTCCAGCGGCATGAATCCGGCCGGCTCGGGCCGGTCGCCGGGGCCGCCGATGAGCCGGTCTAGTTGCTCGACGTTGGGCAGGGGCCGGACGACCCGGTCGTCGGCCGTTCGAACTTCGTTCATGCCCAGGCCGCCTGGATTGCGTTTGTACTCCGGCCCGCCAAAGGCCCGGGACCAGGCCAGGTCCATGACCTTGAATGGCCCGGGATCGGTGATGACATCGACTCCGGCCATGCTCTCCCAGTACCGGGTTCCATAAACGGCCAGCTCCTTGCGAATATCGCCCATCTGCATCCGGACCGGACAGGCCGGTACCGGTTTGCCGCCGGGGACAAAGCACTTGGCCGCCAGCAGGACCTCGCCGTGCATCTTGGGCATGCCTGCGTCCAGAATGGCGTCCTGGCCCAACTGGTCCTGGAGAAAGGGCCACATCTCGCTCTCTTTGAGCGGCTCGTCCGGGCGTTCGAAATCGAAAAAGGTGCAGATCGACAGGACCAGGTAGTACTGGCTCTGGCGTCCGAAATAGTTCAGGAGCAGGGACTGTTCCTTTTCCTTGATCACTTTGAGGGGCATGGTCTTCCGTCCCGATGGTTACGGTCAGAGATCTTGTTCCTCGGCGTCCGAAATGGCCGCCTGGGCAGATTGGATAAACGTGTTCGCTACTTGGGTCTTTTCCTGGCCATTATCAATCTTTATTCCCAATGTAACCGATCTGGTAATGGCTGCATTGGTCTCCGTCATGACTTCCCGGATCTTGCTGGCCACCGCCTCGTCCTTGGAGTTAACGGCCTTGAGGACCTCGCTGACGGCCTTGGTCTTTTGAGCAACGGCCACGGTCTTTTGATTCACGGCCTGGATCTTCTGGTCCAGCAGATCGACCTTCTGTCCGGCGGCCGTGTTTTCACTTTCCAGGGCTTCGATCTTGCTGTTGACGGCCGTGGTTTTATCGCCCAATGTCTGAATGCTTGTGTTCAAGATATCGATCTGGGCGTCCATGGCATGGATCAGTTCCTCCGCGGTTTCGCCGTGCTTGTTGCTGGATTGAAAACGGAGGGGCACCCGGAGTGTCAGCCGGCCACCCAGAATAAGGGAAAGATACAGCAACGCGACGAGAGACATTTTGAAGCCGAGGACGACGGCCTCCTCCCCGCCGACGATGACCTTGCAGGAGTTGCCGCCGACGTTGATGGTCAGGTCCTGGCCGACGTACTTGCCCCACGAGGATTTGCTGCTGCAATGAAATCCGTCGTCATTGTTCTTGAAAGGCTGCCATCCGCCGCTTTTATTGGCTTCCCAGATGCTCTTGCCCAATTCCCCGATGCCCTTGCCGAGCATCTCGAAAAAGGAGCCGATATCCTTGATAAACGGGGGAAGGGTCTCGTTGCGCTCACGCCTTTGCTCGATCTCCTGCTCGAAGGCCTCGATGAAAGCCGGGTCCAGCCGCCCCAGCGGCGCCTGAAGGCTTCCGTCCGGCGTGGTCAGAAAGATCAGACCGGCGTCCTCGTCAAGATATTCATCGTCCCGGGCCGGGAGTTCGAGTACGGCGGTCGGGCCGCTGGAGCTGGCGCCGCCCGGGCTGCCTGAAGCGGACGACGACGCCCCGCCCTGGCTGCCGGCCCCGGCCTTGTCCTCGGTGGGCTTGGTCTGGGCAGCTGTTTCTGTGTGAATCCGGCCCAGGGACATGAAGGTGCTGGAAGTGGGGCTGGCAAAATGCATCCCCTTGGCCCCCTCGGTGTCGTCCATTTCAAACCAGTTGCCGCCGGCCGACCGCATCCGGCTTTTGGCCTGATCGGTATCGGTTACCGGACTGGAATTGTCCGGATTTGGCGCGGCCGAGGCGATGATGGGCCGGTCCGGGTCGCCGTCAACAAAGGTGAGCATGACTTCGACGCCCTTGTGCAGCGGGGCGTGGAATCCGTAGCCCGACCCGGCGTAGGGCTGGGCCATGCGGACCCAGTGGGAGGCCTTGCCCCCGCCCCGTCCGGACAGGTCGAAGGGCAGACGGATTTTGTACCGGCCCTGGTCGTCCAGTTCCGCGTACTGGCCGCTGCCCGAGGCGTCGACGACCGCGGGCAGGGTCCCGGATATCCGGGGCCAGGGCGTTCGCCGCTCCGGCCGGAAGCGGACCCCGGCCGGTATGGCCGTATACTCGTTGGCGTAGACCGGGCGCTTTTCCTCTTCGGTCAGGGTCATTCCGAGGCCCTTGAGGAAGAAGCGGCTCTGGCGGCCCTGGTGCGTCACGTCGGTGACCAGGTAAGGCCCGTTGAGTTCCTGCCGGAAATGGTCGCTCAGATCGTACAGAAATCCGGCACTGACGTACGGTATAAAGCTGGCGGCATGGAATATCTTTTCTCCGGCCCGCCAGGTCTCGGCCCGGACCTTGGCCACCCGGGCCCCCTCCTCCGGCGTCTGAAACGGTTCGCCGTACTCGTAGATCTCCCCCAGGCCGTCTCCGGCGACCTCGGCCTCTCCGCTCAACTCCAGCGAGGGCTTTTCGTAATTGTAGGACTTGAGCAGGACCTTGGCCGGAATCCGAGACCGGGACAGGGAAAACCGGGTTACGATCTCTTCGACGTGTTCGTCATCCAGGCCCGATGGCGGGGCGTAAATCCATTTCGACCGGCCGGGCAGCCGGGTCAGACCGATGGGCGAATCGGTGATGACCATCTTTTCCTTGTCCGGACCCTGTTCGAAAAAAAAGTACAGCCCATGGTATTCCATCCAGCGGCTGACGAAGTCGAAGTGGCTTTCGTCGTACTGGCAGATGTATTCCCGGACCGGATAGGTCTCCTGGAGCCGAAGTTCGAAGTCGTGGCCGTCCAGACCCCCGTCCTTGAGGGCGGCGGTCAGAAGTTCCGGCAGGTCCATCTTCAACATGACCTGATTGTGGCGGGTCAGGGTCAGCCAGTGGAGCTTGGGAACCAGAACCGCCCGGTAAAAGACGTACGGGTCCACCGATCGGCCCTCTTCGAACCAGGCCGGCCAGCCATGGAAGACCAGGTCGCCGGTCGGCCGGCGAATGGTGAAGGTGGCCCGCGCGCCGACAACGGCCGCCGGGTCCACGTCCGGCTCGGTGGAAACGAGGCGGATTTCGAACTCGTAAATCCGGTTCAACCCTTCCCGGCCGGAAAAGCCGATCACGGAAAAGGTATCCTCGGGCAGTCCGGCCGAGGTGAACTCGTATCGAATCTCTCTGGCTTCGCTCATGGTCTTTCGCTCCGTTCGGTTACGGCTTCCGCCGTAAAACCCGCGGTCCCTATTGCTTTACGATCACCTCGCCGTCTCGCGAGCGCAGGTTCGATACATCCGTGGCCTGGGTCAAATTGGTTACGACCGTCGCGGCTTCGCCAATCTTGGTGGCGATGGCATCGGTCATTTGAGTGAGGTTACTTACCTCCGTGCCGCGTACTCCTTCCATAAAGTTGGACACATGGGTTTGCGTGCTCAGGGCCCGGGTCTGCTGGCCCAGGGCCCGCTCTTTGCTGTTGTAAGCCTGGACGGCCTCGTTGAGGGCTTCCGTCTTCTGCCCGATGGCCTTGGCATTCTGGTTGACGGCCTTGATGTTCTGATTGAGAAGCTCGGTCTTCTCGCCCAGGGCTTTCATGTCGTCGTTCGCGGCCTTGACCCGCGTCGCGGCCACATCGAGACGCTGAACCTGGGCCTCGTCCAGGCCCATGCCGGTCTTGGTTTCGGCGTTGTTCAGCGCCCAGTGCCTGGGCAGCTCGATGATCACCCGGAACAGGAGCTTGGTGTTCAGTTGGTACCCGCCCACAAAAAGCGTTTCTTCGCCTCCGACCATGTTTTCCGAGCCGCCAAGGGTCAGGGAGGTAACGTTGCGGAAAATCTTGAACTCCGCCTTCTTGCAAAAAAAGCCCATGTCATGGGTGGTGTTGCCCCACCAGCCGTCTTCACCTTCCTCGGTCCCGGGATCGTTGGGCGCACCCAGGCGGACCCAGGTATCGGCCTGGGGCGTGTGCATCAGAATGCGCTCGTCCCCGGCCTCGTCGTTCATCTCGAACCGGTTCTTTCCGGCCGTGTGCAACAGGTTCTTGGTCAGGTTGCCCTCGGTCACCGGCGAACTGTTTTGCGGGTTGGGCGCCGCGCCGGCGATGATCGGACGGTCCGGGTGGCCGTCGATGAAGGTCACCAGCACCTCGCAGTCCTTGTGCAAGGGGCAGTGAAACCCGTATCCCGGACCGGCGTACGGCTGGGCCAGTCGAATCCAGTGGGAGGCCTTGCCTCCGGAGTGGCCGGCCAGGTCGAAAGGCAGCCGGATTTTGTAACGGCCCTCGTGGTCCAGTTCGGCGTACTCGCCCGAGCCCGAGGCATCGACAAAGCCGTTGACGCAGCCGTGGAGTCGGGGTCGGGGCACCCGCCGCTCCGGCCGGAACTGGACGTCGGCCGCGATGGCTTTGAACTGGTTCGAGTAATGGAGCGTTTCCTCGCGAAAGGCGCCGGCCAGTCCCAGGCCGGCCGTAAGGTACCGGGTCTGGCTGCCCTGGTGCCGGACCTCGGTGACCAGGTATTCCGCGTTGAAGTGCTCCCGGAAATGCCTCTTGAGGTTGTAAGTGAAACCCGGACTGAGAAAGGGAGCCCGGCTGTGGCCGGTGAAAACGGTCCGGCCGGCCAGAATCTCCTGGGCCCGGACCTTGGCCAGTGCCTGGCCGTCCTCCGGGGTCTGAAAATGGTCGCCGTACGAGTAGTACAGGCCCTCGCCCTCGGGCGCCACCGGGGCCCCGGCCGCCAGGTCCAGGCTGGGCCGGCGGTAGTTGTAGTCCTTGAGCAGGACCTCCCGGGGCACGCGCCGGTGGCGGGCCGAAAATTCATGGACCAGGTTGTCCGCGTCCGACGGCTCGAGGCCCGACGGCGGGGCATAGACCAGGCCGGGAAAGCCCTCCCGGGCATAGTGGGCCAGCCTTGTGTCCGTGACGACCAGCTTTTCCCCCTGCTCGTTCTGGGTGAAAAAATAGTACAGGCCGTAATGCTCCATCCAACGGCAGACAAAATCGAAGTGGCTCTCCCCGTACTGGCAGACATACTCCCGCTTGGGATACCGTTCCATGGTCCGCAGGGAAAATTCATCCGTGGTCAGTCCGCCGTCCTTGAGCGCGGTCTCGATGATCTCCGGGACGTCCATGTCCAGAAAGACCTGCTGCCTGCGGGTCAGTCGGAGCTTCCAGAACTTCGGCGCCAGTACGGCCCGGTAGAAGGTCATCCCGTGGGCCTGGTGGAGCTGTTCGAATTCGGAAAGAATCCCGTTGAAAGGAACGTCGCCGTCGCGGCCCCGGATGGTAAAGCAGGCCCGCTGGGCCATGGCCGCTTCGAGGTCCAGGTCCTCCTGCTCGGAAATCAGACGGATGGTGAACTCGTAAGGCAGGGAGAGTCCTTCGACCCCGACGAAGTCGACCACGTTGAAGGTCTCCTCGGAAAAGGCCTTGGAAATGAATATGAAGGTGGGTTGATCCATGTCGGACACGTTCGCCCTCCCGGCTTAATCTTCCATGTTGATCGACGAAACGACCACGTAATCATCGACTTCCTTGACGACCATGACGTCGGATTCGAGCAGGGTGTTGACCGCTTCAATATGTTCGTCTATTTGGCTGATGGCCGAGCCCACTTGTTCCACTTTGGTGTTGCTCGCGTTGATCGCTTCGTCGGCCACGGTGATCTGGTTTCCCAGAGCTAGAATTTCTTCGTTGCCGGCCACGATTTCAGAGTCGGCCACCCTGATCGCCTGGGCATAACCGCTCGTGGCCCCGTCGGCCGCGGTGATCGCCTGGTCAGCCAGGCGTGTTTCCTGCCCCACGGCCCGGACGCTGCTGTCGGCCGCCGTCATCTTGCTGTCGGCCGCCGTAACCTCGCTCGCCGCCGCCTTGATCCGCTGCTCGAGGATGCGCGTCTGTTCCTCGATCACGTTGCCCCGTTCAACGGTCAGGGACAGTTTGGACTTGGGCCAGTTGAAGGCATAGCTTCCGCCCACCAGGACCGCGGTTT
>JAHJTB010000511.1 GCA_018830135.1 Pseudomonadota bacterium | reverse complement strand
CCATGGCCTTCGGCGATCCGTTTGACCACGGCCAGATCGATGCCCGCCCCATTGGCCTTGGTGCTGAAAAACGGATTGAAAATAAAACCCAGATCGTCCGGCCCGATGCCCGAACCGGTGTCGCTGACCCGGATCGAGGCGGTGTCGATTTCGACCCGGCTTTCAACTCGCAGCGTGCCCCCGTCGGGCATGGCGTCCATGGCGTTGCGGAACAGGGCGGCCAGGCTCCTGACGATCAGGGTCTTGTCCACCACCAGGGGCAACGGCTCGACCTGGTTGACAAACTCGATCCCGCCGGCGGCCAGGTCGGGCAGCAGCGGTTCGGCGGCCAGGTCCACCAGCCCCCGCATGTCTTCCTCCGCGTAATAGGGCGCGGGCAGGGAGACCAGAAAATCGACCTGCTTGAGCAGGTCCTCGATCCGGCGCAGGCTGCCGATGATGTATTCGTAATATTTGTCCCGCTCCCCGCTGTCCGGCGCGGCCTTGTAGAGCCGATTGACGAACCCGCCCACCCCCACCAGCGGATTGCGGATTTCATGGGCCACGCCGTTGGCCACCTTGATCAGGTCCTCGAACTGCCCCTCCCGAAACGTTTTTTCCAACCGCTTCTGGCGGTCGATGTCGTGGATGCCGAACAGGATGATTCGGTTGTCCCCGGGGGCGTCGAGGATGGGATCGAGGTTGATCAGGGCGAAAAATCGGGTCCCGTTCCGGCGCAGCAACAGGGCCTCGCCATCGAACGGCTCGCCTAGACGGGCCATGAACAGGAGGTTGGGCCAGTAAAAGGCCAGGTCCTCGGGGGTGAAGATCAGACTCAAATCCCGGCCGGTCATCTCCTCCGGCCGATACCCGAGCACTTCCTGGGCCGCCTGGCTGGCGTAAAGGATTCGGCCTTGGGAATCGATCAGGAAAAGCCCCTGGCGGACGTTGCCGATGATCTGGTCCAGCAGACCCGGGAAACGGCCGCATGCTTCCAGCAGATCCATGCTTCCCCCCTCGGCCGCCCGGAGACGGCCGTCCGGTCTATCCGAGGGACACGGTTTCCCCCCCGTGAGGCAC
Source organism: Pseudomonadota bacterium (assembly GCA_018830135.1). Classification (GTDB taxonomy): domain Bacteria; phylum Desulfobacterota; class Desulfarculia; order Adiutricales; family JAGVGV01; genus JAHJTB01. Next base: position 1,786 of record JAHJTB010000511.1, on the reverse strand, counting down.
GAAGGCGGAATAACCTTCACGCCCCAGCGTTTCTGCAAAGGAGAGCGATTGGTTTTCTTCGCCGTGGACCACGGCGATCTTTTTGATGTTCAGGTTCGATTCCTTGAGGACCCGCAGCAGTTCGTCCTTGTCTCCATGGGCGCTGAAGCCGTCCAGTTCCACCACCCGGGCCAGAAGCGGGTACTCCTTGCCCAGAAACTTGAGCAACGGCGGGTGACCCGTTCGTCCGGCCGCCTCGAAAATCCGGGACTGTTCCACGATACGCCGGCCCAGCGTGTTTTCGGCCATGTAACCCACGATCAGAATGGTATTGCGCGGGTTGTGAATCTTGTAGCGCAAATGGTGAAGCACCCGGCCGGCCTCGCACATGCCCGAAGCCGCGATGACCACGTGAGGCTTGGTTTCCCGGTTGAGGGCCATGGACTCCTCGACCGATCCGATAAAGCGGACCCCCTTGAAGTGAAAGGGGTTTTCTCCGCGTTCCAGAAAAGTCTCGTGGGTGTCCGAGTCGTAGACCTCGGGATGCTCGCCGAAGACCCGGGTCAGCTTCGAGGCCAGGGGGCTGTCCACGTAAACCGGAACGTTGGGAATTTCCTTCCGGTCGTGCAATTCGTGGAGGACATAGAGCAGTTCCTGGGTTCGGCCGAAGGCAAAGGCCGGGATGACCATGGACCCGCCGCGTTCGAGCGTCTCGTTCAGGGCTTGCTTCAACAGAGAGCGAATGTCCTGGACCGGCCCGTGCTGACGGTTGCCGTAGGTGCTTTCGAGAATCATCAGGTCCACGTCGCGGTCCGCTTCGCCAAAATCGAGGCAGGGGTCCCGGACGATGGGCTTGTTGAAACGCCCCAGGTCGCCGCTATACAGAACATTGTACGTTTGGCCGTTTTCCACGGCCTTGACCAGGGAGATCGCCGAGCCCAGGATGTGTCCGGCTTCGTAAAAGGTGCAGGTCATGTCCCGGCCGATGGTCACGGGAGAGCGGTAGGGATGGCCATCGAAATAACTCAGGGACTGCTGGGCTTCAAGGACCGTGTAAAGCGGCTCGACCCCGTCGATGTGAAGCTCTTCGACAAGGTGGTCAATGGTTTCCACGTTCAGCTCGTTTCGCTTCTTCTTGAGCAGGGCCTTGATTTCCCGGGCCCCGCGCTGGGTGACCTTCCGGGTGCGGGGCGAGGTCTTGATCTTTTGCAGGACCGAACGGACGGCCTTGTAGTTGAGGTAGGCCGCGTCCGATTCCTGGATGTGGGCGCTGTCGAGAAGCAGGTACTCGCAGGCGTCGGCCGTGGCCCGGGTGCACAGGACCCTCCCGGTGAATCCATCGCGGGTCAGGACGGGGATTCGGCCCGAATGGTCGATGTGCGCGTGGGACAGCAGCGCGTTGGTCACGATGCGCGGATCGAACGGCAGGACCCGGTTTTTCTGTTCGCTTTCCTTGCGCCGGCCCTGGAACATGCCGCAGTCCAGCAGAATCCGGTCGCTCCCCTTGACGATCATGTGCATCGACCCCGTCACTTCGCGGACGGCGCCGAAAAAGGTGACGTACATACTCAGTTACCACCTGTGGCGTGAATTGGAATCGAATCCGCCTTCGTTTGAAGTATTATAAATGAAAAACAGGACTCGATCAAGCCGGCCCGGATTCGGCGTCGGGCCGCATGCCCCAATGCAACGTGGCGATACCGAAGGTCATCTTCAAGAATCCGGTCCGATCGAACCCGGCCCGACCCATCATGGCGGTCAGGTCCTCGGGCGATGGGAAGTCCATGATCGAATCCGCCAGATACTG
>JAHJTB010000510.1 GCA_018830135.1 Pseudomonadota bacterium | reverse complement strand
GAAAACGCCGGAGCGGTACCCGGCCAGGTCCAGGGTGACGAAACGAAAGCCCAGGCCGTTCAGGTCGCGGACCAGGCGGTCCCGCAGGCCCGGTTCGGTCAGCCGGGGCAGGAGGTCGGGCGGCGGTTCCAGGCGCAACAGGTCTCCATGATGACGGGCGCGTATCCCGGCCAGACCCTGCCCGGCCAAAAGCCTTTCGGCTTCGAAGACCTGGCGGAGATTTTCCTCGGTCAGAGTGACCCCGTACGGGAATCGAGAGGCCAGACAGGCGGCGCTCGGTCGATTCCAGTTGTCCAGGCCGGCCTCACGGGCCAGGCGGCGAATTTCAGCCTTGTTCAGGCCGGCTTCTCCCAGAGGGCTTCGCACGCCCGCCTCTTCGACGGCCCGTCGACCGGGACGGTGCGCTCCCCGGTCGTCGGCCTGACTCCCTTCAATCACATGAGCCAGACCCAGTTCGTCGGCCCGCTGGCGCAACTGGCGGACCAAGGCGTTTTTACAGTGATAGCAACGGTCCGGGGCGTTGGAGCGAACCGGGTCCAGAGACAGGGGGGCAATGCGGAGCAGGTCAGGAGCGACCCCCAGACTCCGGGCGACTGCCTGGGCCGATTCGATCTCGCCCGGCGGGTTGAGAATCGAGATGAAGGTCAGGGCCGCCGCCCGCTCGCCAAGGACCTGCCGGGCGAAATACAGCAGCAGGCTCGAGTCCACGCCGCCGGAAAAGGCCACCAGGACCGATTCCAGTTCGGCCAGGATGGATCGGAGCCGCGTTTTTTTTTCTTCCAACATGGCGTCCATGACTGACGGCGATCCTGCGTTCACGGGACCGCCTACCAGGCCAGCAGGGCGCTGGCCCAGGTCAGCCCGCCCCCGAAGGCGGTCAGACATACCAGTTGGTCTTTTTTCAAAGCCCCGCTTCTGGAGGCCTCGTCCAGGGTAATGGCGCAGGAAGCGGAAGAGATGTTGCCGTATTTTTCAATGGTCATGTAGAAACGATCCATGTCGACCTTGAGCCGTTTGGCCAGGGATTGGATGATGCGCAGGTTGGCCTGGTGGGGGATGAACCAGTCCACGTCTTCGATGGTCCTGCCGTTGGCTTCCACCGCCTCGTCGCAGCTTTCGGCGAAAAAACGGACTGCGGTCCTTACCGTGGACGAGGCCTCGATCATGCGCAGGTTGTGAAGTTTTTTGTCCACGCTTTCGTGAGAGATGGGCGTGGTCCCGGACCCGCCGCCGGGCATAAGCAGTTGGGCGCCGTTGGCCCCGTCCGTGTGGGCGTGGACGGAAAGCATGCGGTGGTCGCCCGGACCGCCGCGCGTGGACAGGACCAGGGCCCCGGCCCCGTCACCCCAGAGGATGGCCGAGCCCCGGTCGGTCCAGTCGACGGTCCGGGTCATGATCTCCGAGGCCACGACCAAAACGTTTTCGCAGAACCCGGAGAGCAGATACTTTTCCGCCACGTGCAGGGCGAAAATATAGCCCGAGCAGGCCGCGGTCACGTCGAAGGTCAGGGCCCGGGGCGCGTCGAGCTTGGCCTGGAGCCAGTTGGCCCCGGCCGGACAGTGCGTGTCCGGTGTAATGGTGGCCATGATGATCAGTTCGATGTCCCGGGGCGTCAGACCGGCCTCGTCGAGGGCCGAAAGGCAGGCCGGCAAGGCCAGGTCGGACGCGGCTTCTTCGGGTCCCGCCTCGCGGCGTTCGGAGATGCCCGTTCTGGTGCGAATCCATTCATCCGAGGTGTCCATGATTTTTTCCAGGTCGAAGTTGGACAAGACTTTAGGCGGAAGGTGGGAACCGGTGCCGAGTATGTAAATGGGCTTCATCTCGATCGACCTCCAATCAGCGCTGGGCGGGACATGGCTTCTGCTCGCGCCCACCCCCACTGGCACGGCGAATTCCTCGGTCGAGAATTTATTCTGGCACGTTATCGATCCGGGCGCAATCCCGGAATACAAGGGGGCGAACCGGCCGGCTCGCCCCCTAAAGGCCCGGAGTGAAACGTGAGTCCGAGACGTCAGACGTCGCGGGTGATTTTCTTCTTTTCGTTGATCACCGCATGGGCCGCGGACAGACGGGCGATCGGCACCCGATAGGGCGAACAGCTCACGTAATCCATTTTCACGTTATGGCAGAATTCCACGGAATGGGGTTCCCCGCCGTGTTCGCCGCAGATGCCCACCTTGAGGTTGGTCTTGACCTTGCGGCCTTTTTCCACGCCTATCCGGACCAACTGGCCGACGCCGTCCTGATCGAGGACCACGAAGGGGTCCCGTTCCAGGATGCCGTCCTTGACATAGTCGGGCAGGAACTTGCCGGCATCGTCCCGGGACAGGCCGAAGGTGGTCTGGGTCAGGTCGTTGGTTCCGAAGGAGAAGAAATCGGCCTGCTGGGCGATTTCATCCGCGGTCAGGGCCGCCCGGGGCAACTCGATCATGGTGCCGATCATGTACTTGACCTTGACCTTTTTCTTGGCCATGACCTCTTCGGCCACTTCCTCGACCAGGGCCCGCTGCGCGGCTAGTTCGTTGACGTGGCTGACCAGGGGAATCATGATCTCGGGGAAGACCTTTTTACCTTCCTGCTGGACCTTGCAGGCCGCTTCCATGATGGCCCGGGCCTGCATGGCCGTAATCTCGGGATACATGATGCCCAGACGACAGCCGCGATGACCGAGCATGGGGTTGGCTTCGGACAGACTCTCGACCTTGTCCTTGATCTGGGCAGGCTTGACCCCCAGCTTTTGGGCCAAGTCCTTGATCTCGGCGTCCGTGTGCGGCAGGAACTCGTGCAGTGGCGGGTCCAGGGTGCGGATGGTCACGGGCAGTCCGTCCATGGCCCGGAAGATTCCGATGAAGTCCTTGCGCTGCATGGGCAGAATCTTGGCCAGGGCCTTTTGGCGGCCTTTGGTGTCCTCGGCCAGGATCATCTCCCGGACCGCATCGATGCGTTCGCCCTCGAAGAACATGTGCTCCGTGCGGCACAGGCCGATGCCTTCGGCGCCGAAATCACGGGCTACCTTGGCGTCGTGAGGCGTGTCGGCATTGGTCCGCACCTTGAGCCGCCGGATCTGGTCCACCCATTTCATGACCTTGCCGAAGTCACCGGACAGTTGGGGCTGGCTCGTCGGGACCTGGCCCAGGATAACCTCACCCCGCGAACCGTCCAGGGATATCCAGTCCATCTTCTTGACCGTCTTCCCGTTGGCTATGAAGGCTTCCTTTTTATAGTCGACGTGAAGGTCCGAGGCGCCGGCCACGCAGCATTTGCCCATGCCCCGGGCCACGACGGCCGCGTGGGAGGTCATGCCGCCGCGTGCGGTCAGAATGCCCTGGGCCGCGTTCATGCCCCGGATGTCGTCCGGCGAGGTTTCGATCCGGACCAGGATGACCTTGTGCCCGGCCGTGGCCAGCTCCTCGGCGTCTTCCGCGGAAAAGACCACTTGGCCCACGGCCGCTCCGGGCGAGGCCGGAAGGCCCTTGGCTATGACGTTCCTTTTGGCCTTGTCGTCAAAGGTGGGATGGAGGAGTTGATCGAGCTGATCCGGGTCGATCCGGGCCACGGCCTCTTCCTTGGTGATCAGCTTTTCCTTGACCATGTCGACCGCGATCTTGATCGAGGCGGCCGCGGTCCGCTTGCCCGTCCGGGTCTGGAGCATCCACAGCTTGCCCTGCTGAATGGTGAACTCGACGTCCTCCATTTCGTGGTAGTGCTTCTCGAGCTTGTCCCGGATGTCCGATAGCTGCTTGTACAGGCGGGGCATTTCATCTTCCAGGGTCTTGACGCCTTTGGTTACCGGCTTGGAGCGATTGATGGGCTGAGGCGTCCGGATGCCGGCCACCACGTCCTCGCCCTGGGCGTTGGTCAGATACTCGCCGTAGAAGTAGTTCTCGCCCGTGGCCGGGTCCCGGGTGAAGGCCACGCCCGTGGCCGAGTCGTCACCCATGTTGCCGAAGACCATGGACTGGACGTTGACCGCCGTGCCCCAGTCGCCGGGGATGTGGTGTATCTCCCGGTAGGAGATGGCCCGAGGAACCATCCAGGACTCGAAGACCGCGCCGATGGCCCCCCAGAGCTGGTCGTCCGGGTTTTCGGGGAAGCTGACCTTGAGCCGACGCTTGATCAGGGCCTTGAACTCCTTGACCAGCCACTTGAGGTCGTCCGTGTCCAGTTCCAGGTCCAAATGGACGCCTTTTTTCTTTTTCCGGGATTCCAGGATGACCTCGAAGGGGTCTTCCTCCTTCCCGCCGGCCTTGACTCCCATGACCACGTCGCCATACATCGAAACGAAGCGGCGATAGGCATCGTAAGCGAAGCGGGGATTGCCGGTCTTTTCGATCAAACCTTTGATGGTTTTGTCATTCAAACCGATGTTCAGAACCGTGTCCATCATGCCAGGCATGGACACCCGAGCACCGGAACGGCATGAAATCAGGAGGGGGTTTTCCGCATCCCCGAACTTGGCCTCCATCTGTTTTTCCACCCAGACCAGGGCCTCCTTGACCTGCTTTTCCAGGCCGGCCGGGTATTTTTGCTTGTTCTCGTAAAAAGCGGTGCAGACTTCGGTAGTGATGGTGAAACCGGCCGGGACAGGAATGCCGATGCGGGCCATTTCCGCCAGGTTTGCGCCTTTGCCACCCAGCAGGTTCTTCATTTCCGCCTTTCCATCGGCCCGTCCGCCGCCAAAGGTATAAACGTACTTTTTGGCCACTTGATATGCCCTCCTTGTAGGTTTGGATTTCAGGAAGTAAGACCCCCTTCGCCATCACGATCGAAGGCCTGTTTATAATTATCACAGTAAGTTTCTGTAATCAAGGTAAATGGCGGACATATGCCGGCCACATGCAGATATGCGCATGGAAAGGGACCTGCTGAAACAGCCCAAGGGGAGCCTCCGGGGATATTGAAGCTCCCCGCGGCAAGCTGAGGGGAATCTTCGATATGTAAGGGGAAAAGCCTTTTTTTAGTTGGCGGGCTAACTCCGCGTCAAGCCGCGGGGAATGCGCCCGCCCCGTATGTTCAACATGCAAGGGAATAACACCTTGCCGGTTCTAATCCGGACGCCCGCCCGGCCTCCAGCCGGAGGACGATTCTTTCGTCAAGTTCTCATGTGTATCATTTGGTGAAGGCGGAGGCCGGAACAGGGCGGTTGGGGACCGTTTCCAAACACGGGTAAGGGTTGGAGGGCCTTCGCAAAGGTCTGCCGCGGGACGCTACAGATACGGGGTCAGATCATTGGGCCGGCGGCCGCCGGCCAGGGCGGCTATGGCCTCGGGGGCATGGCCCTCGGTGCGTAGCGGACCGATTACCTCCCCGACCAGATCCGGGAACCAGGCCCTGAGAAATACCACGCCGCCCGGGGCTTCCAGGCTGTAGTCGCCCATGTGGGCCGGCAGCAGGGCGCTTCGACCGGGGGCAAGCTCCGCGACGGGCGCCGGTCCGTCGGTCCGGATGAAGGCCCGGCCGGACAAGGCCGTCAGGACCTCGAAGTATTCGCCCTTCAGGTTTCCGGTCCACGATCCCCGGAGGCGGCGCCATTCCAGGGCGAAATAGGGGTCGGCCGCCAGAAGCCGCGATTCAAGGCCCGGGACGCTCAAAGTCAGGCCGTAAAAGGGCGCCGGGTTTGCCGGCGCGAGGTCCACGACCGTCAGGGCTTTTTCCACATGGAGCGGCCTGGGGCGTCCGGCTTCGTCCTGGCGGTCCCAGTCGTAAAACCGATACGTCAGGTCCGTGTTGCGTTGAATCTCGAGCAGGGTCACGCCCGGACCGATGGTGTGAAGCAGGCCGGCGTGGACGTAAAAGGTCTGGCCGGGTTCGACCTGAATCCGGTTAAGTACTTCAGCGACACGGCCTTGGGCCAGGGCCCCGCGCAGGGCCTCGATGCCGATCCCGGGCCGGAGTCCCAGGACCAGTTCGGCCGCTTCCCGGGCCTCGACGATGTACCAGGCCTCGGTTTTGCCCGAGAGGGCGCCGTCCACTTTACGGGCCGACTCGTCGTCCGGATGGACCTGGACGGACAGGTAATCGGCCGAGTGAAGCAGTTTGAGCAGCAGGGGCAGGGGCTGGTCCTCCCGTCCGGCCAGACGCCGCCCCAACAGGCTTGCGCCCCAGGCGGACCGCAGCCCGGCCAGGGAAGTTCCCTGGAGCGGACCGTTGGCCACGGTGCTCTGAAGCGGCCCGTCAGCCGTCAGCCAGACTTCGCCTACCTTGAGGGTCGGATCGGCGCCCGGGACGAGCCCGGGAGCCCGGCCCGCTTCACCCCAGGGCTTGGCCAGAATCACCGGGTCCAGGACGACCGGGTAGAGGCCGGGAGTCACGACTGGTCCCCCGGAGGACCGCCCGCGAGACGGTCCAGATACAACACGATCGCCACGCCCGTCGCCGCCAGAAGAATCGCCAGCAGGACGCCTCCATCCACCTGGTTCGGGAGCGCATTGAGGCCGGCGGTTTTCCAGGGCCAGACCTTGCGTAGCGAACCGATCATCAGGCCGCAAAGCACGGCGATGGTCGGGTCGTACCGGGTCTTGAGCAGCCAGCTTAAAAACCGGGAAAACAGGATGAGTCCCAGAACGGCCCCCGAGGCGACCAGGGCCAGTGTCAGAAAGTCCCTGGAGTTGACCGCTTGCAGGACATACTGATACTTGCCCAGCAGAACCAGGACGAAAGACCCTGAAATACCGGGCAGAATCATGGCACAGATCGCCACCGAGCCGGACAGGACCAGAAACCACCACTCGTTCGGGGTGGTCATCGGGACCAGACCGACCAGCACGTAAGCCCCGGCCGCGCCCAGCAGCGCCCAGAGCCCCAGGCCCGCGGTGATCCGTTCGACCCGGCCCGTGACCGTGATGACCGAGGCCAGGACCAGGCCGAAGAAGAACGACCAGATGTAAACCGGCTGATTGACCAGCAGCCAGGCAAGGCCTTTGGCCAGGGAGAAGATGGCCGTCAGGATGCCGGTCAGCAGGGGCACCAGGAAACGCCAGGCCACGCCGTCCAGGGCTTCCCGGAATCGGGAACCCGCCACCCTCCGGACCAGGGTCAGATCGAAGGACCTGATGGCCAGAAGCAATTCCTCGTAAATCCCCAGGATGAAGGCCATGGTTCCGCCCGAAACGCCGGGCACGATGTCGGCCGCGCCCATGCAGAACCCTTTGAGGCCCAGGATGAAATAATCGGACGGGTTTCGAGAGGCTGAGGCGGGCATGACTCGGATTACTCTCACTTCTTCATGACAGTGCGGTTGTCAGGACAGAAACAGGCTGAGCAGGCCGATCGCCCAGCAGTACCAAGCGAAATAATGAAGCCGGCCTCCGCGGACCAGGCGCAGGAGCACGACCAGGGCCGCCAGGCCGGAGATCAGGGCGGCCAGAAACCCGAGTCCCATGTCCAGAGGGCTGAAGGAGGTGGGCGCGGCCGACCGGAGCTGGAGGATCAAGGCGCCGAAGATGGCCGGGATGGAAAGCAGAAAGGAAAATCGGGCGGCCAGGTCCCGGTCCAGTCCGAGATAGAGTCCGGTGCTGATGGTCAGCCCGGACCTCGAAAGGCCGGGGGTGATGGCCAGCCCCTGGGCCAGACCCACGATCAGGGCGTCTCCCGCCCGGAAGGCGCCTGTTTTTCTCCCCCGCGCCCCGGCGGACCATCGGGTCAGAAAGAGCACGACGCCGGTGACGATCAGGGCCAGACCCACGGCCCGGGTCGAGGCGAACAGGCTTTCGAATATGTCTTTGAAGAGCAAGCCGATCAGGGCCGTGGGTACGGACCCGGCCACGATCAGGATCAACAACCGGAAATCATCTTCGGTTCGCCAGGCCTCGGCCGCGACGGCCCGGTTTTTCAAGCGGGTCGGGAGGCGGAAAAACTCCCGGACCAGGGAGGCGATGTCCCGGCGAAAGACGATGAAGACCGCGGCCAGGGTTCCCAGATGCAGCAGCACGTCGAACAGGATTTCCGGCTCCTTGATGCCGAACAGATGCTGTCCCAGGACGAGATGACCTGAACTGCTGACGGGCAGAAATTCGGTCAGACCCTGGATCAGACCGAGCGTGACGGCTTTGATTGTCTCCATATACCTTGTGACTCCGATCGGGGGCAATGTATAATGACTGATCTGACTGATCAGGCCGCGACCAAAGGGTACGGCCCTTTAGTAAACCAAAAATCGCTCGATTTGCCCATCAAAAAGGAGCGGATCATGACAGAAAAAGCGGGCTGCCGCCGGATCGGGCGCGGCCTGAAAATCCGGTCCGGCCCGGGCGTGGTCTTCCTGTATCTGCTGGCCGTCATGCTGTGGGCCGGCCCGGCCTGGTCCGAGACCGTCAAGCTGACCGTGCTCCACGTCAACGACGTGCACGCTTTCGTGGGCCCCGACCGCCGAACGGGGGAAAACGGGCTGGCCAAGGCAGCGGCCCTGGTCGAGTCGGCACGTTCCGGCTCTGAAAACGTGGTCTTCCTGGCGGCCGGCGACCTGCTCCAGGGTTCGGCCCTGTCCGAACTGACTCGGGGGAGGCTGCTGTTCGAGATTCAGAACCTGGCGCCGCCCGACGCCTTTGTCCTGGGCAATCATGAGTTCGATTACGGGGTCCAGGCCCTGACGAGCGGCCTGGAAGGGGCGCGTTATCCCGCGGTTTCAGCCAACGTATTTCGAGGGGATCAGCCTCTGGTCAAGCCCTGGGTCGAGTTGAAAGCCGCCGGATTGAAGATTGCCGTGGCCGGACTGACGACTCCCGGAATCTGGCGAGCCGAGGGCCTGTCCATCCGGAATCCGCTGGACACGGCCAACCAACTGCTTCCCCGGCTGGCCGGCCGGGCCGATCTTCTGATTCTTCTGACCCATATCGGGCTGGCGGATGACCGGCGGCTGGCGGCGCGGGTGCCGAAGCTTTTCCCCGGCCCGGCCGCGATCGTGGGCGGGCACAGCCACGACGCCACCACGAGTCCGGTCATGGTCGGACCGGTGCCCGTGGTTCATGCCGGTGCATACGCCCGCTTCCTCGGCCGCCTGGAACTGGAAATCGACCCCCGGGCCGGGCGTCTCGTTTCGGCCAACGGCCGTCTGATCCCCCTGGGCGCCGACCTGCCCACCCACCCGGGCATGATGGAACGGGTCGAAGCCTTCTATCGCGGACCGGGCCGGAAGATGCTCGAACCGGTGGCCCGGATACCCGTCGATCTGTCACCCCTGGATTACGCGGGCCTGACCGCGGAAGCCATTCGAAAAAACACCGACGCGACCGTTTCCGTGGTCAACCTGGGCGGCTTCCGAACCGGCACGCCCGCCGGCACTTTGTACCTGGACGACATTTACCGCGTCTTTCCATTTTCCGCCCGGATTCTCACGGCCCGGGTATCGGGCCGGGACCTGGCCCGGATACTGGATCAGCGCCTGGAACCCGGCTCGAACCGAATGCCCCTGGTATTCCGTCCCTCGGGCGGCCCGGGCCCCCTGAACCCCGAGGGCCGCTATCTCCTGGCCGGCAACGACTACATCGTGGTCAAGCTGGGGCGGGCCCTGGGCATTGATATCCAGCCCCAGACCGCCGACCCCGATCTGCGAACCTTCCTGGCCCGGACCCTGGGAAACAGATATCCCTTGGCCAAGGCGGCAGCGGGCGGAGAATAGGCGCAACGCATGGAACTGACGATCCTTCGAGATATCGTCATCGTATTCAGCCTGGCCTTGGCCGTGGGCTATCTCTGCCACCGGGTCCGGCTGCCGTCCATCATCGGCTTTCTGGCCACCGGCGTCATTGCCGGCCCCCATGGCCTGGGACTGGTCGAGGCGGTTCATGAAATCGAAATCCTGTCCGAAGTGGGCGTGGTCATGCTCCTCTTCCTGATCGGACTGGAGTTTTCCTTCAAAAGTCTGCTGCGGATCAAGAGGGCCGTCTTCCTGGGGGGAGCGACCCAGGTCGTCCTTTCCATCCTCGCCGGAGCGGGCGTGGTCTTCCTCTGGGGGCGGCCCCCGCGGGAGGCCCTGTTCTACGGATTTCTGATGGCCCTGAGCAGCACGGCCATCGTACTCAATCTGTTGCAGGAAAAAGCGACCATGGACGCGCCCCAGGGCCGAACCGCCCTGGCCGTCCTGATCTTCCAGGACATCATCGTCGTACCCATGATGCTGGCCGTGCCCTTTCTGGCCGGAGCCGAAGCCGCTCGGGCCGAGGCCGGCTACATCTCCCTGGCCAAGGGAGTCGGCGTCATCCTGATCCTGATTGCCGGAGCCAAATGGGTGGTGCCCAGGTTTCTCGAGATGGTCGTCGGCACCCGGAGCCGGGAACTGTTCATGATTTCAATCATGTTTCTCTGCCTGTCCGTGGCCTGGCTGACCAACGAAGCCGGACTGTCTCTGGCCCTGGGCGCCTTTGTCGCCGGGCTGATCGTGTCCGAGTCTCCCTACAGCCACCAGGCCGTGGGCAACGTCCTGCCTTTCAAGGAGGTCTTCTCCAGCTTCTTTTTCGTCTCGATCGGCATGCTCCTGGACGTAAGGCTCATCCTGGCCGACCCCGCCCTGATCCTCCTGGCGGCCTTGTTCGTGCTGGCCCTGAAAATCCTGACCGGCGGCGCGGGCGCGGCCGTGCTGGGACTGCCCTTGCGGGTCGTGGTCCTGAGCGGGTTCGCCTTGAGCCAGGTCGGCGAGTTCTCGTTCATCCTGGCCCTCCACGGCCAGGACTTCGGACTCATGGCCCCGAAGGACTACCAGGTCTTTCTGTCCACCGCCGTGCTGACCATGGCCCTGACCCCCTTGATGATGGGCCTGGGCGACCGCCTGACCGAAAAAATTACGCCGCCCGGATTTACCGGAGAGGAGCCGCCCGAAGCGGACGGGGAGGGGGCTCCGAAACGGAGGGATCACGTCGTCATCATCGGATTCGGACTCACCGGCCGCAATGTCTCCCGCGCCGCCACCGCTGCCGGCATCCCCCGGGTCATCGTCGAGATGAACCCGGAGACCGTGCGCCTGGAAAAGGCCAAAGGCGAAGATATCATATACGGTGATGCGGTCAACCAGGCCGTCCTCGAGCATGTGGGCCTGAAAGCGGCCCGGGTCCTGGTCGTGACGATCGCCGATCCGGTGGTCGCCCGCCGTATCACGGCCCTGGCCCGGGCGCTCAACCCGGGCCTGTACATCATCGCCCGGACCCGCTTCCTGTTCGAAATGAAGGCGCTACGCCAAATCGGAGCGGACGAGGTCATTCCCGAGGAGTTCGAAACGGCCGTGGAAATATATGCCCGCCTTCTCCGGCGCTTTCTCGTGCCCCAGAACGAGGTCGAACGCCTG
>JAHJTB010000059.1 GCA_018830135.1 Pseudomonadota bacterium | reverse complement strand
CCTTATTCCCACGCCTGCGTCATGCGGCGGGCCCTGGAATTTGCGCCGGTGGTCGCGGCCGGGCTCCGCAGCTTCAGCCGGGAAGAGAGCGAGTTCATTCGGGAAAGAGGCCTGAACCCGCTTCTGGCCCGGGACATGTCCGGCCACCGGTCCTGGCTCGCCCCCCTGGTGGACCGGTTGAGCGAACACGTCTATCTGACTATCGACCTGGACGTCTTTGACCCCGGCATCATGCCTTCGGTGGGCACCCCCGAGCCGGGCGGCCTTTTCTGGCCCGAGGTGATCGACCTGGTCCGGTCCGTGGCCCGCAAACGGCGGATCGTGGGATTCGATCTGGTGGAACTGGCCCCGATTCCCGGTCTGATCGCCCCGGATTTTCTGGCCGCCCGCCTGGCCTACAAGGTCCTGACCTATGCTTTTCGGGCCTGAACGGCGCCCGCCGGCTCAGGCCCTGGCCATTCGTTTTGCGGCCCCGGCGGCCGATTGGTTTCGGAGCCCAAGGAACGCCGGCCGGTTCCTATCGATAACTTATTGACAGAGATGGGATTTCATGGCAAGGTATAGCTTTGAGTGCCGTGTGCGGCGGTTGATTCACCATCAATCATTCGAGGATACGACTCGAAAAGGCCACAGGGTTTAATCGGGCATATGCCAATCCTCTTCGCCTTCAGGGAAGATCGATTCGGTTTTCGTTTCGAAGTGGGCGAGCGGGCCGTTCTGGGACGTTCGCCGGAGTGCGATCTGATCCTGTTCGACCGGGCCTCCTCCCGGTTTCACGCCGAGATTTTTCAGGGTGAGGACGGATATTTTCTTCAGGACCTGGGCAGCACCAACGGGACCCTGCACAACGAAGTCCGGATCGAGGGAACCGTCCCGCTGAAGAAAAACGACGAGATCAAGGTAGGGCAGGAGGTCTTCCTGTTCGACCCGGATCTCGAAGTGGCCCTGGGCGGGGAAGGGGTGGCCTTTATCGTCGGCGACGTCGATAGCGACCCCGAAGGCATGATCGGCGCGCCCGCGGACCCGGACCTGGGCTCCCTGGAAAAACCCTTTGTCCTGCCCCTGCTCAAAGTCGCCTCGGCCCTGACCCGCCGGCCCAAGCTGACCCGTGTTCTCAAACAGACCGCCTATGCGATCTCCCGTCTGTTCGAAGCCAGCCGGATTGCCCTGCTCTGGCCCGAAAGCATCGAAGCCGAACGGCTGACCGCTTTGATCGTCACCCCTCAGGGCGGGCACACGGTCATCCCCCGACCGGTCGCGGACCGGGTCCTGAAAGAAAACCAGGCCGTGCTTTGGCCTTACTCCCTGGCCAACCTGCATTTTTCCAAAGGCCTCCGCGAACTCGACCGGGTGGACAAGCCGGCCATGACCGTGCCCCTGGACGGTCCGGGCGACCGCCGGGGCCTGCTCCACGTCGAAAGCGACAAGCGGGGTTTCAAGAACCAGGACCTGGTCTTCCTCGGCGCCTTGGGCGCCCTGGTCGCCTCGGCCCTGGTCAACGCCACCCTGCTCGGCCAGCTCGACTACCGCCTGACCAAGGAAGAGGAACTGCAGGAAAAGAATTTTGTCGGCGAAGACCAGCAGATCAAGGCCCTGCTGATCACGGCCGGTCAGATGGCGGCCACGGACAGCCGGATCATTTTGACCGGTGAAACGGGGACGGGCAAGGAGGTCCTGGCCGTACGGATTCATGCCCTGAGCCGCCGCAAACAGGGACCGTTCGTGGCCCTCAACTGCGCCGCCCACCATGCGGGCCAGATCGAAGGCATTCTTTTCGGCGATGAGGCCGGAACCCTGGCCGAGGAGGACACTCCGGGCCTGATGGAGGAGGCGGACGGAGGCACCTTGTTCCTCCAGAACATCGACCACCTCTCGCTTTCGGTTCAGGTCGAGTTATTGCGCTGCATCGAGGAAGGCGTCATCTACCGGGTCGGTTCGACACGTCCCAGACCGGTCAACGTCCGCATCATCTCCTCGACCAGCGAGGACCTGGACCGCCTGGTCGAGGACGGCCAGTTCCGGGACGATCTTTACCAGCGCCTGTCCCAGGTCTCCCTGACCATGCCGCCGCTACGCGAGGTCAAGGACGACATCGTCGTCCTGGCCCGGCACTTCCTGGCCCAGGAAGCCAGGCAGCGGGGGATGTCCCCGCCGGACATCGACCAGGCCGCCATCGAATGCCTGAGGGCCTATCCCTGGCCCGGCAACGTGGGCGAACTGCAGAACGTTATCGAACGCATATCCCTTTTCCTGGCGGGCGACCGCGTCGTCCTCGACGACCTGCCCGTCAACGTGCGTCTCGGGGGTGAGGCCTTTCAAACGCCCGAGGGCGAGCGGATACCGGACGTCCTGATCGAGGTGGAAAAGGACCTGATCCGCCAGGCCCTGGCCCGGTCCAACGGCTCGACCGCCCAGGCGGCCGGCATGCTCGGCCTGAGCGAAGCGGATATTTCGTCCCGGATTTCCCGGTACGACATCAGCCTGATACAGACCCAGGCGCTGGAAGTCACTGCCTGAGTAATTCATGTGAGGTAACGCTCGTTTGGAGGACGGTCCATCACAAGGCCTGATCGGCAGGCTCCGAATGTTTTTTAGGCGCCTGAAAAATGGCCATTCAGCCGGCCGGCTTGAAGAAGAAATCCAGGACCTGATCGACCTGGGGAGCGAGAGCGGCGTCATCACCTCGAACGAAGGGGAGATGATCCAGAGCATCTTCGAGTTGGGCGATACCGTGGCCCGGGAGATCATGGTCCCCCGTATCTCGATAGTCGCCGCGCCCGCCGACCTGCCGCTCGGGCAGATTATCACCATGATCATGCAGAAAGGACACACCCGCCTGCCGATCTACGAGAACGAGATCGATCGTATCATCGGTGTGCTTCACGCCAAGGACCTGCTGCCATACTGGGGGCGATCACTCGAGGACCCCCTGCCCCGGGAGATCATCCGTACACCCATCTTCGTGCCGGAGAGCAAACGGGTCGTGGACCTGCTGGCCGAACTGCGGGCCCAAAAGAGCCACATGGCCATCATCATCGACGAATACGGAGGCACGGCCGGCCTCATCACCCTGGAAGACATCATCGAGGAGATCGTCGGAGAAATCCACGACGAGTACGATCAGGAGGAAGACCTGATCGTGCCGGTGGACGAGTACACCTTCCTTGTGGATGCCCGCCTCAACATCGAGGAACTGGAGGACCTTCTGAAGATCGAATTCCCCGAGGGGGATTACGAAACCGTGGGAGGCTTCCTGACCGATCTGACCGGCCGGGTGCCTCAGGAAAGCGAGCGGATCGAGTACGCCGATCTTCTGATCACCATCCTTTCCGCGGACGAACGCAAGATCAACCAGGTTGAAGTCAAGCGGCTCGTCGACTCACGCGGCCTGAGCACCGGCACGGCCTGACTACGCACCCTATGCCCAGCCTGTCCCGATTACCCGTCGGCCCGGGTCCGCTAGCCGCGGCCGTTCTTTCCGGACTGCTTCTGTCCCTGGCCTTTCCCCGTCCCGAGATCTGGCCCCTGGCCCTGCCCGCTCTGGCGCCCGTGCTCCTGGCCGCCCGGGGCCGCGAGCCCAAAGTCGCTTTCGGACTCGGTTTTCTGGCCGGGCTGGTCCATGCCGGCACCCTGGTCTACTGGCTGATCAACGTGCTGGTCTTTTTCGGCGGTCTGCCGGTCTGGCTGGCCGTTCCGGTCTTCCTGCTTCTGGTCGGTTACATGGCCCTGTATCCCGCCCTCTTCATCCTGGGAATGACCCGGCTGGAAAACCGTCTGGGGTGGCTGGCGGGCGGAACGACCTGGATATGTGCCGGCGCGGCACTCTATACGGGCCTGGAACACTTCAAGGGATTTTTCCTGACCGGGTTTCCCTGGGAGCCCCTGGGAGCGGCCCTGGTACCCGCCTTGCCTTTGATCCAGGTTTCCGATATAGTTGGAACCGGCGGTCTGACCTTTTTGGTGGTCCTGGTCAACATGGCCCTGACCGGACTGGTCATCGGCCTTCGGGAACGAAACCGCCGGGTCTGGATCGCGGCGGCCTGTTGGGCGGCCGCGCCCTTGCTTCTGGCCTGGGGCTACGGGGTGTACCGCCTGCCGGAAGTGCGGGCCGAACTGAACCGGGCCGCCTCCCACCGCGTGGCCATCGTCCAGGGCTCAATCGAACAGAAGATGAAATGGGACCCCAGTCACCGGGTCTTCACCATGGCCACCTACCGGGACCTGACCATGCGGGCCGCCGCTGAGAAACCCTGGCTGGTGGTCTGGCCCGAAACGGCGGCCCCCTTCTTTTTTCTCAAGGACGAGGCGGCCACGGACTGGCTGAAGCGCATGGTTGCCCGGAGCGGACGGCCCCTGCTTTTCGGCGCCCCGGCCTACGAGGAGAAAGGCGACCGGACCACGTATTTCAACCGGGCCTATCTCGTCGACGCCCAGGGCCGCCCGCTGGGATGGTACGCCAAATCCCACCTCGTGCCCTACGGCGAGTATGTGCCGCTCAAGGAATGGTTCCCCTTTCTGGGCAAGGTCACCGAAGCGGCCGGAGACTATTCGCCGGGCCCTCGAGGCAAGCTGCTGGACCTGGACGGCGAAAAAATCGGCGTCCTGATCTGTTACGAATCCGTGTTTCCGGAACTGGCCCGGGAACAGGCGGCCAACGGCGCCGGGTATCTGGTCATCATGACCAATGACGCATGGTTCGGCCGGTCATCGGCCCCGTACCAGCACTATGCCCAGGCCGTCCTCCGGGCCGTGGAAAACCGGCGGACCGTGATCCGGGCGGCCAACACGGGCATCAGCGGCCTGATCGAACCGGACGGCCGAACCCAGTGCCGGCTGGGTCTTTTCGAGCGAGGCTACCTGTCGGGCCGGGCGCCCCGGCCGACCGGTCAAACATTTTACACCGCCGTGGGCGACGTGGTGCCCTGGACCTGTCTGGGGATCGCGGTCATGCTTCTCGCGGCGCCTTTCATCAGGAGGCAGGAACATGTTGGTTGATCTCAAACCGAAATTCAAGGAGCTTCAGGACCGTTTCGAAACACTTCGGGGCTATCTTTGACCTGGAAACCGTAAAAACGCGCATGGACGAACTGGACAAGATCATGTCCAAGGCGGGCTTCTGGGACGACCCCCAGAAGGCCAGGGAGGTGCCTCGGGAAAGGACCCGCCTGGCCGACCGCCTGGAGTCCTGGACCGTACTGGACAACGAGCGGGAGGAGATCGAGATTCTTCTGGAAATGGCCCTGGAGGAGGCCGACGAAGAAACAGGCCAGGAGATCACCGGCCGTCTGGCCACCCTGGAAAAGCGGCTGGATCACTTTGAAATCGAACGCATGCTCTCGGGCGCCCACGACCTGAACAACGCCATCGTGGACATCCATGCCGGGGCCGGAGGCACGGAAGCCCAGGACTGGGCCGAAATGCTGTTGCGCATGTACATGCGTTACGCCGACCGCCAGGGATTTACCGCCCAGGTCGTCGACATGCTCGAAGGAGACGAGGCCGGCATCAAAAGCGTGACCTTCACCCTGGCCGGCAAGTTCGCCTTCGGCCTGATGCGTCCGGAAATCGGCATCCACCGCCTGGTCCGCATCTCGCCCTTTGACGCCAGCAACCGCCGGCACACCTCCTTTGCCAGCGTCTTCGTCGTGCCGGAAATCGACGACGACATCGTCATCGACATCCAGGACAAGGACCTGCGCGTCGACACCTATCGGGCCAGCGGGGCCGGCGGCCAGCACGTCAACAAGACCAGTTCCGCCGTGCGCATCACCCACCTGCCCACGGGTATCGTGGTCCAATGCCAGGACGAAAAATCCCAGCACCGCAACAAGGACCTGGCCATGAAAGTCCTGCGGGCCCGCCTTTACCAACTGGAAGAGGAAAAAAAGGCCGCG
Source organism: Pseudomonadota bacterium (assembly GCA_018830135.1). Taxonomy (GTDB): domain Bacteria; phylum Desulfobacterota; class Desulfarculia; order Adiutricales; family JAGVGV01; genus JAHJTB01. The sequence continues at coordinate 55,237 of JAHJTB010000059.1, read as the reverse complement.
GAAATAAAGGCCATCCATGACAACAAAAAAGACATCGCCTGGGGCAGCCAGATTCGGTCCTACGTCCTGCACCCCTACCGTCTGATCAAGGATCATCGGACCCAGGTCGAAGTGGGGAACGTGGATGCGGTCCTGGACGGCGATCTGGACGCCTTTGTCCAGGCCTACCTGCTGGAAGGAGCCAACAAACAAGGCCTTTCCGGCTGATTTTCAGCCTTGAACGACAGCCATCCGGCCGACGGCGCCGCCCGTCGGCCGTTCTTTTTCGCGGTGGAACCCGACGGCAATATCCGGGACTATTGGGGACGCTTGAAGGACTGGGTGTAGAGGCGGATGCCTTCGATGATTCCGTCGGCCAACTGATCCATGTAGCGCTGGTTCCTGAGGCGTTTCTCCTCGGCGGAGTTGCTGACGAACCCGAGTTCGAGCAGTACGGAGGGCATGTTCGCCCCGATCAGGACGTAAAACGGCGCCTGTTTGACCTTGAGGTCCCGGATGTTACGATACTTTTTCCTGACCTGACCCACCATCTGGCGGTGGACCTGGGTGGCCAGACGGGCCGACTCGTTGATCTTCGAGTTGAGCATCAGGTCGTTGAGGATCATCTGAAGGTCGCTCATGTTCTTGGTGCTGGCCGCGTTTTCCAATGCGGCCACGCGCATGGCCTCGTCGTCCGTGGCCAGGCTCAGAAAATAGGTCTCGATGCCATGCTGTTTGGGGTCCCGGTGTGCGTTGGCGTGGACCGAGACGAACAGGTCCGCGCCATTGGTGTTGGCAATGGCCGTGCGTTCCTCCAGGGGAATGAAAACGTCCTTGTCCCGGGTCAGGACAACGTGGAGTCCGAGCTTTTTTTCGATTCGGCCAGCCAGGCGACGGCTGAAATCCAGGGTCAGGTCCTTTTCCTTCAGCCCGCTGATGCCGATCGCCCCGCAGTCCTTGCCCCCGTGGCCGGGGTCGAGAACGATCCGGTTGATCCCCAGGCCGAGTTGGCGGGCCAAAGAAGACTTTTTCCCGGAAATCCGGGCCGGTCCCCGGGGAATTTTTTTCCGCTTGCCCGCCGTTTCCCGCAGATCGATCAACGGGGCCTTGGGTTCGGCCGGTTCGGGTGTGGCCGGCTTGGCCGGTTTGACAGCCTCCGGCCTGGCCGGTTCGGCCGGTTTGGCCGGTTCGGGTCGGGCGGCCGCTACCTTCTCACGTTCCCCGGTTACGTCCACGACGATACGAAAGGGATTGGACAGGTAAAATATCCGGTAGTTGCTGATGTGCCGAATGTCCAGGACGACGCGGACCGTATCGTGGTCGAACTGCCCGATCCGGGCCCGCTCCAACAGCCCGTCGCCGATGGTCACTTCCTCCTTCACGTCCGAAGCCAGGCGGGCGGTCTGCATGTCCAGATAGAGCCGCATGGGTTTTTTCAGGCCCGGGTCCTGACGGAGCAGGTGATCCTTGAAGGATATCTGCCGGTCCACATCGATGGCCACCCGCGTGTAGGAAGGGTTCGACCAGGTCCGCACGCCTTGAATCTGGGCCAGGGGCGCTCTGGCAGGCTCGGCCGGCCCGGCAACGGCCGGCTTGACCAGGGGGGGCGCCGGGGGCGTCTCCTTACCGGCCTCGACGGCGGCCGGGGGATCGGGCGCCTTCGGCGTCGAGGCGGTGGCCCCCGAGATTTCGGCCAGCTTCTTGCGGGCCTGGGCCACCTCCGGACTTTTTGGATGATTGAGTTCGACCTTCAGAAACTCGACATAGGCCCGGTCGGGGTCATTTTTGTAAACATGATAAACCTGGCCGATCCTCAACTGGGCCAGGGGGGCCTGGGGCGATTGGGTGTACCGTTTCGTCACCGTCCGATACTGACGCAAAGCCTGATCCAGGTCGGAGGCGATGCGGGAACGTCTGAACAAGGCCAGATACAGGTCGGCCACGGCCAGAGCCGCCTGGGGAGCCCTGGTTCCGCTCGGTTCCGCTTCGATCACGTTCTGGTAGTTTTCAATGGCCTTGAGCCAGTTGTGGCGATAGCCCTGGGCCGATTTGTCCTGATCGAGGTGTTCGCGGGTCGTTTCGGCCGTTGTAAACAGGGTGTCGGTCTTGGCGCCCTCCGCGGTTCCGGCGAATACGGCCGCCGCGACCAGGGCCAGGACGAACAGGCGGACATGTCGTATCCACGTTGGCATCATACGCGTCTTTTCAGTTCGGCCAGCTTGTTCAGGGCCTGCAAGGGCGTAAGGTTGTTCAGGTCGATTCCCCGGATTTCCTCGGCCAGTTCGCTGTCGTTGGGCGCGAAAAGGTCGAGTTGGCCGGCCGCCTTGGCGGAACGGACCGGGGCGCGCTTCGGGGTCCCGTTCACGGCGCCGCCGCCGTTCTCCAGGCTTTCGAGGACCTCGGCGGCCCGGTTCAGGACCTCGCCGGGCAGCCCGGCCAGACGGGCCACGGCCAGGCCGTAGCTGCGGCTGGAACCGCCCGGTACGAGCTTGCGCAGAAAAATGATGTTCTGTTCCCATTCCTTGACGGCCACGTTGTAGTTCCGGACCCGGGGCATGGCCCGGGCCAGTTCCACCAGTTCGTGGTAATGGGTGGCGAACAGGGTCCTGACCCCCACGCCGTCCAGGTCGTGCAGGTATTCGGCCACGGCCCAGGCAATGGACATGCCGTCGAAGGTGCTGGTGCCGCGCCCGATCTCGTCGAGCACGACCAGACTCCTGGGCGTGGCCTGATTGAGTATCTGGGCCGTCTCGTTCATTTCCACCATGAAGGTCGACCGCCCCCGGGCCAGGTCGTCGGAGGCCCCGACACGGGTGAAGATGCGGTCCACCAGACCCAGTCGGGCCTTTTCAGCGGGAACGAAGCCGCCCATCTGGTTGAGCAGCACAATCAAGGCGGTCTGGCGCAGGATGGTCGATTTCCCGGCCATGTTGGGCCCGGTGATGATGATGATCTGCTGCTCCCGGTTGTCGAGTTCCACGTCGTTGGGCACAAAAGTTTCGCCGCGCAGGGAGCGTTCGATGACCGGGTGTCTGCCCCCCTGGATTTCGATCCGGTCCTCGTCCAACAGTTCGGGCCGGACGTAGTCGAACTTGACCGCGGCCTCGGCCATGGCGGCCAGAACGTCCACTTCGGCGATGAATTCCGCGGTCTGCTTGAGTCGCGGAGCCTGGCCGGCCAACCGGTCGCGCAGACCCTCGAAAAGCGCCTGTTCGAGTTCGGTCCGGCGCTCCTCGGCGCTCAGGACCTTTTCCTCCTGCTCCTTGAGTTCCGGAGTGATGAACCGCTCGCCCCCGGCCAGGGTCTGCTTGCGGATGTAGTCGTCCGGAACCAGGCCCAGATTGGAGCGGGTCACCTCGATGTAATAGCCGAAAACCCGGTTGAATCCGACCTTGAGGGAATGGATGCCGGTACGTTCCTTCTCCTGCTTTTCCAGGCGGACGATCCAGCCCTTGCCCTCGCTCATGATGGTGATCAGTTCGTCCAGGGCCGGGTCGTAACCGGCCCGAAAAATTCCGCCTTCCTTGAGATTGACCGGCGGGTCGTCCACCAGGGCCCGACCGATCAGGTCGGCCATATCGGCGACGACGTCGGTCCGCTCTCCCAGGTCTCTTAGGCGGCCGTCGGTCTGGGCCAGAAGCAGACCCTTGATTTCGGGCAGCCGGAGCAGGCTGTTCCTCAGGGCCGCCAGGTCACGGGGGCCGGCCCGGCCCAGGGATATCCGGCCGGTCAGCCGCTCCAGATCGTGTACGCCCCCCAGACGCGCTCTGAGGTCGGTGCGGGTCATGCCGTCCAGGACCAGGGCCTCGACCGCGTCCTGCCGTTCGGCGATTCGGGAGCGGTCGATCAGAGGATATCCCATCCACTGCTTCAGCGCCCGGCCGCCCATGGCCGTGACGGTCAGGTCGATCAGGCCGATCAACGTCCCGGTCCGGGTCCGGTCCCGCAGATTGTCGAACAGCTCCAGGTTCCGCTTGGACGTCTCGTCCAGGACCATGAAGTCGCGGGGCCGGTAAACACGGAGCCGGTCCGCGTGGACCAGGTCCCGTCCTTGGGTCTCCTGGGCGTACTGGAGGGCGGCCCCGGCGGCGGCCGTGCCCCGGGGCATGTCCCGCCCCCCGAAACCGGCCAGGGCGTGTTCCCCGAATCGGGCGGACAGGACCCGGCGGGCCCGGTCCGTCTCAAAGGCCTCGGCTTCGTACAAGGTGGCGAAACGGTCCAGTTCATCGAGCAGTCCGGCCAGCCCGTATTCCTCGGCCTCGGGGACCAGGACCTCGGCCGGGTCCAGACGAAGCAGTTCCGCCTCCAGGGCGGACCGGTCCGCCACTTCGGTCATGAGAAAGTCACCAGTGCTCACGTCCAGGGCCGCCAAGCCGAAGGGGTCCTCGACCCGGCCCGGGCGGGGTCCACAGATCGCGGCCAGGTAGCGGGCGGTCTTCGGGTCATCCATCTCCGGGGAAAGGACCATCCCCGGCGTCACGACCCGGGTCACCTCCCTGGCCACGATGCCCTTGCTCAAGCGGGGGTCCTCCACCTGATCGCAGACGGCGACACGGAAACCATGGCGGACCAGACGGCCGATATAGGCCTCGGCCGCATGGTAAGGCACCCCGCACATGGGTATGTCCTGGCCCTGGTGTTTCGAACGGGAGGTCAGGGCGATCTCGAGAACCGGCGCGGCCTTGACCGCGTCATCGAAAAACATTTCATAAAAATCGCCCATGCGGAAAAACAGGATGGCATCCGGATACTTCTCCTTTTTCTCGAAGTACTGCTTGAGCATGGGCGTGAGTTTGGACATGGAGTGCAATCAGATTTCGCCTGAGGGAGGTTCCTCATCGGCCGCATCTTCGGACGGAGGGTCTGCCGGCACAGTGGGCACGGCGGGCGCTTCCCGCGGGTCGAAAAGCAAGGGGCGGTGCCGCTGCAAGGTCATCGTGTCCCATCGGCTGCAATGCGGGCAGCGCCAGGCCAGTTCCCTGGATTCGTAACCGCAATGGCCGCATTGAAAAACCACCTCGGGCGCGGTCAGATGCTCCAGAAAATCCCGATAGGCGTTCAGGGCCGCCTCCCGACGGTCCAGGGACAGCAGCAGCGTCCCCAGCTCCCGGCGGGCCTCATACAGGGACGGGTCCCGTTCCAGGGCGGTTTCAAGATGCTCGATGGCGCCGTCATGGTCCCCCTGTCGTTCCAAGAGGCGGGCCAGGGTCAGGTGAGCCATGGGATTGCGATCCTGGACCGCGGTTTCGGCCAGAAACTGCACGGCGGCCTTCAGGTCCTTGGCCTCGGGGGAAACCCGGGCCAGGCGCCCGAAGGTCAGAAAGGCCATGTCCGGAGCCACGGCCGCAACCTTGCGCCAAGTGGAGACTGCCTTTTTTAGCTTGCCTTCGCCGAGCAGCAGGTCGCCCAGGTGCAAGTATGCGTCCACGCAAGCCGGGTCCAGGGACAAGGCCTTCTTGAAATGGGAGCGTGCCTGGTTGAGGTTTCCTTTTTCAAAAACCTCCTTGCCCATCTCCACCTGAAGATGGGCCTGCACGTTGCCGGCCCGGCTCCCGGTCAGCCGGGCCACTTTCTGTTCCATCTCAAAGGCCTTGGACCAGTCCCGGGTCTCTTCGAATATCTCGATCAACTGAAGGTAGGGCTCGACCCGCTTGGGTTCGTCCCGGACCAGTTCCTCGAAGGTCTGGACGGCCCGGTCGTAAAAGCCGCCCTTGCGATAGTCCAGGCCAAGATCGAAACGGGCCTGACGCCGGACCTGCGCGTCCAGCTTCTTGCGCAGGATGATCGTCTGGCGAATCCGAATGGCCCGGTCGATGTCCCCTCGGGCCCGAAACAGATTGGCCAGGGCCACATAGGTCTCGACCGTATCCGTATCCACGCTCACGGCCCGGGTCAGTTCCTCGATGGCCTGGTCCGTCTTGCCGGAAAGAATGTAATTGATACCCGAAATGAAGGCCATGTTCGAGGTCATCCGTTCCTTGTCCTCGAACGTGTCCCGGCCGGTCGACTCCCGCTGCCGGCGATTGATGGCCATGGCCAGCAGGTAGCCCAGCAATAAGGCCGCGAACGACACCACGACCACCAATTGGCCGAAGGCAATCTCCCAACCCCAGACTACGACCGTCTGTTGCCACATGATGCTAACCGTCTTTCCGCCCGGAGGTTTCCGCCTGAACGCCCGAAGGAACGTCTCCGGTTACGGGCAGGTTCCTCAGCGACTGGAGCTCCTCTTCCGTGCGAGCATAATGGTTTTTAAGCGCCTTGACGGTCTTCTTCAGGCGTCGCCTTTCCATGTAACCGAGGCCGTACGCCAGAACAAACCCCAGAAAGAAACAGGTGATGAGCAGAAAGAACATCTGCAGAGGCGGACTTTCCACCCGGGTGAACAGGAGATCGAGTCGAAGGCTCTGGCTGTGCTGCAAGGCGGTCAGATTCTGAGCGACGAACAGGAGCAACAGGGCCACCAGAAGGCCCAGGCCGAGAGCCTTTAACTTTTTCATGCCCGATCCCCCAGGGCGCTGAAATGGGGCAGCAGCCGATCGAAGCTGGCTTCGAGATGTTCGGGTACGACCCGGACGTCCGCGAAAACGGTCATGAAATTGGTGTCTCCGCTCCACCGGGGTACGATGTGGAAATGCATATGGGCTTCGACGCCAGCCCCGGCCACCCGGCCCAGATTCAAACCCACGTTGAAACCGTTCGGCCGGAAAATCCGCTTCATGATCTCGATACTGTCCCGCACCAGGTCCAGCAGGTCGGCCGATTCCTCGGCGGTCAGGTCCTTGAGTTCGGCCTTGTGACTCCGGGGGGCCACGAGCAGGTGGCCGTTGTTGTAAGGATAGCGGTTCATCATGACCATGGAGAGGCGGCCGACATACAGGATCAGCCGGCTCTTGTCCGGCCCGGCCTTGTCGTCGTCCACGCAGAAAATGCAGGCCTCGGACTTGGCCGCCTCGTCTTCACCCAGGATATAGGTCATCCTCCAGGGAGCCCAGAGATTTTCCATCATTCGCTCCTTAACTCGATGATTTCACCTTGTATCCGATCGGTAAGCCGGAGCAGGCCGACGCTGTGCCCCCGGCCTCGGACCGAACCCAGGGCCGTGCCCGGGTTGAAATACAGAGTCGAGCCCTCCTGACGGTTCATGGCCTGATGACTGTGCCCGAAGATCAGGCAGTCGATCTGGCCGAAAGCGGGTCGGAGGCGCTGGGCCAGACCATGGGGAGAGCCGTAACCATGCGTCAGACCGATCTTGAAATCACCCGCCGTCAAGGTCCGCTTGAGGGGCAGGGTTTCGCTCACGTCCGGATAGTCCATGTTGCCGCAGACCGCGATCACGCCGGCGGATTCGAGGTAGGACAGCACCCGTCCGGATACAATGTCTCCGGCGTGCAATATCAGGTCCGTATCCCGAAAAACTTCCTCGACGATCGTTTTTAACTCGTCCGACACATGGGCCAGATGGGTGTCGGACATGACACCGATTTTCATGATCTCGATGCTCGTCCCTTCTTTCGCTCCGTTGACCCATTAAGATTATCAAAACGGAATCAATGAAAACAAGAGTTTTTCAATCAGTAACCTAACCCGTGCGTGGTTGGCGACGTTTCAGGACCGGTCTGCCGCGGCCTCCGGAGCGCGATAGATGAAAATCGGATCGGCATGGCGGGCCGGTTCAGGCCGGATGACCCGGTCGGGCGACCAGCCGGGCAAGGGAAAGTTGGCCGAAATCACCCGCGCCCCGGGCGTGAGTTCCCGCTCCAGCTTGGCGGCCAGGTCCTTCATGACATCGGGAAACAGATAACAGAAAACCACGTCCGCCCCTCCCAGGTCCACGGCCCGAAAATCACCGAACCGGACCCGGAGGCCAGGCCGGAAAAAACAGCGCAGCCGGGCGTTCAAATAGGCCAGCACGTTGACATCCCAACCCTCGGCCTTCACGCCATACCGCCGGCCGGCCGCCCTCAGGACCCGGCCGTCACCACAGCCCAGATCGTAAAGGACCTGGTCGGACGACATGGGTACCGCCTCCAAGAAGGCCCTTATCCTGATCCGGGAGGTGGAAACATAGAGGGCGCCCCGGGTCACGGGCAGCGCCCCGGCCGTAGCCAGAACGTACACGATCTTGAAGGCGAACAGGCCGCCGGCCAGGACCAAAAATACGATCACCCAACTGGTCATGAATTCCGGCCTGAAAACACGCTTTCTCCTTTATCCCCCCGCGGCCGCTCCCCGAATGAATCGGCCGCCGGCTCTTCACCTTAGACCCGATCAGATCCGATAGCAACCTGATCGTCATTTGTATCGTCCTGTCTTCCCTTTGTGAACATTCACTTCTCTAGCCTGAAAATAATAGGAAAATTCATTTCCCTATCTGTTTCGCCGATCAATTTCTTCAAGTTACATCAGCACGTTAACCTAATTTTTCTCTCTGGTCCGGCGTATTGAGAATATTCGTTTCCGACAGCAGTGACCCTGAAAATATCTATTCGCTTTATTATCAGTAGATTATGTATTTGGCACATATCTTGACTTCAATACGCTCATGCCGCAAACCATTCGGAGGTCGGAATCAATTCGTTGTCTCCATACAAGTGGTTCCCCATGGCTTATCGATCTCAAACCGGCCGGGCGGGGGCCTATCAGACCGGGTTTCGAGCGGCCGGAACATACGTTGAAGACCGCCGTCCCCATATAACCGCGTCCCGGACGGACGCATCAATCATTGGCGCAAGGCGCCGGAAAGAAAAGTGAAAGGAGTTTTCAGGAGATGATTAAAGTCAACTGGAAGAAGATGCTCGTTTGTGTACTGACCGTTGCCTTCATGGTCACCATGACCGCCGCGACCGTGATGGCCGCCGAAAAGGCTTCGACCGTAACCGGCGTGCTGGAAAAAACCGACGCGGGTTATGTGTTGAAGGCGGGGAAAAAGGTCTACATGCTCGAGGGTGGTGAGCTCGACAAGCTGGTCGGCAAAAAGGTCATGCTCAAAGGGGCCATGAAAAAGGGTGAAAAGGGCGCCATGATTTTGTCGGTCACAAGCGCCAAGGAAGCCCCGGCCAAGGTCGCCAAAAAGATGGTCAAGAAAGCAAAATAAACTTCCTTCCGGCCGGGACGGGCCGTTGCCTGTCCCGGCCGTGCCCCGTTCTTGGGGAACAGGCGCTTCTCCTGCCTAGAGCTTGTTGGAAAATCCTCTTGTCTTTGAGTTTCGTCCATCGATATCCCGTTGAAATCAGGCCGTTCAAGTAGTTTCCCCCGGGCTGGCCAGCCCACTGGGCAAACCGGTTTTCTCTGGCGGGGGGTGATATAGCGTTTCAGGGTTTTTTGACCGCCTGCCTCGGGTCTTTGTTTGTGACCTGACTGAGAAATTCGTTTGAAATATTCAGGTTAAAAACCCAAAGTTTTTCCGAGACGAACGAATTTTATCAAACCGATTCCGGGAACAGGTTTACCGGGTTTGTGGCCCCCGATAAGGAACAGCCATCCTTTCACCGATCCGTAAATGCCCTTCCTGCACTAATTTTCTTTGATCTTGCGGATGAGAATTGTTTGACAGGGAGGATTTTGTTGAATTAGAGTAAATTGAAGAAATAATATATTGCACTAAGGTCTGGGGCCGAATTGCCGGAAGCCTTCCGATTGAGGTCGGTTGTATTCAAATAGTGCAATGTGCTGGGCGGGATTCGGAATCAAGAGCCCCGTGGCCGAATCGAATGATTCGGAAATACGCGATGATGATTCCTCATTCCCAATCAGCTCCATCTCCACCGGCGTTCACCAACGGAATGCAATTCCCTGATTGGAAATCCTTCCGAAACCATGTACGGAGCGGGAGCATGAAATTTCACATCTCATTTTTGTTACTTGTCTTTATTATGACCAGTTCCTCGACATGTATCGCGGGGAGCCATTGGTATGAAAATGGCACCTTGCATAAAGCATCCGTTGCCGAATGGAATAAGGCGACTTACGAGAACAAACTGGCTACCGCGGCGGATTGGCTGCTGACCACGCCCCAGGCGAAAGCGAAAATTCAGATTGACGGTTCTATTGATATCTTGAAACCGTATGCCGTTAAGCTTGTCGAATGCATCAATGATGCCACATCGGATAAAGGCTACGGCAAAATGAGCGTCGTCGAATGGGCATCGAGTTGCTTGATGCTGATACGGTGGTAAAAATTCCCGTAAGCAGACCCGGCCGCGTAATGGTGCAGGCCCGAACCGGCCGCTACCGGCCTTGCCGTCTCCCGGCTTCAGCCGGAAGTGGCCCCGGCTTCGCCCTCCCTTCCCCTTCTCGTTTCCAATCGCCCTTATCGCCGCGGCGAAGTAGTCGTCATTCCTCTTCGAGCAGGGTGGCCGGCAGGATGGCCCGAGGTCCGAATTTTTGCGAAATGCGATCCATGGCCTGGTCGAGTTCTCTTCCCTTTTGCTCCTCCCCCTGCACCTGAAAAAGGGACGCCTGTTTGTCCTCGTGAGGAATGACGAGCTGGGACAGGGAGACGCCCAGGAGTCTGACCGGGTGCTGCCCCACGGCCGTCTTGTCCATCAGCCTGACCAGGGCCTGGTAGATGACCCGTCCCTGGTCCGTGGGATGAGGCAGGGTCTCGGCGCGGGTGACCTGGGTGAAGTCCGCATATTTGACCTTGAGGGACACGGTGCGACAGAGGAAGGCGTGCCGGCGCATACGCCGGCCCGCGCGGGTGACCAGCCACAGGATTTCCCGGCGGGCCGCGTCCGGGGCGGTCAGGTCTTTGGGGAAGGTCTCCTCCGCGCCGATCGACTTGACCGTCTGATCGGGCTCGACTGCCCGGTCGTCCAGCCCCTGGCTCAACCGGTGCAGATGCAGGCCGTGTTTTCCGAACTTCCGGGCCAGGAGGTCGGGAGACAGCCGGGCCAGGTCGCCCATGGTTTCGACACCGATCAGGGCCAGAGCCTGTCGGGTGGTCCGGCCCACGCCCCAGAGCCTGTCGATGGGCAGGGGTTCGAGAAACTCACGGACCCGGTCCGCCGTGACCACGGTCAGGCCGTCCGGCTTTTCCAGGTCCGACGCGATCTTGGCCAGGAACTTGGCCGGGGCCACGCCGGCGGAAACCGTCAGCCCGACTTCCGCCCGGACCCGTTGCTTGATCGTCCGGGCAATATCGACCGGGTCGCCGAACAGACGGACCGAATCGGTCACGTCCAGAAAGGCCTCGTCCAGGGACAGGGGTTCGACCAGGGGCGTGTAGGTCCTGAATATTTCTAAAATCTGATCCGATATTTCCTTGTATCGTTCGAGGCGCGGTCGGAGATAGACGCCTTGGGGACACAGCTTCATGGCCGTGGCGATGGGTTGGGCCGAATGGACGCCGAAGGCCCTGGCCTCGTACGAGGCGGCCGAAACCACGCCGCGCCAGTTCCGGCCGCCGACAATGACCGGCCGGCCTTTCAGGGCGGGGTCGTCCAGGACCTCGACCGAGGCGTAAAAGGCATCCATGTCCAGATGGATGATCCGTCGGTTCGGGCGGCCGGGCTCGGTCATCCGTCAAGGCCTCCGGTTCTCGATGCGGTTCAGCGGTCGCGGCCCTTTCGTCCGAAGGGCACGCCCAGCTTACGCATGCGGTAACGGAGCGTGCCGGGATTGACTCCCAGCAGGCGGGCCGCGCCCCGCTCCCCTTCCACCCGGCCGTTCGTCCTTTGAAGCACCTGCTCGATATGCCTGGCCATGACCATGTCCAGGTCCAGGTCATCCGAATCCGCCAACCGGTCAGCCCGCTCCGGTCCAAGAGCCGTTGATTCCAGATCGGCGAACATCAGCAGGGCGCCCTGTCGGATGATGAGTTCCCGCTCCACGGCATGCTCAAGCTCCCGGACGTTGCCCGGCCAGTCGTGGGCCAGGATTCGGTCCAGAGCGCCGGAGGCCAGGCCGGGTGATTCCGGGCGCCCCAGGTCCAGACACTTTTTCCGGATGAAATAGTCGACCAGCGCCGGAATGTCCGACCTGCGCTCCCGGAGCGGCGGGATGCGGACGGGAAAGACCCGCAGCCGATAATAAAGGTCCTCCCGGAACCGGCCCGAGGCGACCATGGCCTCCAGAGCCCGGTGGGTAGCGGCCAGAACCCGGATGTCCACCTGAATGGGGCCGCTGCCGCCCACTCGTTCGACCTCCCGGTCCTGAAGCACCCGCAGCAGCCGGACCTGGGCCTCGGGAGACAACTCGCCGATCTCGTCCAGAAAAATCGTCCCCCCCTGGGCCCGCTCGAAACGGCCCCGCTTCAGGGCGTGAGCCCCGGTGAACGCCCCTTTTTCATGGCCGAACAGCTCGCTGTCCATCAGCGTATCGGGTATCGCCCCGCAGTCCACCTTGACGAACGGCCCTTCGGCCCGAGCGGACATCTGATGAATGGCCCGGGCCATGATCTCCTTGCCCGAGCCCGTCTCCCCGAGCAACAGCACCGGGCTGGACATCGGGGCCACCTGCCGGACCAGGCTGAAGACTTCCTTCAGACCCATTTCCGCGCCGATGATCTCCGTCTTGGCCCTCCGACGCAACTCGCCGTGAAGAAACCGGTTGTCGTCCGCCAGGCGTTCCTTGAGCTCGACCAGTTCCTGGTAGCGCCGGCTGTTGGTCAGGGCAATGGCCCAGGGATCGTTGAGCAGAGACAGCAGGTGCGCATGGTGTTGGGAAAACCGGTTCCGCTCATTGGCCACGGCCGTGACGTTGCCCATCAACTTCCCTTCCAGACGAAGGCGCATGGTGATCAGCGACGCGGCTCCGTTCCCGAGGGCCTCGAGGTATTCGGCCGCGATCGAACCCGGCGCCGGTCGGTTGATAATCATGAGGTCGGGAAACTGACGGCGGTCCCGCATGATTTCCAACTGTTCCCGGTCCACGGGAATTCGCAGGTCCACGTACCGGCCGCCGCTCGGGTCGGCCGAGGCGAAAACCCGGGTCGTCAAGGTCTCGATGTTGAAAAAATTCAGACAGAGCCGGTCCGCCGGAATGTAGTCCCGGATGAACATGAAACAACGCCACAGGGCCTTGTCGACGTCCAGGCTCCCGCAGACGCGCAACGTGGCTTCCCGAAAAAAGGCGTTTTCGTCCACCGGCATTCCATCATCCTCCGGTCCGACGTTCGTGGCATCCTGATTAGGGGCATATTAACAGATTTATCAAATAACAACAGTTTTTACTGTGGTATTTTGCGGATAGACAGGATACCCAAACATAATACCTTGAAATCATTAGAAGGCAATATTGGCACGATTCGCGCATGTGAAGAAGAGATCGCCCGTCCCCGACATGCCAGGACCGAAACGTTGACCGGCAACGCGCCGGAAAGGAATGCGGTTCCACGCCCCGGGCAGGCAGGTTCGGGGAAACACGCCGGGAGGCGGGCTGGGCCCGGAGGCCGGAGGCCGCGATCGGGCGGTTCGGGACCGCCTCCAATCACGGAATTGCGGGAGAGAGAGCCTATGAACGTCATCGTTATTGTGGCCGACACCTGGCGGTTCGATTATCTGGGGTGTTACGGCAACGAGTGGATCCAGACGCCCAACATCGACCGGCTGGCCGCGGAGGCCGTGCTTTTCGAAAACGCGTACGCGGAAGGCTGTCCGACCATCCCCACCCGCCGGGCCTTGTTGACCGGCCGTTATACGCTGCCCTTTCGGGGCTGGGGGCCCCTGCTGCCCGAGGACCTGAGCATTCCGGACATCCTTTGGTCCCAGAGCATTTACAGCGCCCTGATCACCGACACCGCGCCCATGCACATGCCGGGGTACGGATACGAGCGGGGTTTTGATTTCGTCCGCTACTTCCGGGGCCAGCAGTTCGACCACTTTTTCAGGCACGACCCCCTCTCGATCGACGTGGACCGGTATCACAAGCCGGCCTGCGACCCGGAACATCCGAACCGGGAGATACCGGCCAGCCACCATGCCCGCGACGAGTTGTTCGACTACTTGCCCCAGCGGCAGTTCTGGCTGACCGACGAGCACCAGATGGCGGCCCGGGTCTGCAAGGCGGCCATGGACTACCTCGAAGGCGTGGACCGGGGCCGCCCGTTTCTGTTGTGGCTGGACTGTTTCGATCCTCACGAGCCCTGGGACCCGCCTTCGGTCTGGGACCCCAACCTGAAGTGCCCCTACGACCCGGACTACGACGGCCGGGAGATCATCAATCCGGTGCCGACCTATGCCGACTGGTATCTGACCGACCGGGAGGCCCACCACATCCGGATGCTCTATGCCGAAAAGGTGACCATGGTCGACAAATGGCTGGGCCGGGTCATCGACAAGCTCAAGGACCTGGACCTGTACGACGACTCCCTGATCGTCTTCATTTCCGACCATGGCCAGCCCCTGGGCAATGGGCTCCACGGTCACGGCATCATCCGCAAGTGCCGCCCCTGGCCCTACGAGGAGCTGTCCCACATCCCCCTGATTATTCGCCACCCCGACCTCCCCAGGGCCCGGGTCTCCTCCTTCGTCCAGACGGTGGACATCGCGCCCACGGTCCTGGACTTTTTGGGCCTGGCCGACAAGACCGGCTCGATGCACGGCCGGAGCCTGCTGCCTGTCATGAAAGGGGAGACGGACAGGGTCCGGGACTTTGCCGTGACCGGCTATCACAATTTTTCCTGGAGCATCGTCACCGAGGACTGGTCCTACATCAACTGGCTGGACCACAAGGAGGTCAGCGACCCGATCAAGGTCATGTCCATGTACGGCTTCACCCGGGTGGCGGAGAATACCGAAATCTGGACCTGCACCCCGGGCAGCGTGGCCGAAACGCCCAAGGGCAACGAGTTGTACGACCGCCGTCGGGACCCCTTCCAGCAAGACAATCTCCTGGGGGCCAGGCCGGAGGAGGGCCGGGAGCTTTTCGAGCGGCTACGGAATTTCATGTTGACTCTGAGGGGCGGGTGAGTTCATGTCTGTCATACACCTGAAACAGATTCACGAAATCCGGATCGACCGAACCAATGGAGGCAACCCATGGGAGAAGTCCTGAACGCGGCTGAAGCGGTCTGGTCCGGCCGGGCCGACACGACCACTCATCACCCTCTGGGCCGCCCCTTCGGTATCGAACAGGTGGCCGAGAAGACCTGGTTCTACAAAGGCTTTTCCGGGACCGTCCTGCGCGAGACCGAGGAAGGCCTGATCATGGTCGATCCGGGCGCCTATTTCGACGCCCAGGTCCGCTTCGAGGCGATCCGATCCGTGGTCGAACCCCGCCTGAACACGGCGGTTTTCACCCACGGTCACGTGGACCATGTTTTCGGAATGCCGTATTACATCCAGGAAAGCGTGGCCCGGGGCTGGCCGCGTCCCAAGGCCGTGGGCCAGGCCGCCATGCCGGCCCGGTTCCGTCGCTACCGGGAAAGCGCCTCCTGGAACGGCATCATCAACGGCCGCCAGTTCGCCGGCGGCTCGGGGCGGGCCGTCTGGCCTCTGGACTACCATGAGCCGGACATCATATACGAGGACCGCCTGACCGTCCGGGTCGGCGGGGTGCGGGTCCTGCTTCGCCACGCCCGGGGCGAGACCGACGACCATACCTGGGTCTTTTTCCCGGACACCCGGGTCCTGTGCACCGGGGACCTGTTCATCTACGCCGTGCCCAACGCGGGCAACCCGCAGAAGGTCCAGCGCTACGCCCGGGACTGGGCCGCGGCCCTGCGGGAAATGGCCGACCTCGAACCCGAAATTCTCCTTCCGGGTCACGGCTGGCCGATTCTGGGGGCCGATCGTGTCCGCCAGGCTCTCCAGGACACCGCGGCCCTGCTCGAATCCCTCCACGATCAGACCCTGGCCCTGATGAATCAGGGCGCCTCCCTGGACCAGGTCCTCCACGAGGTCAAGGCGCCGGCGGACCTCATCGAGAAGCCCTACCTCCGGCCGGTGTATGACGAGCCCGAGTTCATCGTTCGCAATATCTGGCGGTTGTACGGCGGCTGGTACGACGGCACGCCCTCCCACCTCAAGCCGGCCCCGGAGCAGGCCCAGGCCGGCGAGATCGCCCGGCTGGCCGGCGGCGCGGACAAACTGACCGCCCGGGCACTGGAACTGTCGGGCCGGGGCGATCATCGCCTGGCCTGTCACCTGGCCGACTGGGCCAAGCTGGCCGAGCCCGACAGCGACCGGGTCTTCGAGGCCGTCCAGCGAGTTTACACGGCCCGGGCCGGAGCCGAAACCTCGACCATGGCCATCGGCATCTTCATGACCGCGGCCCGGGACGCGGCCAGCGCCGTGCCCGACCAACAGATCAAGGGTGTTTCGCCCATCGTCAAAATGCAGGCCGGTCGAGAAAAGACGGACGCCGCCCGCTAAGCCGGACGGCATCATCCAAGGAGGCATCATGGGAGAGATATTGGATTTTGCGGAAGCCGTGTGGATCGGGCAGGCCGACACGTATGCCCACCATCCCCTCAGCCTGCCCTACGGCACGGATCAGGTGGCCGAATCCACCTGGTTCCACAAGTTCTTTTCCAATACCGTCATCCGGGAGACGTCCGAGGGCCTGGTCATGGTCGATCCGAGCGGGTTCCTGGGCCCGGAGATCAAGTTCGAAGCGGTCCGGGCCGTGACCGGCCAGCGGCTCAATACGGCCATATTCACCCACGGGCACGTGGACCACTGCTTCGGCGTGCCCATATACGCCAGGGAAGCCCGTGAAAAAGGATGGCCGCCTCCCCGGGCCATCGCCCATGAGGCCATGCCGGCCCGGTTCGACCGCTACCGGGAATCGCGAGGCTACAACGAGGCCATCAACGTCCGCCAGTTCCAGGGCGGCGCGGGCCCCATCCATTTCCCGGACGATTTTTATTATCCGGACGTGGTCTACAAGGACCGCCTGACCATCCGGGTCGGCGGCGTGACCGTCCTGCTGCATCACGCCCGGGGCGAGACCGACGACCACACCTGGGTCTTTTTTCCGGACACCCGGGTCCTCTGCACCGGGGACCTGATATTCTGGTGCGTGCCCAACGCCGGCAATCCGCAGAAGTTCCAGCGGTATTGCAAGGACTGGGCCTTGGCCCTGCGGGAAATGGCGGCCCTCGAACCCGAGGTGCTCCTGCCGGGCCACGGCTGGCCGGTCATGGGCGCGGACCGCGTGCGTCAGGTGCTTGAAGACAACGCCGCCCTGCTCGAGTCCATTCACGAGCAGACCATGACCCTGATGAACCAGGGCGCCTCCCTGGATACGGTCATCCACTCGGTCAAAGTATCGGAGGACCTGCTGGCCAAGCCCTACCTGCACCCGGTCTACGACGAACCGGAGTTCATCGTCCGCAACATCTGGCGTCTGTACGGCGGCTGGTACGACGGCACTCCCTCCCACCTCAAGCCCGCCCCGGAAAAGGTCCAGGCCGAGGAGATCGCCCGGCTGGCCGGCGGCGCGGACAAACTGGCCGCCCGGGCCCTGGAACTGGCCAAGGCCGGCGACTTCCGGCTGGCCTGCCACCTGGCCGACTGGGCCTGCCTGGCCGCGCCCGGCGACCCGGCCCTGGCCCGCGACATGGCCGGGGTTTACCAGGACCGGGCGCGAGTCGAGACATCGACCATGGCCATGGGCGTGTTCATGGCGGCGGCCCGGGACTTGGAGGCCGCGGACCGCGGTCCGGATGAAACACCGACCGCCAGCGTGGTCCTGGCCCAGGACGAACGCGGACGTGAGCGGCAGTGATTCGTTTTCGGACCGGACCTGGAGACACCGTATGAAGAACCTGAAGGACGACCTGATCAACATGGCCCTGGCCATGGGAGCGATCCGGGCCGGGGTGGCGGACCTGGCCGCCCTGCAGGGGCCGCCTTCGGCCGACCCGGCCTACCTGCTGCCCGGAGCGCGCTCCGTGGTCGCCTTTGCCCTGCCCCTGGGCCGGGACTGGATTCCCGATTACTTCTCCAAAAAGACCCGCCGGGTCTTCGCCGACGTGATGTACGACACGTACCAGTCGATCGGGGCCATCGGCGGCCGGCTGAAGGACATGCTCGAATCCGCCGGTTTTCCCGCCGCCGCCCCCCAGCCCAACGGAGTCTACCGGCGGGAAGCGTCCAAACCCGGAGGCTTCATGGTCCCGGACTTTTCCCTGCGCTACGCCGCCCTGGCTTCGGGCGTGGGCACCCTGGGCTGGAGCGGCAACGTCATGGTTGAAGGCCATTGGTCGGCGGTCTTCCTGGGCGCCGTGCTCACCGAGGCCGACCTGCCCCCGGACGCGCCCCTGGAATCGAACCTGTGCGACGGCTGCCGCATCTGCTCCCGGGTCTGCCCCCTGGGATTCGTCCAGGCCAAGGCATCGGATTCGGTGACCCTGGGCGGCCGCGAATACGTCTGCAACGCCAAAGGCAATCATATGCGTTGCGGCCTGGTCTGTGCCGGCCTGGTCGGCCTGAGCCGCGACCGGGCCTGGTCCACCTGGGCCACCCTCCGCTACCGGGTCGGAGAGGATGACCGGGCCCTCGGCCTCGCCTTTAACCGGGCCCTCAGCGATCCGGCTTCGGAGTATATCCGCGGGCATATCTTTTCGGACAACCTCAGACATGGCGTTCTGGCCCGAGGCCGCGAGGAGACCCAGCCGACCTGCTGCAACTGCGCCCTGGTCTGCAGCGGGCCGCGGGAGCATCGTCAGGCCCTGATGGAGCGTCTCCACGCTTCAGGCATCGTCGTCCGCCGGGAGGATGGCACGGAACTGGCCGTTCGGCCCGAGCATCTCGACCCCTTGATCACCTTTGACACGGAAAACGAGGGCGGCTGAACATCCGGGCGCCCCCCGAGGCGCCGGCTAGCGACAAGGAGGACTGACGTGACGGAAGATGCTTTCGGAAAGATTTCCAACTCGGGCGGCGCGCCGCTGAAGGCCGCGCCCGGCCTCTGGATGATCCCCGGCTTCGGCAACACCGGGGTCGTGGAAACCGAGGAGGGTCTGGTGCTCGTCGACGTGCCTGTGGGCGCATTGGCCACCGGCATGATCGCCCGGCTGCGTGAGATTTCCGACGCCCCGGTCCACACCCTGTTCATCACCCACGGTCACCTGGACCATGCCTTTTTCGACCCTCTGGTCCGGGAGGCCAGGCAACGGGGCTTCAACCCGCCCCGGGTCGTGGCCCAGCGGGACGTCGAAAAGCGGCTGAACAAGTATCGAATGCTTCATGGGTATCACGAGTACATCAACCGAGTCCAGTTTGCCGTGCCCGAGGGCGTACCGGCCTTCCCTTACCCCACCCGCGATCCGGATATCCTGTTCGACAAGACCTTGAGCACCCGTATCGGCGGCCTGGACTTTCACGCCTATCACCAGCTGGGCGAAACCGATGACGCTTCATGGGTCTGGCTCCCGGAAAAACAGACCGTGTTCGCCGGCGACCTGGTGGTCTGGAGTTTTCCCAACGTGGGCAATCCCTTCAAGGTCCAGCGCTACACCCTGGAATGGGCCGAAGGCCTCGAGGCCATTCTGGCCAAGGAACCGGAGGTCCTGGTCCCCGGACACGGCCCCCTGATCCAGGGTCGCCAGGCGATTCGGGAGAAGCTGCTCAAGATATCGGACGCCCTGCGCTACCTCCACAGGGAAGTGGTCGACCGGCTCAACCGGGGCGTATGGTACGAGGACATTTTACACCAGGTCGCCCTGCCCCCGGAGATGCTGGACGACGACTTCCTGGCCCCGCGATACGGCTGCCCGACCTTTGTGGTCCACGGCATCCTGCGCCAGTACACCGGTTGGTACGACGGCAATCCCTCCAACCTGTTTCCGCCGAAACGCTCGGAAGTGGCCGCGGAGATCGCGGCCCTGGCAGGCAAAGACCGCATCATGGACCGGGCCGGCGCGTTGAAGGACGCGGGCCGGGAGGCCATGGCCCTGCAGTTCGTGGACCTGGCCCTGGCCGCCGACCTGACCGAAACCGAGGCCAGGGACATGCACCGCCTGAAGGCTGAACTGCTGGACGTCCTGGGCAATCGGGACACCAGCCTGATCGCCCGGAGCATATATTTCAACGGCAAGAAAGAGGAATTGAAGCGGGCCGGGCCATGAAGCACCCGGCCGAGCGCGAGGTCCGTTGGTTTTTCCATGGTGTTCATTCAGGCCCGGCTGAACTGACCCGCCGAACCGGTTTCGGTTGGAGGGAGCATCAAACGTGACAACGAGCCAAGCCGACTCATCGGATTTGCTGAACCGTGCATTGACCTGGCTGACCGCCGGCGTGGCCTTGGTCATGATCGGCTATCACGCCATGATCGTCTGGAACCCCATCTTTGGTGAACTGATCAATCAGAACAACCATCTCGGCTTCTGCCTGGTGCTGCTTTTTCTTCATTGGGCAGGAACGGAGTCCCGGAAATGGAAGAAAATGCTTTACCTGACCGGCGTGCTGGTCAGCCTGGCCCTGATCACCTACATGGCCGTGGAAAACAAGCGCCTGACCATGGAGGCCGGCTTTCCCGAACCGCGTGACGTGGTCGTCGGCGTCCTTCTGATCGTCTTCGTCGTCGGCGGGACCTGGAAAAGCTTTGGCTTCATTTTCCCGGCCCTGGTCATGATCGCCATCGCTTACGGCCTGTGGGGTCATTTCATCCCTGGGGTCATGGGCCACCCGACCTTTGATTTCGGGTATATCGTCTCCAACCTGAGTGTGGGTTTCCAGGGCATCTACGGCATGCTGCTCAACGTCTCGGTCAACATCCTCTTTCTGCTGGTCATCTTCGGTTCGATATTCGAGGCGACCGGGGTAACCACCTTTTTCATGGAGTTGGGGACCCTTTTCGCCCGGCACCTGCCGGGTGGGGCGGGACAGACGGCTGTCTTTTCCAGCTCCTTCGTGGGCATGGTCAACGGGGCGGCCGTAGCCAACGTGGCCATCACCGGCTCGGTAACCATCCCGGTCATGAAAAAGGCTGGGTTTCGGGGGGAAATCGCCGGGGCCATCGAGGCCATGGCCTCGACCGGCGGCCAGCTGACGCCGCCCATCATGGGCATCGCCGTCTTCATTATGGCCGGCTTCTTGGGCGTCAGTTACGCGGACCTGATGTTCAAGGCCATCATCCCGGCCCTTTTCTATTACGGCATCGCCATCGTGGGCGTCATCCTCATCGCTCACCGTGAAAAAATACCCCGCGGCCAAACCGAGGTCGACTGGCGGGTCTTTGTCACCGGGGTTCCGATCTTCGTCCTGCCCATGGGCGTGCTGACGGCCGTGCTGCTGCTTCACTACTCGGCCGGATATGCCGCCTTTTTCGGAATCGTCACTCTGCTGGCGGTCTCAGCCCTCAGGAAGGCGACCCGACCCGACATCAAGGTCCTGGTCAGGAACCTGATCGCCGGCGCGGTCATGGGGGCCACCTTCGGCCTCGCCTGCGGCTGCATCGGCATCCTGATCAAAAGTCTGACCTTTACCGGCGCCTCGACCAAACTGAGCCTGCTGATCACCGGCCTGAGCGGCGGCCTGCTCCTGCCGACCCTGATCCTGACCATGATCCTGTCCATCCTGCTCAGTTCGTCCACGCCAACAGTCATCGCCTACATCGTCGTGGCCTTCGTGGCCGCGCCCATTCTGATGGACCTGGGTATCCGCGCCGTGGTGGCCCATTTTTTCGTTTACTACTACGCCATCCTGGCCACCGTCACCCCGCCCATCGCCGGCGCGGCCCTGGTAGGCGGCCAGATCGCCGGGGCCTCCTACATGAGAACCGCCTGGGAGAGCTTCAAACTGGCCGGTCCGTTTTTTCTGCTGCCTTATTTCACTATCCACAACCCGGTCATTTTCGGTGAAAGCCAGCCCCTTGTCCCGGCCGTCATGGTCCTTCTGGCCCTGACCATGACCATGGGCGCCCTGATGTGCTTTTGCCAGCGCTTCTGCTTCACCCATACCTCCAATATGCAGCAGGTCCTGCTGCTCGCCATCTCCCTTTTCGGCATCTGGCACGGTCTGTACGGTCAGACTGTCTTTTTCTTCGTCGCCCTGATCCTGTCAATTTCCTTTCTGACCCTTCAGTGGCGAAAAAAACGAACGGCTTCCGAAAGGGCGCCGCTTCTCGACCCGGGAACATAACCGGATTGATCGTTCTCAAACATTCAAGGAGGATAAAATGATGAAACGATTTGCAATCAGCCTCATCGTGGTTCTGGCGCTTGCGTTCTGTCTGGCCCCTCCCGCCGCGGCCGAGCAGAAGAAACCGGTGGACGTGGTCATCATGACCACGCCCTTTGGCACGGGCATGTACAACGTGGGCGCCGCCTTCGAGCAGGTCTTCAAAAAGGCCGGCTCCTGGGTGCACATCAAGCACCAGGAGACGCCAGGCGCCATGTACATGTATAAGTACATGATCCAGAATCTGCCCAAAATGAAAAGCGGCGAGGTTCCCCAGACCATTTTCGCCGGGGGGACCGGCAACCTGGAATACCTGGCCCAGGGCCGCCAGCCCTTCGACAAACTGAAATGGCCCACGGTCAGGAGCCTGGTTTCCAACGCCGGTCTGGTCGGCTTCTACGTGACCATGGACCCGAACATCAAGAGCCTGAAAGACCTGGCCGGGAAGCGGGTGGGCACGGCCGAACGAGCACGGCCCTTTCTGGGGGTCCTCCTGGATCAGCCCCTATTTGGCAACGCCCTGGGTATTTACGACAAGATCGATTTCGCGCCCCTGGGCGACGTCGGGGCCAAGGACGCCTTTCTCAACGGCAAGCTCGACGCCGTCCGGGTCGGTTTCGGAGCCCGGATGGAAGTGGCGGAAGACGGCAGTTTTTTCATCAATGTCATGGCCCCGGCCGCTCCGACCATGGAAATCCTGAGTTCCGGGAAAAAAATCCTCGTCCTGCCCATCGAAAGGGAATGGACCGAAAAGGGCTTTGACTTCTCCAAGGACCAGATCGTCTATCCGGCCCTGATCAAGCAAAAGGCGCTGCCCAAGATTCTGAAAGAGGACATCTGGGCTCGGGCCGGATTCATGTGCCTTCAGTGCGACGCCAGCCTGCCCGACGACATCGTCGAGGAGATCGTTCGAGTCCGGCACGAACACCGCCAGGACTTCGGCAAGTACCACGCGGCCCTGGCCCTTTTCCCCTCCACGCCCTATCCCATCGGCGGCCCCAGAAAATTCGTCCATCCGGGCGTGATCAAGGCCATGAACACACTGGGCCTGCCCATTCCCAGGGAGCGTGACTGAGTCAAACGAAGGATTAATTCGAACCGCCAGAGGTCCGTTCCGCCGTTAGCGCGCGACGGACTTCAGGCGGGAGGACGACTTGGACCGCGGTCCACGGCGGCCCGGGCGGTTTTTTTGCCTGGCCCGGCAAGCGCGAATGGCATGACCGGAATGAAACAGTTCAGTAGAATCATCTCGCGGCGGCCGGTTGGTGCAAACGGCTTCGAGCATGACGTTTGAAGGTCTGACCTAGGGCCTCCGCTTCGGCCGGCTATACGAATCAAGGGGGTATGAGCCATGAAGTGTCTAAGGACGCCGGACGACCGTTTTGCCAGTCTGCCCGGATATGATTTTACACCGCGGTACATGGAGGTCCCTGACGGCGAGGGCGGCCGACTGCGGATTCATTCCCTGGACGAGGGGCTCAAGGCGGGCGATCCGGTCCTGCTTCTGCATGGGGAGCCCTCCTGGTCCTATCTTTACCGCAAGATGATCCCCGTTATTGCCGGGGCCGGGTCCCGGGTCGTGGCCCCGGACATGCCCGGTTTCGGGCGCTCGGACAAGCCGGCCGACCAGGACGACTATACCTACCAGCGTTTCGTCGACTGGATGGAGTCCTGGCTGCTCCAGCTCGATCTTCAGCGCGTCACCCTGGTCTGCCAGGACTGGGGCGGCCTGATCGGGCTGCGACTCGTCGCGGCCCATCCCGACCGGTTCGCCCGGATCGTGACCGCCAATACCGGCCTGCCCACCGGCGACGGACCGATCACCGACGCATTCATGAACTGGCGCCAGTTCTCAAGGGAAGTTCCGGAATTCGACGTGGGGGCCATCATTCAAATGGGCTGCCTGAAGCCCGTGCCCGACGAGGTCGTGGCTGCGTACAACGCCCCCTTTCCGGACGATTCCTACAAGGAGGGAGCACGCATCTTCCCGTCCCTGGTGCCGATCTCCCCGGACGATCCGGCCGCGCCGGCCAACCGCCGGGCCTGGGAGGTCCTGTCCCGTTTCGAAAAGCCCTTCCTGACCGCCTTCAGCGACGGCGACCCGATCACCGGCGGCGGGGAACTCATTTTCCAGCAAAACGTTCCGGGCGCCAAGGACCAGCCCCACACGATTATCCAGGGAGGCGGACATTTCCTCCAGGAGGACTGCGGCGAGGACCTGGCCCGGGTCGTGGTCGACTTCATCGCCGGGACGCCCATTCCGGACTGACCTGACCGTTCCGGATCGGCCCCTTGGGCCGAAGGATGCATTCAGCCATGGACGACGCCATTTATTTCCAGGTCGCCGAAGCCTTCGACCGGAATCCCTTCGGCGTCCCCAGGACCGGGGGCCGGATATCGACGGCCTTCATCGAGTTTTTGAAGCTGATCTACACGCGACCGGAGGCGGAAATCGTCCGTCATCTCCAGGTCTATCCGTTTTTCAAGACGGCCGACCAGGCGGCCAACGCTGCCGGCCGGCCGATCGATGAAGTCACGGCCATCCTGGCCGGCCTCCACGCCCGGTACGCCTTGATGGGACTTCCCGACCAGGATCAGCACGCCCTGCCGACCATCTTTTACCTGTTCAACTTCCATCACCGCACCCCCGAGGTCGGCCCCCACGACATCGAAGCGGCAAGGCTCTACCAGGAATTTTTCATCGATGAGGGCTTCTACCGCCTTTTTCAGAACTCCAGAAAAGGCACGCCGGTCTTCCGGGCCATCCCCGTGGAACAAAGTATCGAAGCGGGACAGACGGTCCTGAGTCCGGAGGAAATCCACGATCGGATCGAAGGACTCCAGACCGACTATATCGCGCTGGTGCCCTGCCCATGCCGAGTCCGGACCGAAAAGCTGGGCCAGCGCGAGTGCCGGGACCGGTTTCCCATCGGCGCCTGCATGATTCCCGGCGACAACGGCCGCAAGTTCGTGGACCTGGGCTACGGCCGCCGGGCGACCAGGGAGCAGGCCCTGCGGTACGCGGACGAAATGATGGACCCGGGCCTGGTGGCCAGTTCGGAAAACGCCCTGACCCCCGATCCCATCGTCATCTGCTTCTGCTGCGAATGCTGCTGCAGCCACCTGCGCGGCCGGACCCGCTGGGACAACCCCGGGGCCATATCGCCCTCGAACTTCTTCCCTCGTGCCGGCGACGACTGCCTGATGTGCGGGGCCTGCGTCGAACGGTGTCCGGTGGGCGCATTGTCGCTTGACGATGAAGCGGGCCGCCCCGCGCCAGCCCGGACCAATGCCTGGGCTGCGGCGTATGCACCCTGGCCTGTCCCCAGGGGACCCTGAAACTATACCGTCTCGAACGGTCCCGGCCCTTTGGCACGACCCTCGAACTGGGACTGGCTCTGTATGCGGAAAACAGCGACCCAAAGGCTTGAGCGTGGAGGTGGAAAATGGGACGCAAAATTCTCTTCATCACCACCGATCAGCAGCGTTACGATTCGCTAGGCTGCAATGGCGGTTCCGTGGCCCGCACGCCGGTCGTGGATCGGCTGGCCGCCGGGGGCGTCCGCTTCCGCCGGGCCTACTGCCAGAATCCGGTCTGCATGCCGGCCCGCTCGACCATGCTCACCGGCCAGTACGTGCGGACCCACGGCGTGATCGCCAACGGCGTTCCCCTGCCGGAGGACGCCCCCGGCGTGGCCGCCTATCTCAAGGAAAAGGCCGGGTACAAGACCGCGCTGCTCGGCAAGGCCCACTTCGAACCCGGCTTCGACCTGACCGGCCGCTGGCGGGAAAATACAAGGGCCGCCCGGGGCGAAACCGGATACTGGCGGGGGTTCGACGTTTCGATCCAGGCCCAGCACATCCCGGCCTTCGGCCGGGCCGCCGTGGCCCATTACGGGCGATGGCTGAAAAAAAACCACCCGGAGCATGTCGCCTCGTTCGCCCCGCTTCTGGACGCCGAGGGCGGCGGCGACACGGGCGCCCCGGAAACCAAAAACAACCCCATACCCCGTCCATGGTACCATACCGACTGGGTCGCCGACCAAACCATTGCCTTCCTCGACTCCCTGGACGACCGGGATGACTGGTTCGTCTGGATGAGCTTTCCCGACCCGCACCACCCCTGGGACCCGCCCGCCTCGGAGCTGGATCGGGTCCCCTGGCGGGAACTGGAACTGCCCCCCGGTCATCCGGGCTCCGACGACCGAATCCGGGCCATCCTGTCCCAAAAACCGGGCCACTGGTCCGCCTGTTACCAAGGCGCCTGGGTCAACCGGGAGGGGGGACCGGGCAATTACCGCCCCGGCCGGCTGACCCGGGAGAACATCCTGGAAATCAACGCCAAGACCCATGTCATGAACGAACTGATCGACGAGGCCTGCGGCCGGGTGATGGAACGGATCGAGGCCAGGGGCTGGGATCTGGACACCGACGTCTTCTTCACCACGGACCACGGCGAGATGCAGGGCGACTTCGGCTTCATCTACAAGGGACCGTTTCACGTCGACTCCCTTCTCCGCCTACCCCTGGTCTGGCGTCCCGCCCCCTCCGCCGGAATCGCGCCGGCCATCCTCGACCAGCCCGTGGGTCAGGTGGACCTGGCGCCCACTTTTTGCGCCATTGCCGGGCTCGATCGGCCCGAGTGGATGGAGGGACGGCAACTGCCCGTGTCCGCGGACGACGGCCGGGAACGGGTGCTCTGCGAGTGGGACAGCCAGTTCCCGGGCTACGGCATGCATCTCCGGACCATCTATCGCGACGGCTGGCTGCTGACCCGGTACGAACCCAGCACCATCGGCCGGCCGACGGGAGCGGAAAAGCACATTCCGGAAGGGCTGCGAAACTTTATCGGCCGGGAGGCCTTCGAAGGCTGCGGCCTTGGATACGACGGCAGTGAAGGCGAGTTGTACCGGGTCGACGAGGACCCTCACCAGTGGCACAATCTCTGGGACGACCCGGGTTATCGGGGGGTCAGGTCCGATCTGACGGCGGACCTGTACGACAGCCTGCCCCGGGGCCGCGAACACCCCCTCGAGGTGGAGGCGCCGGCCTGAAACCGGGCCGGACGAATCAGGCCCGGTCCGGTTCCGAGGAGCGGTAGTCGCAGTCCTTGCCGGGACAGACGAGCCCGCCCCTGGACTCCTTCTCCCCGGTCTGTTTGTCCTGCGGGGATTCGACCAGGAACGGGTGACCGCAGACCGGGCAGGCCTGGTTGACCGGGCGGGTGCGCAGGGTGGTCCGGCATTTCGGGTAGTTCGTGCATCCGTAGAACACGCCCCGCTTTGATGAACGCTCGACCAGATCGCCGTCGCAGTTCTTTTTGGGACATTTGACCCCGGTGGGGTAGGGCCTGGTGTTCTTGCACTTGGGGTAATTGTCGCAGGCGATGAACAGGCTTCCCTGGCGGTTCCGCTTGACCGCCATCTTCCCTCCACACTTGTCGCATACCGGGTCCATGCCTTCGGGCAGTTCCAGGTTTTCCGGGACGAGGGCTCCGTTGAGGGGGCGCGTGTTCTTGCATTCGGGGTAGCCGGAGCAGGCCAGGAAGGGACCGTATCGGCCGTTCTTCATGACCATGGGCTTGCCGCACTTGTCGCAGGTCTCGTCCGTAGCGGCCGGCTCCTGTTTGACCGGCACCATGCGGCCCTGGTCGTCCCGGGTGAAATCAAAGGCGTTCCGGCACTCGGGATAGCGATCACAGGACAGGAAGGGGCCGTTGCGGCCGTATTTGAGGACCATGTTCGATGCGCATTTGTCGCAGGTCAGGTCCGTCTTCAGCCCGTCCCGTTTCAGGGACTGCATGGTCTCGGCCGCCCGGACCACGTCGACTTCAAAGGGCTGGAAAAACTTGTCCAGCACATCCTGCCAGCGGACCCGGCCTTCCTCGATTTCATCCAGCTCGTTTTCCATGCCCGCCGTGAACTCCACGTTCATGATCCGGGGAAAGCTCTCGACCAGCAAGTCGCTGACGATGAACCCCAGCTCGGTGGGCGATAGCTGGCCCTTGTTCGAGGCCACGTATTCCTTGTCCCGAAGGGTTGAAATGATCTGGGCGTACGTGCTGGGACGTCCGATCCCGTTCTCCTCCAGCTCCTTGACCAGGGTGGCCTCGGTGAAGCGCGGGGGCGGCTGGGTGAAGTGCTGCCGGGGCAGCAGTTCGAGCAGTTCGAGGGGCTGTCCCTGGGTAAGCGGCGGGAGAATCTCGCGGTCGTCCTTGGACGGCCGGTCGTAAACCTCGAGGAAGCCCTTGAATCGGATCACCGAGCCGGTGGCCCGGAAGAGATAAGGACCGGCCTCGATATCGGCCGTGGTCTGGTCGAAAATGGCGGGGTTCATCTGGCTGGCCACGAAACGCCGCCAGATCAGCTCGTACAAGGCCAGCAGGGAACCGGACAGATATCGGCTGACCTGCTCCGGGGTGCGGGCGGCCGAGGTGGGCCGGATCGCCTCGTGGGCGTCCTGGGAGCCCTTTTTGTTCCGATAGTGCAGGGGCCGGGCCGGCAGATATTCCTTGCCGAACCGAGCCTGGATGAGCTGGCGGACTTCGGAAAGGGCCGTGTCGGCCACCCGGACCGAATCCGTCCGCATGTAGGTGATCAGGCCGACCGATCCTTCGGAGCCCAGTTCCAGGCCCTCGTAAAGCTGCTGGGCCAGACGCATGGTCTGGCGGGCCGGCAGCCGGAGACGGCCAAAGGCCTCCTGCTGAAGCTGGCTGGTGGTGAACGCCGGGGCCGCGTGACGTTTGCGTTCCTTGGAGACGACTTCCTTGACCGTGAAGCGGGCCTCCTGAAGACTCCGGACCACGTCCCCGGCCTGGTCGCCGGTTTTCAGTTCGATCCTTTTTCCGTCCTGCTTGAACAGGCGGGCGGAGAACTCGACGCCTTCGGCCAGAAGCCGGGCGGCCAGGCTCCAGTACTCTTCGGGCTTGAAGGCGAAAATCTCTCGCTCCCGGTCGGTTATGATCCGCAAGGCCACCGACTGGACGCGGCCCGCGGAAAGTCCGCGCTTGACCTTGTCCCACAGCAAGGGCGAGAGGCGATACCCGACCAGGCGGTCGAGGATGCGGCGGGCCTGCTGGGACTCGAAACGCTGCTCGGAAAGCGTCTCCGGATGCTCGATGGCGCTTAGGATGGCCGACGGCGTCAGTTCGTGGAACAGAACGCGTCTGAAATCACGATCCTTGCCCTTGAGAATATCGGCGATGTGCCAGGCGATGGCTTCGCCCTCCCGGTCCGGGTCCGGCCCCAGATAAATGGTTTCCTTGCCCTGGGCCGCTTTTTTCAGTTCGTTGATGATTTTCTGCTTGCCCTGGATGGTCACGTATTCCGGAGCAAAGCCTTCCTCGACATCCACCCCGAGTCGATTGACGGGCAGGTCGCGGATGTGTCCGACCGAGGCCCTGACCTCGAAGTTGGACCCCAGGTATTTGCCGATCGTTCTGGCCTTGGCCGGCGATTCGACGATGAGAAGCGATTTGGCCATCAATTCATCCTTATATAGCGCGTTCCCGGCAGTTGTTTGACCAGCCCCTTGAGTTCGAGGCTCAGGAGCATGGGGGCCAGTCGGGACGGGGACAGACCCAGTTTTCTGCACAGGGGGTCGATGTGAAGCGGTTCGTCGTTCAAGACCAACCAGACCCGTTCTTCATCCGCGTCCATCCGAACCCCGGCCCCGACGGGGGTCCGTGGCTTTCCGAGTCGTCCGGCCAGCTGCGGAGCGACCTCCTCGATGACGTCCCGTCCGGTTTCCACCAGCCGGGCGCCCTGTTTGAGCAGGGCGTGGGTCCCGCGACTTTTGATCGACCCCACCCGGCCGGGAACCGCCAGCACGTCGCGATTCTCCTCGAGGGCCAGCCGGGCCGTGATCAGCGCCCCGCTCCGTTCAGCCGCCTCGACCACCACCACGGCGATGGACAGGCCGGCGATGACCCGGTTGCGGACCGGAAAGTGGCCGGGTTCGGGACTGGTGGCCATCGGAAATTCGCTGATCAGGGCCCCGGCCCGGGGCACTTGATGGTGAAGGTCCACGTTGGGCCGGGGATACACCACGTCCAGACCGCAGCCCAGAACAGCGAAGGTCCGCCCCCCGGCCTCCAGAGCTCCCCGATGGGCCGCGGCGTCGATACCGATGGCCAGTCCGCTGACAACCGTAACGCCGGCTTCGGCCAGTTCGACGGCCAGGCGCCTGGCCGTATCCCGGCCGTAGTCGGTGGCGCCCCGGGAGCCGACAATGGCCACGGCCGCCTCGTCCTCGGGCCGAATGTCCCCGGAAACCCAAAGAACGGGCGGAGGCGCATGTATCTCTTTCAAGCGCCCGGGATAGTCGGCGTCGCCGAGGATCATCAGGCGACAGCCCCACTCCCGAACCCGGTCCAGCTCCGACTCGACCCGCTCCCGCCAGTCGAACCGGGCCAGGACCTCGGCGATCCTGCCCGGCAGGCGCGGCACCCGGGCCAGTTCTCCGACCGGAGCACTCAAGACCGCTTCCGCCGTCCCGAAAATCCCGACCAACTGGGCGAAACGCCTCGGACCCACCCCGGGGGCCAGGCGCAAGGCCAGCGAATAATATCGATCCCGATCCGCGTCTGTATCGAGTCCGGCCATGCCACATCCTGGGGCCGATGGAACCGGGTCCGTAGGCGATGCCTTTTAACCCCCGGCCCGAGTTTCAGTCAAGACCTTTTTTTAAACCGGGCGCTCCTCCTAGCATAGCCTGGGCTCCCGGCCGCTTCAAGGTATAGGTTTAAACATTATAAAAAGATAAATCAACCGCTGGGGACCGGAACTCCGGCTCCCCTCGAAGCATCATGCCATATTTTATTGAAATCGATATGTTTTATTAATACCTCCCGAGCCGCGGCCCGCTAGGTGAAATTATCGGGTCCTTTCTCGCTTCCCTGCCTGGCGCGTTGACCGGTGCGTCAAACGATGATAGTATATCCAAAGTGGGGAGGCCCGGGGAAAGGGCCTAAAATTATTTCAATAATTTAAAAAAAGGATGATTGCACCGTGAAGCCTAAGAAGGAATACCGCGTCATTCCAAGGCTGCCCCAGCCCCTGGAGCCCCTCAGGAGGCTGGCCCACAACCTGGTCTTCAGTTGGCACGCCAACATCCGGCATCTGTTTCAGCGGCTCGACCCGGGCGTATGGACCGATTCCGGACACAACCCGGTCCGGATGCTGGGCATGGTCAACCAGGAACGTCTGGAAGAGATGGCCGAGGACCCGGGTTTTCTGGCCCTTCTGGACGAGGTCATCCAGGACCTGGACCGCTATCTGGCCCGCCCCAAGGCGGACGACTGGGAATTCAGCCCCGGCGAACCGTTTAGCGTGGCCTATTTTTCGGCCGAGTTCGGGCTCAGCGCCTGCCTGCCCATATACTCCGGCGGATTGGGCATTCTGTCCGGCGACCACCTCAAGTCGGCCAGCGACTTGAACCTCCCTCTGGTCGGGGTGGGCCTTTTGTACCAGGAGGGCTATTTCAGTCAGTATCTGAGCGCGGACGGCTGGCAGATGGAGACCTACCCGGTCAACGAGTTCGACAAGCTGCCGGTGCAAATGATGCGGGATGACCAGGGCCGGCCCATGACGGTTTCGGTCCTGTTCAAGGGACAGCCGGTGCAGATTCAAATATGGCGGGTGGACGTGGGCCGGATTCCGCTCTATCTGCTGGACACCAACATTTCGGAAAACCCGCCTGACATTCGCCAGACCACGGCCCAGCTTTACGGCGGGGACCGGGAAATGCGGCTGCGGCAGGAGATCGTTCTGGGCATTGGCGGGGTGCGGGCTCTAAGGGCCATGGGCATCGAGCCGACCGTCATCCATATGAACGAGGGACACTCCGTATTCTCGGCCCTTGAACGCATCAACAGGATGCGCAAGGAAAAGGGACTCTCTTTTGACGCAGCCCGGGAAGTGGTCCAGGCCAGCACGGTCTTCACGACCCATACCCCGGTCCCGGCCGGCAACGAGGCCTTTGATCCCAATCTGGTCCGGGCCTATTTCGAGGACTACTGCAAGGAGCTGGGCATCAACTTCCGGGTCTTGCTCGGGTACGGCCGGGTCAATCCCCGGGATGACAGCGAACCCTTCGGCCTGACGCCCCTGGCCATCCGGCTCTCGGCCCACACCAACGGGGTCAGCAAGCTGCACGGGCAGGTCTCCCGGGCCATGTGGGAACAGGTCTTTCCCCACCACCCGGTGGAGGACGTGCCCATCGATGCGGTCACCAACGGCATTCACGTTCCGACCTGGATATCCCGGGAACTGAACTGGCTTTTCGACCGCTACCTGGGCCCGAACTGGGACGAGGACCCGGACCACGAACGGGTCTGGGAGCAGGCGGACCAGATACCCTACACCGAACTGTGGCGGACCCACATTCGCTGCCGGGAACAACTGGTCTCGTTTACCCGCCGCCGCCTGGCCGAACAGCTCAGACAGCGCAACGCGCCCAGGGCCGACATTCAGGACGCCTACGAAGTGTTGAGTCCGGATGCCCTGACCATCGGTTTCGCCCGGCGCTTCGCGACCTACAAGCGGGCCACCCTGCTCTTCCGGGACCCGGACCGTCTGGACCGCATCATCAACCATCCGGAACGCCCCATCCAGTTCATCATCGCGGGCAAGGCGCATCCCCAGGACAACGAAGGCAAGGAATTCATAAAAGACATCATCCATTTGGCTCATCAGGAACGTTTTCGCCGCAAGATCGTCTTCCTGGAGGACTACAACATCCACCTCGCCCATCTCATGGTCGCCGGCGCCGACGTCTGGCTCAATACGCCCCGTCGGCCCCTCGAGGCCTGCGGGACCAGCGGCATGAAGGCCCTGGCCAACGGCTCCCTGAACCTGAGCATCCTGGACGGCTGGTGGGACGAAGGATACCACAGCGACTTCGGCTGGGCCATCGGCCACGGCGAGGTGTACGACGACCTGGCCTATCAGGATGAGACCGAGAGCCACGACCTGTACAACCTGCTCGCGCGGGAAGTGGGCCCCCTGTTCTACCGCCGGTCCGGTGACGGCCTGCCCCGCGAGTGGGTGGAAAAAATGCGGGCCGGGCTGAAGCGCCTGGTGCCGGTCTTCAACTCGAACCGCATGGTCCAGGAATACGCCACGCGCTACTACATTCCCTGCTCCGCCCGGTACAACGGTCTGGGGCGGGACGGCATGGCCGGGGCCATCGAACTGGCCGAATGGCGGAAGAACCTCATGGTCGGCTGGCAGAATGTGGCCATCGAATCGGTCGCTTCGAGTGAGCCCCAGGAAACGCTGGTCGGCGACCGGATCGAAATCACGGCCCGAATCCGTCTGGGCTCCTTTCATCCGGACGACGTGACCGTGGAAGCCTATTTCGGGGCACTCAACCACGAGGGCGATTTCATTGAACGGATAACCAAACCCCTGGACCTGGCCGGCCAGTCGGACGGGATCAGCGAGTACGTCGGGCAAATTCCCTGCAACGAAACCGGCCGTTTCGGCTACACCGTCCGCGTCACCCCCAGTTCCCGACGTATCGAGAACCCCTTTGTCACCGGCATGGTCGTCTGGGCGTAACAGGCCGGATAATCGGCGGGTAAAGGCAGGCATCATTCGTGCTGAAGCAAAATCTCAAGGGGACCTTGTCCCCGGACCAGTTCAAAGCGATTCGATCGGGTGAAGTGGCCGATCCCTTCGATCTGCTCGGCGCCCACAGCCACAAAGTCCAAGGCCGGGACGGAGCGGTCATCCGGGCCTGGCTGCCCGGGGCGCGATCCGTGGTCGTTCTGCACCCGGACCTGGCCGGGGAAGTCCCGGCCGAGGAGATCGATTCCGAAGGGTTTTTTGAAGCCCTGGTCCCGGGACCGTACACCTTCCGTCCCTACCGGTTGCGGGTCGAGTTCGAGCCGGGCCGGTTCTCGACGTTTTACGACGCCTACTCTTTCGAGCCGGCCCTGTCCGATTACGACCTCTACCTGTTCAACCAGGGCAACCACTACCAGATTTACGAAAAGCTGGGCGCCCATCCCTGGCATCACCAAGGCGTGCCCGGCGTCCTGTTCGCGGTCTGGGCTCCGTCGGCCGCCCGGGTCAGCCTGATCGGCGACTTCAACCAGTGGGACGGCAGAAGACACCCGATGCGCGAGCGGGGAAACTCCGGAGTCTGGGAGATTTTCGTCCCGCATCTCGGACACGGCCTGATCTACAAATTTGAAATCCGATCCGGGGACGGCACCCTTCTGCTCAAGGCCGACCCTTACGCATTCCAGATGGAAAAGCGTCCCAAGACCGCCTCGGTCGTCTGCGACCTGAGCGGTTTTACCTGGACCGACCAGGAATGGATGGCCGCGCGAAGCCGGGCCGAGGTCATGCGCCAACCCATGGCCGTTTACGAGGTCCACCTGGGCTCCTGGCGACGCCACGAAGACGGCAGCTGGCTGAGTTACCGCGAGGCGGCCGATGCACTGATCCCCTACGTCAAGGAGATGGGCTTCACCCACATCGAGTTCCTGCCCCTGGCCGAGCATCCCTTCGACGGCTCCTGGGGCTATCAGGTGACCGGGTATTTCGCCGCGACTTCCCGTTTCGGCGCCCCGGAGGACCTGATGTACCTGGTGGATCGCTGCCACGCCGAGGGTCTCGGCGTGATCCTGGACTGGGTGCCGGCCCACTTTCCCCGGGACCCCCATGCCCTGGAGTTTTTCGACGGCACGCACCTGTATGAACATGCCGATCCGCGACTGGGAGCCCATCAGGACTGGGGCACCTTGATCTTCAATTACGGCCGCAACGAGGTCAAGAACTTCCTGATATCCAACGCCTTGTTCTGGTTGGACAAGTTCCACATCGACGGCCTCCGGGTCGACGCGGTCGCTTCCATGATCTACCTGGACTACTCCCGAAAAGAGGGGGAATGGATTCCCAACCGTTACGGCGGACGGGAAAACCTGGAGGCCATCGAGCTGATCAAGACCTTCAACACCAAGGTCTACGAGCATTTTCCCGGGGTAATGACCATTGCCGAGGAATCCACGGCCTGGCCCGGCGTCTCCCGGCCGGTCCATCTCGGCGGCCTCGGATTCTTGTTCAAATGGAACATGGGCTGGATGCACGACATGATCGAGTTCATGAGCCAGGACCCGGTCCATCGGCGCTACCACATGGAACGCCTCACGTTTGCCCTGCTCTACGCATTTCATGAAAACTTCATCCTGCCCCTGTCCCATGACGAAGTCGTCCACGAAAAGGCCTCGCTCCTGGGTAAGATGCCTGGCGACGACTGGCGGAAACAGGCCAACCTGCGCCTGCTCCTGGGGTATATGTACGGCGAGCCGGGCAAGAAGATGCTTTTCATGGGCGGTGAACTGGGCCAGTGGTCGGAATGGGATCACGACCGGGCCCTGGACTGGAATCTGCTCGAGTACGAACCCCATCGGGGTCTCCAGGGCTTTGTCCGGGACCTCAACCGCCTCTATCGTTCCGAGCCGGCCATGTACGAACAGGACTTTTCTCCGGACGGATTCGAATGGATCGACTTCCGGGACGTGGAAGCGTCCGTGGTCTCGTTCATCCGAAAGGGCCTGGACCCGGACGAGCGCCTGCTCTTCGTGTTCAACTTCACGCCGATCGTCCGGGACGGCTACCGCATCGGCGTGCCGGGCCCCGGATACTATCGCGAACTGCTCAACTCGGACGCGTCGATTTACGGCGGCTCGAACGTCGGACTGGGCGGCGGCGTCCGGGCCGAGGAGACCGTCTGCCACGGCCGCCCATACAGCCTGCGCCTGACCCTGCCGCCCCTGGGGATGCTCGTGCTGAAGCCCGAACCGGAGCGAGCTTCGTAGCTTCCGGACTGGTCAACGCGACGAAACCGTGATAATGGTCGAGGCCGGAGATGCCCGGCATCCCGAGGAGGACGCAATGAGACCGGTCTGCCTGATCATCCGCGACGGATGGGGATACAACGAAAAACAGGACGGGAACGCGGTGGCCGCGGCCCGGACGCCGAACGTCGACGGGTTCAAGGACCGGTATCCCTGGACGCTTCTCGATGCGGCCGGCGAACCGGTGGGTCTGCCGGACGGATATCAGGGATCGAGCGAGGTCGGGCACCTGAACATGGGCGCCGGCCGAATCGTGATCCAGGAGCTCAAGCGCATCGACGACGGACTGCGCACCGGGGACCTGTTCGAGTCGCCCAAGTGGGCCAGCCTGACCGCGAACTGGCGGAACCGGCAAAGCCGCCTGCACCTGCTGGGCCTGCTTCAGGACGAGGGGGTCCACGCCCACCAGGAGCATCTGTACAAAATCATGCGCCGGGCCCGCCGCGAATTTCCCGAGGGCGAAATCGTCATTCACCCCTTCTTGGATGGTCGAGACACCCCGCCCCGCTCCACCCTTGAATATCTGGCCGCGCTCGGGCTGGTCATGAACGAGGTCGGCTGCTGCCGGATCGGCACGGTCATGGGCCGGTACTACGGCATGGACCGCTCCCGCAACTGGGACCTGACCGATCGGGCCTACCACTGCCTGGTCCTGGCCCGAGGCCTGCCCGACGACGACGCGGAGACCGCGGTCCGGACCGCTTATGAAACGTACCGCACGCCGGACGACCAGGAGATGTTCGACGAATACATCCCGCCCCACGTCATCGCCGGATACGACGGGATACGCGACGGGGACTGCGTCCTGCACACCAACTTCCGACAGGACCGGGCCATCCAGTTGACCATGGCCTTTGTCGAGGCCGACTATCCCGGACATCTCGAGGCCCGGCCCCGGGTGACCTACCTGGGACTGACGCGCTACTACAACGAGTTCACCGAATACCTGCTCGGGGTCCTGGGCGAGTCCGGCGGAATGGACCGGCTCCTGGGCCAGGTCGTTGCCGAGGCGGGCCTGCGTCAGCTTCGCATCGCGGAGACCCAGAAGTTCCGCCACGTGACCAGCTTTTTCAACGGCAAATCGACCCGGCCCTATCCTCTGGAGGACCAGGTGGAAATCCAGGGCCGCTTCGATCCGGCCGCCTTCGCCAGCCATCCCGAGATGGAGGCCCGCATCCTCACCGACCGGCTTCTGGAAGTCCTCGAAGACAACCCGTACGGGCTGATCGTGGTCAATTATGCCAACTGCGACATGGTCGGCCACACCGGCGTTTTCGATGCGGCCCGCCAGGCGGTCGAGACCGTGGACGAGTGCCTGGGCCGCCTGGTCGCCCGCCTGCTTGAACTGGATTTCCACGTCCTCATCACCGCCGATCACGGCAACGCCGAACAGATGGTCGACTACGACACCGGAATGGTCAAGACCAGCCACACCGTCTTTCCGGTGGAGTGCATTTACGTGGCCAAGGACGCGCCGGGCCGGCGCCTGATCCCCAAAGGCAAGCTCTCGGACATCGCCCCCACCGTGCTCGCCCTGCTGGGGCTGGACACACCCCGGGACATGTCCGCCGACTCGCTGTTTGCGCCGGCCTGAACATCGGCCGGCTTTCAACCTGGATAAGAAAGAGACATGAGCGAAGCAGACGATTTATTCGGAAAAAAACAGCCCGATGATTCGAATGAATGGTGGACCCTGCACACGGACGGCGCGGCCCGCGGCAATCCGGGCCCGGCCGGGGCCGGGGCCGTGCTGCGCGATCCCGCCGGCGCGACCCTGGCCGAGGTCAGCCGGCCTTTGGGCAAGGCGACGAACAACGAAGCCGAGTACCAGGCCCTGATCCTGGGCCTGGAGGAGGCCTCGCGCCTCGGAGCCCGGCGGCTTCGACTGCGCCTCGATTCCGAGCTGGTGGTCCGGCAGGTAACGGGGGTCTACCGGGTGAAGAACGACCGGCTTCAGCCCTTGTTCCAGAGGGTGCGGGCCTTGTTGCGGAACCTTGAAGCCTATGATATTCTTCATATCAGGCGGGAGTTGAATTCGGAGGCCGACGCCCTGGCCAGTCGGGCGGCGAGTCGAAACACCCGTCGGGGGTAGTCTGAGAAAGCGGGACGAATGATCGCTGGCGCCGTTGAACGGCGCGGGAGGAAAGTCCGAGCTCCGCAGGGCAGGGTGCTGGGTAACGCCCAGCGGGGGTGACCCCGGGAAAGTGCCACAGAAAGCAAACCGCCCCGCATTCGGGGTAAGGGTGAAAGGGTGAGGTAAGAGCTCACCAGCTCCGGCGGCGACGCCGGGGGCTAGGTAAACCCCACCCGGAGCAAGACCAAATAGGGGGGCGTTCGAGGGCGGCCCGCCCGAGGCCCCCGGGTAGGTTGCTCGAGGGTCCAGGTAACCGGACTCCTAGAGGAATGATCATTGCCCCGCGGGCGGGCGACCGCCTCGGGGAACAGAACTCGGCTTACAGGCCCCTTTCTCAGCCTCAAGCGCCCCCCTAACGGGGGCCGCCCCGACCTTTTTCGAGAGGCGGGTTAATATGGACGTTGTCTACACAGGCCCCAAAGGGGCGGTCGCGGCAATCATTCCGGCCGGCGGATCGGGACAGCGTTTCGGCCGGTCTCAGCCCAAACAGTTCATCGACTTGGCCGGCTGGCCCGTCCTGGCCCACACCCTGGCCCGTTTCGATCAGACGACCCTGGTCGACCGGGTCATCCTGGTGGTGCCCGCGGACTTCCGGGACGAGGCCCGGTCCCAGATCGTGAACCGCTACGGGTTCCAAAAGGTCCAGCGCATCGTGGCCGGGGGGCGGAGCCGGCAGGAGTCCGTGTACAACGGATTTCTGGCCCTCGATGACGACGTCGGGCTGGTCGCGGTTCACGACGGCGTGCGGCCCCTGGTCCGCGTTTCGACCATCGAAGCGGCCATCGAGTCGGCCCGCGAGTATGGCGCGGCCATCGCCGCCGTTCCGGTCCGGGACACGCTCAAGCAGGTCAGCGACCATGCCATTCGCGCGACTCTGGACCGCCGCCAGGTCTGGCAGGCCCAGACGCCGCAGGTCTTCGACCGGCTCTGGCTGGCCGAAGCCCTGGCCGAAGCACGGCGGGACGGATTTACGGGCACGGACGAGTCCGTCCTGGTCGAGCGGTTGGGCCGACCGGTGCACGTCGTGCCCGGCGAAGCCGACAACATCAAGATCACGACGCCGGAGGACCTGGTATTTGCCGAGGCCCTGGTCAAATTCGACAGCGAGGAGCGCGGCATGCGCATGGGCATGGGCTACGATGTACACGCTCTGACGCCTAACCGAAAGCTCATGCTCGGCGGCGTCGAAATCCCCTTTGAAAAGGGCCTGGCCGGACACTCCGACGCGGACGTCCTCATTCACGCCCTTTGCGACGCGCTGCTCGGCGCGATCGGGCAGGGCGACATCGGACATCATTTCCCCGACACCGATCCCCGGTGGGCCGGGGCCCCTGGAGTGACCCTACTCGGCCTGGTCGGAGAAATGGTTCGTCAGGCCGGATACAAGCTGGTCAACGCCGACATGATCCTGATGGCCCAACGGCCCAGGATCAAGGACTACAGACAAACCATGATCGAGGCCATGGCCGGAGCCCTCGATACGGACCCGGCCTTGCTGAATGTCAAGGCCACGACTACGGAAGGCTTGGGGCCGGTCGGACGGGAGGAGGGCATGGCCGCCATGGCCTCGGTCCTCCTGCTCCCCCGGAGGGATTGACACCGGGTTCCGCGCCGCGGCCGACTCCGTGAATCCGGCCCCGCCCGCCCACCGCCAGGCGGCCAGCCATTCCCATGCCGCCGATACCAAATGATGGAGATAAAAATATGTCCCTGGTTCTGTACAACACCATGACCGGTAAAAAGGAGGAACTGTTCCCGGTCGAGAAGGGCAAGCTCAAGATATACGTCTGCGGCCCGACGGTTTATGACGACAGCCATGTGGGCCACGCCCGGGCCGTGGTCGTCTTCGACGTCTTGGTCCGATACCTGCGGACCCGGGGATTCGAAGTGGACTACGTCAGGAACTTCACCGACCTGGACGACAAGATCATCCAGCGGGCCCGGGAACGGGGCCTGGAATATCTCGAACTGGCCGAGGATTACATTCGTTCCTTTCACGAAGACATGGACGCCCTGGGCGCCCTCCGTCCTGACCGCGAACCCCGGGCCACCGAGTACATCGACCGGATGCTCGATGATGTCAGAGCTCTGGTCGATGCCGGGGCCGCCTATCAGGTGGACGGGGACGTGTATTTCGACGTGGCCCGTTTCGACGGGTATGGACGCCTTTCCGGCCGCAACATCGAGGACATGAAGGCCGGGGCCCGGGTCAAGATCGACGAACGCAAGCGCAGTCCCCTGGACTTCGCCCTCTGGAAGGAGAGCAAGCCCGGTGAACCCGCCTGGGACAGCCCCTGGGGACCGGGCCGTCCCGGCTGGCATATCGAATGCTCGACCATGAGCTACCACCTCCTGGGAGAAGTCTTCGACATCCACGGCGGCGGCCACGATCTGGTCTTTCCCCATCACGAAAACGAAATCGCCCAGTCCGCCGCCCTGGGACGCCGCTTCGCCAGGCTCTGGATGCACAACGGCTTCGTCAACGTCAACCAGGAAAAGATGTCCAAGTCCCTGGGCAACTTCTTTACCGTCAAGGAGATACTGGCCCGCTTCCATCCCGAGGTGCTCCGTCTCTTTCTGGTTTCGAAGCATTACCGGGGTCCGATCGATTACACGGATGAAAACCTCGAGGAAACGGCCCGGAGCCTCGATCGGGCCTACCGATCCATTCAACTGGCCCATAAGCGGGGCCTGGACCCGACGCTTCCGAAGCCGGGTCCGGAAACGGACGACATCCGGGGGCAGTTCACTCAGGCCCTGGACGACGACCTGAACACCGCCCGGGCCCTGGGCTTTCTCTTCGAAGCCGTCCGGGAGATCAACCGCCTCATCGACGAGGCCGGAGACGGGCCGGTCGACCTGGAACAGATCGGTTCCTGGGTGGCCGCGGCTAGGGAAATGGGGTCGATCCTGGGTATTCTGGGGCGGGACCCCGAAGCCTACTTCCAGTCCCGGGCCGAGTTGGGCCTGACCGAATCGGACCTGACCCCGGAACGTATCGGGGAAATGGTCCGGGCGCGCTCCGAAGCCAGGGCACGCAAGGACTGGGCCGAAGCCGACCGCATCCGGGACCGGCTCAAGGATTACGGCGTGGTTCTGGAAGACGCCGGCGGCGAAACCCGCTGGCGCATGGAGACCTGACG
This sequence comes from Pseudomonadota bacterium, assembly GCA_018830135.1. GTDB lineage: Bacteria > Desulfobacterota > Desulfarculia > Adiutricales > JAGVGV01 > JAHJTB01. The sequence goes on along the minus strand of JAHJTB010000059.1, from coordinate 14,044 downwards.
GGATGCCCCCGAGGGCCGCCCCTTTGCCCCCGGCCGGTATGAGCGAATTCAAGCTGGCAACCGAGTACGTGCCCCGAGGCGACCAGCCCGGGGCCATCGACGCCTTGAGCGGGAACCTGGACCAGGGGATCGGGCACCAGGTGCTTCTGGGCGTGACCGGCTCCGGTAAGACCTTCACCATGGCCAACGTCATCGCCCGAGCCAACCGCCCGGCCCTGGTCCTGGCCCCGAACAAGACCCTGGCGGCCCAGCTTTTCGGGGAGTTCAGGTCTCTCTTCCCCGAAAACGCCGTCGAATACTTCGTCAGCTACTACGACTATTACCAGCCGGAAGCCTACATCCCCCAGTCCGACACGTACATCGAAAAGGAGACCCATATCAACGAGGCCATCGACAAGATGCGCCATTCGGCCACCCGGTCCCTCCTCGATCGGCGGGACGTCATCATCGTGGCCAGCGTCTCCTGCATTTACGGCCTGGGATCGCCCGAGGCCTACCACCAGATGATGCTCTTTCTCGAACGCGGCGTGGACCGCCCCATCGAGGTCGTCCTGGCCAAGCTGGTCGAGATGCAGTACGAACGCAATGAGTACGACTTTCATCGGGGCACGTTCCGCGTCCGGGGCGACTGTCTGGAAATCTTCCCGGCCTACGAGGACAGCCAGGCCGTGCGGGTCGAGTTCTTCGGAGACACGGTCGAGCGCATCCGGCTCGTCGATCCCCTGCGCGGCCAGGTTCTCGGGGAAACCGAACGGCTGGCCCTCTATCCCGGCAGCCACTACGTCACTTCGGAAAACACCCTCAAGGCCGCCCGGGTCGCCATCAAGGAGGAACTGGTCGAACGGCTGGACCATTTCTACCGGGAAGGCAAGCTCATCGAGGCCCAACGCATCGAGGAACGCACCCGCTTCGACCTGGAGATGCTCAAGGAAATGGGGTTCTGCCACGGCATCGAAAACTACTCGCGCCACCTGACCGGCCGGGCCCCCGGGGAACCGCCTCCCACCCTGCTCGAATACTTCCCCAAGGACTTTCTGCTCTTCATCGACGAAAGCCATATCGCCGTGCCCCAGCTTCGGGCCATGTATCACGGTGACCGGTCCCGCAAGCAGACCCTGGTCGATTACGGCTTCCGCCTGCCCTCGGCCCTGGACAACCGCCCCCTGAACTTCGAGGAGTTCAACCGCATGATCGACCAGATCATCTATGTTTCGGCCACGCCGGCCGATTACGAACTCGAGATATCCAAGGGACTCATCGTCGAGCAGATCATCCGGCCGACCGGCCTGATGGACCCGGAAATGATCTTCCGGCCGGCCCAGGGCCAGGTGGACGACCTGTATGCGGAAATCCGCGCCCGGATCGCCCGGGGCGAACGGGTTCTGGTCACCACCCTGACCAAGCGCATGGCCGAGGACCTGACCGAGTACTACACGGACATGGGCCTGCGGGTCCGCTACCTGCACTCGGACATCAAGACCATCGAACGAATGGAAATCATCCGCGACCTTAGGCTCGGAGAGTTCGACGTGCTCGTCGGCATCAACCTGCTCCGGGAAGGGCTGGACCTGCCGGAAGTCACCCTGGTGGCCATTCTGGACGCGGACAAGGAGGGCTTTCTTCGCTCGGAACGCTCCCTCATACAGACCTGCGGGCGGGCGGCCCGCAACGTGGGCGGCCAGGTCATCCTCTACGGAGACAAACTCACCCCCTCGATGAGCCGGGCCAAGGCCGAAACCGTACGCCGCCGGGCCATCCAGCACCAGTTCAACGTCGAACACGGCATCACGCCGGAAAGCATCGTCAAATCCATCGACTCGATTCTGGGTTCGATCTACGAAAGCGACTACTATACCGTGCCCGCGACCCGGGAGCCCGAGGCGGACTACATACCGCCCGAAGAGGTTCCGCGCATCGTCAAGGCCTTGAAAAAGGAGATGAAGGCCGCGGCCGAGAATCTGGACTTCGAGGCGGCGGCCCGTATCCGGGACCGCATCAAGGCCATTTCCGAAGAGGAACTCACCAGCCTGATGTAGCAGGCGGAAGGAGATACGATCATGAAAAAATTCTGGCCGGTCCTGTTGGCGGTTTTTATGTTGTCCGTGCTGATCGGTTCGACTCCGCTCCGGGCGGAAGGTCCCGTTACGGCCGAGGAATCGGCCTGGCTTAAAAGCCACGGCCCCATCCAGGTCGGGGCCTTCAACGACTATCCGCCGTTCGGTTTCGTGGACCAACAGGGCCGGGCCCAGGGCATCTCCGTCGACTTCTGGCGCCTGCTGGCCTCCCGCCTCGGCTTCGAGGTCCGGTTCCATCCGGTCAGCTTCAACCAGCAACTGGACGGACTCCGATCCGGCCGCTTCGATTCCCTGGCCGGCATCTTTCCCCTGCCCAAACGGGCCAGGGACTTCGATTTCACCGCGCCGTACATGATCATCGACACCCGCATCTTCGTCCAGCCCCGGCACGACAACGTCCGAGGCTTCAAGGACCTGGTCGGCCTCAAGGTCGGAGCGGTCAAGGGCGATTCGGGCCAGGTCCTGGCCGAAACCTTTGGCTTGAAAACCACGCCCTATTCCAATTACGAGGAGGCCATCCAGGCCCTGGCCGACGACAAGGTCTCGGCCATCGTCATGGACGAACTGGTGGTCTATTACGTCCGGGCCCTGCGCGGCCTCCAGGACAGGATCAAACCGGCCGGTCCGCCCGTGGACGAAGGCAAGATGACGCTGCCCGTCAAAAAGGGCAACCCTGTGCTCATCGGCCTCCTGCGCAAGGGCACGGCCCTGATTTCCGCGGGTGAAGTCAAGGCGATTGCCGAAAAGTGGCTTCACTAGCCGCCATCTACCCACCGCTTCCCCTGGATTGGAACGCATGGCCGACCTGGAAGACCTGAAGGCCAAGGCCTCGGCCATGCCTCCCCTTCCCGGCGTGTACCTGATGAAGGACGCCCAGGGACGCATCATCTACGTCGGTAAGGCCAAATCCCTACCCAAACGGGTCTCGAGCTATTTCCAGAAGCATCCCGCCTCGGCCAAGACGGCCCGCATGATGGCCAAGGTGGCCGACCTGGAATACCTGGTCACCGACAACGAGAAAGAGGCCCTCCTTCTGGAAAACAGCCTGATCAAGGAACATAGGCCCCGGTACAACATCATCCTCCGGGACGACAAGACCTATCCCTACCTCTGTTTGACCGTCAAGGACCCGTTCCCGCGCCTGGAGGTGGTTCGCCGCATCCAAAAGGACGGGTCCGTGTACTTCGGGCCCTTTTCCTCGGCCATGTCCATGCGCCAGACCCTGCGAACCCTGCGCCGCCTTTTTCCGCTCCGGAACTGCCGGCGGCCCGAGGTCAAAACCGGAGGCCGGCCATGCCTCAACTTCCAGCTCGGCCGGTGCCTGGGACCCTGCCGGGGCCAGGTCGGTGAAGCGGAATATCGGGCCGTGGTCGATCAGGTGGTGCTCTTCTTCCAGGGGCGAAACCAGAGTCTGGCCGATTCACTGCGCCGGGACATGCAGGAAGCGGCCTCGCGCCTGGACTTCGAGGCCGCGGCCCGCTCCCGAGACCGGCTGGCCGCCGTGGAACGCACGATCGAACGCCAGAAAATGGTCTCGACGGACCTGATGGACCGGGACGTGGTTGGGCTGGCCCATGACCATGGACAGGCCATGGCCGTCCTCCTGTTCATCCGGCGAGGCTCCCTTCTGGGCAGCCGGAACATTCCCCTGGGCGAAAAGCCGGAAGCGGATGAAGACCTGGTCGAGTCCGTCCTGAGCCGGTACTACGATATGGACCACCTGGTGCCGGACGAGGTGCTGCTGCCGGTCCGGATCGAGAACCGGGCCCTGCTCGAAGACTGGTTGCGGGAGAGACGGGGTCGGGCCTTCCGGCTGGCCACGCCGGTCCGGGGCCCGAAGAAGAAGCTGGTCGACCTGGCCGTTCAGAACGCGGCCGCGGCCCTAGAAGAGCGGCTGCGGGCGGCGGACCTGGGAGCCGACGCCCTGGTGGAAATCCAGAAAAGGCTCGGGCTGCCCGCTCCCCCCCGCCGCATCGAAGGCTACGACATGTCCACCCTGCGCGGCGAGGCTCCGGTCGGAGCCCTGGTCGTCCTGGAAGACGGCCGGTGGATCAAACCGGACTACCGCCGCTTCCGGATCAAAACCGCCTCGGGCCAGGACGATTACGCCATGATGTCGGAGGTCCTGGGCCGAAGGCTGGCCCGGGAGGAACCGGCCCGTTCCGACCTGATCCTTTTGGACGGCGGACGAGGCCAGATCGGAGTGGCCCTGGCCGTAATCCGGGACCTGAACATCCAAGACCCGCCTCCCCTGGCCGGACTGGCCAAGGGCCGCGACGGCGAGCCCGACCGGGTCTGGCTGCCCGGTCGCAAGAACCCGGTCGATTTCCGGGCCGATTCACCCGGACTGCTGCTCCTGATGCGGGTCCGGGACGAAGCCCACCGCTACGTGCAGGCCTATCACCACCGGGTTCGGGCCAAAACCGCCACCCGCTCGATTCTCGACGACCTGCCCGGAATCGGTCCGGCCCGCCGCAAGGCGATCCTGCAACACTTCGGCTCTCTCGCAGCCGCCCGCCAAGCCACTGCCGAGGAGTTGGCCGCCGTCAAAGGCCTGGGCCGAACGGCGGCCGACACGGTCTACCGGTTTTTTCACCCGGAATGAGGGCGGACCTCACTCCTTCCGGCCGAAAAACTCGATTCGCTCGATCCGGGACCTCTCCATCTTTTTCTGGAGCGGGAAAAAGAGCCTGGCCCCCTCGATGTTTCCCGAGACCTTGTTTTTCACGATCCCCTCGTAGACCCAGACCACCCAGGACCGATACTTCCGCGTCGTGCCGGCCCAGATGACCCGGCCGCTGGGGTCCCTCTGAAAAACCTTGACGTCCCCCAATTCCTCCTTGAAGTCGTAGGTCGAGTCCGGTCCGGTTTCCAGCAGCTTGATCACGTCCTTCTGTCGGGCCCCCCGGACCTTGCGAGTGAACCGGTCCCGCTCCCAATAGGTCCGGGTCTCGACCGGCGGGGCCGATACCGTGATTTCCGGTTGCACCGCTTTGGCAGGCGCCGGGTCGTAATGCTTTTCGGTTTTCCGGACCTGACCATCCCGGTCCTTGACCTCCATGGTCAAAGAGCCTGCCTGGGCCAGACCAACCATGAAAAGGACCAAGGCCATGACTGCGACCGTTTTCATGACGCCACTCCCCTTGGACGGGACCCGGATCATTCCGGCAAGCCCGGTTCACGACCCGGAAAACCCGGGCCCATAAAACGCCGGACCGTCTCCAGATCGGGTATCCCGGCCCGCCCGCCCATCTTCTCGCACTTCAAGGCCGCCGTTGCCGAAGCGAAACGCATGCAGCCGGCCAGGTCCCACCCGGCCAACAGACCGTAAATAAAGGCCCCGTGATACACGTCGCCCGCGCCCGTGGTATCCAGAACCCGGACCTCGAGCACGGGCTGATGATGGAATATCCGGCCGTCGAAGCCCACACTGCCTCGGGCCCCGAACGTCGCCACCACCCGCGTCGGCCCCAGTTCCCTCAACCCGACCAAGCCGGCCTCGACATCCCCCCGGGGATGAAAGGCCCTGAAAAACCGTTCCGAACAGATCAGGCAGTCGGTCCGGGCCGCCAAATCCAAAGACCCATCCCGCAAGGTGCCCGCATCGAAAACCACAGGAATTCCGGCCTCACGGGCTCGCCGGGCCGCGACCATGGAGGCCTCGTGCATCAGGCCGTCCAGATGAAGCAGCCGGGCCCGGCCGACCGCCTCCAGGTCCACCTGGCCAACGCCCAGTTCGGTCCCCCGGCCCCGATGCCAGAAAATCGTCCGGGAACCGCTGTAGCGCTCCACGGCGATAAAGGCCAACTGACTCGTTCCGCCCGGAACCATGGACAGCCCCGACACGTCCACCCCTTCCTCGATCAGACCGGCGCGAATGGCCCGGCCGGCGAGATCGTCTCCCACGGCGCCGATAAATGCCGTGGACAGCCCCAGACGACTCAGGGTCACCAGCGCCGTGGCCACCGGCCCGCCACCCTGAACCTCCAGTCGATCCAACTCGCATTTGGCGTCCCGCTCGGGATAAACCGGCGCCAGGCCGAGGTAGTCCAGGGAGGCCTGCCCCAGGCCGAGAACGAATCGGGTCGATGCCGCGTCAGGTCGGATCATGGTTCTTTATAAGCCAGGGCTCCCGGCCAAGTCAAACCGACCGAACGGCCCTCGGCTCCGCCGCCGAGCTACGGAACTGGCGGCGGCCAGGCGGTAGAGTCGTCCTTCGGCCCGAGGCCGTACAGGCGGCTGGAATCTAAAAGGCCCCTGTTCAGTGAACGAATGGCTGCCCTTGACTGAAAAAAGCTTGACGCCGGAAACGGAACGCTGCATAATATTAGAAAGACGCCGTTCGGTAGCGGCTAATTTTTGGACCTTTAATATGCTATATTTAACATAATCATGGCTCGCTCATTCAACGAACTCCTTCAACTCTCGGCCAAGACCCACGGCCATATGTGCCCGGGACAGGTCCTCGGCGTGCGCATGGCCATGCTCGGTCTGGCCCTGTTGGGCTGCGAAGCGCCCTTGAACGAAACGGACATCAAAAAGATCGTGATATTCGTCGAGATCGATCGTTGCGCCGCCGACGCATTGACCGCCGTGACCGGGGTCAAGCTGGGCCGACGTTCGCTCAAGTTCAAGGACTTCGGCCTCATGGCCGCGACCTTCGTTCACCTGCCCGACGACCGGGCGGTCCGTGTCGCGGTCCGTGAGGACTGTCGGGATCGGGCCGCCGAGCTGTTACCCCACGTAATCGACCCGGTCCAGCGGGAGATCGAAGCCTACCAGGCCATGCGGGCCGAGGATATTTTCACCGTCGAATCGGTCCGGGTCGAGCTTCGTCCGGAGGAACTGCCCGGGTACCGGGGAGAAAAGGCCCTGTGCGATGTCTGCGGGGCCATGATTCGTAATCGGCGGGAAGTCGTGTCCCATGGCCGGACCCTGTGTCCGGTCTGTGCCGGCCTGGCCTATTTCGAACGCCTGGGACCGGTGGAAGGCCTGGATGCACTCGATCCATCCCGGCCGGGGAGGGTTTGATGTGTCAGTCCTTATCTAACGGGAATCGGGGGCGAACGATCACCCTGTCCGAGGCGGTCGGATCGGTTTTGGCCCACGACATCACCGAAATCCGCCCCGGTGAATTCAAGGGGGCGGCCTTCAAAAAAGGCCACGTGGTGACCGAGGCGGACCTGGATCACCTGACCCGTCTGGGCAAACGTCATCTTCACGTGCTCGACCTGCCCCCGGACATGTTGCATGAAGACGACGCCGTCCTGGTGCTGGCCGAGGCCCTGGCCGGTGGGGGGGTCACCTACGATCCCCATCCGTCGGAGGGCAAGATCAACCTGATCGCGGAACGGGACGGCCTGTTCAAGGTCGACGTGGCGGCCCTGACCGAATTCAACCTGGTCGAAGGCGTCATGTGCGCCAGCCGTCACACCAACACCCTGGTCCGGCGCGGCGAGACGCTGGCCGGCACCCGGGCCATTCCCCTGGTCATCGAACGGGATATGGTCGATCGCGCGGCCGATGAGGCCCGACGGGCCGGAGGCGTTTTCAGCGTCCGAAAACTGGATAGTACCGAAGTCGGCCTCATCGTGACCGGCAACGAAGTCTACACCGGTTTGATCCAGGACCGGGCCGCCCCGTCCCTGGTCCCCAAAATCGAGGCCCTGGGGGCACGAATGCTGGAGACGGTTTTCGCCCCGGATGACCCGGACTTTATCGCCGCCCGCCTCCTGGAACTCATTTCCGCCGGAGCCGGCCTGGTGGTGGCCACCGGCGGCATGTCCGTCGATCCGGACGACGTCACGCGCCTGGGCGTGATCAAGGCCGGGGCCCGCGACGTCTTGTACGGGTCCGCCGTGTTGCCCGGGGCCATGCTCATGCTGGCCCGGGTCCGGAACGTCCCGGTCATCGGGGTGCCGGCCTGCGTCATCCATCACGACCAGACCATCTTCGACCTGGTCCTGCCCCGGATTCTGGCCGGCGAGTCCCTGACCCGGCGGGACCTGGCGGCCATGTCCCACGGCGGGCTCTGCCTGTCCTGCCCCGAGTGCCGCTATCCTGTCTGCCCATTCGGCAAGACCGGTTGAACCGGTCGTATGCATAAATAGTAAGGGGCGGGTCCCGAAGGGCCCGCCCCCTCCATCGCCTTACCTGGGGTATCCGTTCAGCCTTCCGTTGTCAGATGATAGGCCAAATTGTCAAGTTTAACAGTAAAATCCACATTTTCCACCGAGAAGCCCTTGGGAACCTGAATCTGGATCGGGGCGAAGTTGAGCATAGCGCGCACATCAGCCTCGATAAGGCGATTGGCGACTTCCTGGGCCTTGGAGGCCGGCGTGGAAATCACTCCGATTTCGATATTGCACCGCGCCTTGACTTTCTTGAGGTCGTCAATACGGTCGACAAGCAAACCGCTCAGAAGCTTCTTGCCGATCTTGTGGGGATCGTTGTCAAAAGCGGCCACGAACCGATAGCCCTGCCGGGCGAAATTCTCATGGGCGATCAGGGCCGAACCCAGATTGCCGATGCCCACGAGAGCTAGGTTCCATTCCTTGTTCAGGCCCAGAATCTTCTTGATCTCGAAAAGCAGGTCGCGAACGTAATAGCCAACCCCTCGGACGCCGAACTCACCAAAATACGCCACATCCTTGCGAATCTGGGCTGAATTCACGCCGCAGCGCTCGGCGAGTTTCTCCGAGGAGATGACTTTGACGTCCTCGGCCAGCAGCTCCTCCAGGTTCCTGGAGTACATCGAGAGCCGAGTGATGGTCGCCGCTGGAATCTTGGAGAACTTCATATCAAGTCCGGTTCGGAGTCAATCCGATTGTGAATGCTATAACATGCGGAAACAAAAAAAATTTGCCCGCGCGTCGGAAATCCGGGCCACCCGGATTTCCGACGCGCAATCCGGATTAGACCGGCAGCCCCAGCATCTTGGCGATGGGCAGAGCCATCGGGTACGCGTAGAGCAGAATCAAGGCCACGACCAGGGCGTAAATACACAGCGACTCGATCAGGGCCAGACCGATGATCATGGTCACGGTGATCTTCCCGGAAGCCTCGGGGTTGCGGGCCGTGCCTTCCACGGCGCCCCGGATGGCATTGCCCTGGGCCAGGCCGGTGCCGAAGGCCGCAATGGCGATGCCGAAGCCGGCGGCGATGATCGTCCATTGGAAGACCTTCAACCCGGCGACCTGGACCTCGGCGTCCGCGGCCAGGGCCATGGCGGCCGTACCCAGCACCAGCGCACAGGCCAGCAAGAACGTGGTAACGGATTTCTTCATGATTTCCTCAATCTCCTTTCTTTCAATATGCCTTCTTCCTATTTTGTCCCCGGCCGAAACCGGGGCTCGGGAACCTTAGTGGGCCTCCTCCAGGGCCCCGCTGATGTAAAGCATGGACAGCAGGGCGAAAATAAAGGCCTGGACGAAGCTGGTGAACAGCCCCAGGAACATCATGGGCAGCGGCACGAAATACTGACCGAAGAGGATGAACAGAATCGCCAACACCAGGTCTTCCCCCATGATGTTGCCGAAAAGACGAAGCGTCAGGGACAGCACCCGGGCCAGGTGGCTGATGATTTCAATGGGGATCATCAAGGGGGCCAGAGGCAAAAGCGGTCCCATGAAATGCTTGACGTACTTGAGGCCGTGGCACTTGATGCCCACATAGTGGGTCGCCACGAAGGTCACGATGGCGCAGGACAGAGTGGTGTTGATATTGGAGGTCGGCGACATCATCCCCGGAATGAGTCCCATGGTGTTGGAGATGAAAATGTAGATGCCGATCGTGGCGATCAGGGGAAAATACGGCCGGCCTTCCTCACCCATCATGTCGACCTGGAAGCCTTCGATGCCGTCCAGGACGACTTCGAAGACGTTCTGCATCTTGCCCGGGATCATCTGGGTGTTCCGACCGGCCAGCCAGGCCAAAATAATCAGAACGACCATGACCAGCCACGTATAGAGCACGTGAGGATAGGCGTGGGCGAAATGGCCCAGGCCGATGGTTTCCAGTATCGCTACCAGGATCATGAATGGATGTTCCATATTTCAGACCGCCTCCTTGGTAATGGTCTTGTAAACGATTCGACCCGCCAGCTCGACCACCAGCGCGAACAGGCCCAGGACAAAGGTGGCCAGACCCAGCAGAAGCCCCAGTTCGTCGACCAGACGCTGGGAAATCAGGATGAATATGAGGACGCACGTCCCGATGAAAGTCACATAGTATCGGGGCAGCACGTCCTTGGGCTCGATCTTGCTGCCCAGCTTGAGGGCCTTGTCCACGACCCGGAACAACAGAAACAGGTTCCCCGTGACCATGAGCCCTCCAACGGCAACGCCGGGGATCAGATGCAACGGCAGATAAAGCACCGAGCCCAGCAACACCGCGGTCAGCAGTACCCAACAGTTCAGATTGAGCCGGATGACGAGGTCCCGCTCGTCCTGGCCGATCATTCGGCCTCCTTTTCCATCCGTTGGATCCGTTTGGTCAGAATGTACAAGTTCCGAAACCCTCCGATGATGCCCAGGACGAGGAAGACCAGGGTCAGCACCGGTTCCGTATGAAAAACATAATGATCCAAGACATATCCCAGGGCCAGACCGAGAACGGTCGATATCACCATGGCCAGCCCCATCGTGCTGGCGACGGCCAGGAGCCTGAATGAATCCCTGGTGCTTTTTCTCATCCGGCGCCTGTGGGCCAGATCCCCTGGGTTTTACTTCTTTTCCTCAAAAACGCGAGATTCATGGGATCGTGTAAACAATCACATAGTCACCTAACACATGGGCCGCCCGCAAGTCAACTTTTTTTTCCCCTTGACCGGTCGATCGGCCCGAGGCTCCCTCCCGGCCCACAACGCACATTAATATAATGATTACAAATATTTAAAAATTTGATCCGCAACGGCCAGGGTCTGGTCCACTTCACCGAGTCCGTGGGCGGTCGAAACCATGGTCGCCTCGAACTGGGAGGGGGCCAGATAAACGCCCCGCTCCCGCATGGCCCGGTAGAACCGGCCGTACCGGGTGGTGTCGGACCGGAGGGCCGAAGCATAATCGGTGACCGGCCCGGGATTGAAAAACAGAGTGGACATGGAGCCGACCCGGTTGCCGGACACCTCCAGGCCCTGCTTGCGGGCGCGCTCGATCAGCCCTTCGGCCAGGGCCGCGGATGTCTGTTCCAGCCGGTCGTATAATCCGGGGTCGGCCCGGAGGGTTTCGATGGCCGCCCGGCCGGCGGCCATGGCCAGGGGATTGCCGGACAGGGTCCCGGCCTGATAGACGTCCCCTTCGGGGGCCAGCCGGGACATGATCGCCTTTTTGCCGCCAAAGGCGCCCACGGGCAGGCCGCCGCCGATGATCTTGCCCAGGCAGGTCAGGTCCGGGTCCAGACCGTACCGGGCCTGGGCGCCGCCCAGTCCGAGCCGGAAGCCGGTGATGACCTCGTCGAAGATCAGCAGGGCGCCATGGGTCCGGGTCAGTTCGGCCAGTCCGGGCAGGAAGTCCTCCCGGGGCGGGACCACGCCCATGTTGCCCGCCACCGGCTCGACGATGACCGTTGCGATCTGGCCGTCGTATTTTTCAAAGGCCGCCCGAACCGCCTCCAGATCGTTGTAGGGCAGGGACAGGGTCAGGCCGGCGATTTCCTCGGGCACACCCGGGCTGCCCGGAATGCCCAGGGTGGCCACGCCGGAACCGGCCGCCACCAGCAGGCTGTCGGCGTGGCCATGGTAGCAGCCGTCGAACTTGACTATCCTGGACCGGCCTGTCACGCCCCGGGCCAGGCGGATGGCGCTCATGGTCGCCTCGGTCCCGGAGTTGACCAGGCGGACCATGTCCATGGAGGGGACGCAATCGACCAGCAGGCGGGCCATGTCGCATTCGAGCGCCGTAGGCGCGCCGAAGCTGGTACCGGAGGCCATGGTCTCGCCCAGGGCGGCCAGGACGGCCGGGTGGGCGTGGCCCAGGATGAGCGGTCCCCAGGACCCCACGTAATCCAGGTATTCCCGGCCGTCCGCGTCCCAGATTCGAGCGCCCTGCCCTCGAGCGATAAAAAGAGGCTCGGCCCCCACGGACCGGCAGGCCCGGACCGGGCTGTTGACCCCGCCGGGGATGATCCGCCGGGCCTCCTCGAAAAGTTTCCGGGAATTGTCCTGGCTCATTTGAAATACCTCATGGATGTCTTTTTGAGTTCCTCGTTGCTGAAAAGGAGTTCATAGTCCGCGACACCGGCCGTTCGGGCCATTTTCTCGGCCAGTATCCGGCATTCCTCGGGTGTGGCGGCATGGATCATGGTGTACAGGTTCCGGGACCAGCCGGGTGTGGTCCGCCGTTGATAGCAATGGGTCACCTCGTCGAAGGCGGCCATGATTCGGCCGACCTCCTCGATGCGTGCCGGCTCGACCTGCCAGGCCACCATGGCGTTGGCCGTGAACCCGGAACGCTGGTGCCGTAGCGTGGCCCCGAAGCGTCGCAGAAAGCCCCGCTCCCGCAGACCCCGGATCATGGCCACGACCCGGTCCTCATCCAGGCCGACCCGGCGCCCCAGATCGGCAAAGGGTCTGGGGCCGTCACCCATGTCGCCGCCCAGTTCGTGAATCAGCTTTTTTTCCAAGGGGGTCAGCTCGTCCCCGTGGTTTTCAGTCACGCGTTCGCCTCCGCGGGAGTCAAACGTATTATAGCCCGGACGCGGGTGTCAAGGCGAGTCGAAACTCGGCTGCCGCCCCCTGAAATCCGGGGGCGGCCCTTGGCGGCAGGAATCCAGATATGCCCCTGTCCATGGCTAAAATGACATGCGGATCGTCCTTGCCGCCGAACGCGTAAATTATAGTTAAAAAAAATTGAAAATAAAATACTTGACAGTAGCGGGCCGGGATAATATCGATATCCTGATAATATGGAGGATAAGGGCTTTTGGGAGCCCCACCAGATAACAGGGAGAAATAATTTATGACAAGCCAAGAGGGACAGACTTTCACGGGCGCGAGCAAATACGTCCTGGACAGTGAGCTGGCCAAGATCATCAACATCTCCATGGCCCTGGAGATGCCGCTGCTTCTCAAGGGAGAACCCGGAACGGGCAAGACCATGCTGGCCTACGCCATTGCCGAGGCCTTGGGCATGCCCCTGATCGTGCTTAACGTCAAATCCAGCATGAAGCTGGTGGACAGCCTCTACCAGTACGACACACTGACCCGGCTCAACGACAGCCGATTCGGCGATTCGAACCGGAACGTGTCCAACATCGAGGACTACATCCGCATGGGCAAGATCGGCCAGTCCTTCACCACCGACAAGCGGGTCGTCCTGCTCATCGACGAAATCGACAAGGCCGACACCGACTTCCAGGACGACATGCTCGACGTTCTGGACCAGATGTCCTTCGACATTCAGGAGATCGACAAGACCATCCGGGCCCAGTGCCGGCCGGTCATCGTCATCACCTCGAACGCCAAAAAGGACCTCTCCGACCCGTTCCTCGGCCGCTGCAACTTCCACCACATCGCCTTTCCCGACGCGGACATGATGCGGGCCATCATCAACGTCCACTTCCCGGACCTGGACGAAAACCTGGCCGAAGCGACCATCAACACCTTTTATCGGCTGCGCGAGTTCCAGAACATCGAGAAGAAGCCGGCCACCCGCGAGCTGATCAACTGGATTCGGGCCCTGACCATGGACCCGGACTTCAAGACCAAGGACCTGGTCTTGGGCAGCGTGCCCTACCTCGGCGTGCTGTTCAAGAAGAGTTCCGACCACCAGCAGGCGACCCGTCAGGTCGCACGCCTGAAACGTTAACGTCGGACAAGGGCTGGGGGAGATGTTCGTCGACTTCTTTTATTTGCTAAGGGATCATGGCGTGCCGGTTTCACCGACCGCGTTCCTGCGGCTGCAAAAAGCCCTGGACATGGGCCTGATTAACAGCATCGAGGACTTCTACACCGGGGCCCGGTCCATTCTGGT
>JAHJTB010000509.1 GCA_018830135.1 Pseudomonadota bacterium | reverse complement strand
TATCCAGGCGGCCCTGACCGGACACAAAGTCCTGACCACCTTTCACACCGAGGACACGATCGGGGGCCTCCTTCGCCTGATGAACATGAACATCGAAACCTTTCTCATCTCCTCGACCGTGGTCTGCGTCCTGGCCCAACGGCTGCTGAAAAAGGTCTGCCCCCATTGCCGGGAACCCTACCGGCCCACCCCCAAGGACATGAGCCGGCTGAAATACCAACTGTCCGAACTGAACCGGTACGAGTTCCAGATCGGGCGGGGCTGCAACCATTGCGACTATACCGGGTACCTGGGCCGGGTCGGCATTTTCGAGGTCCTGGTCCTCAACGAATACGTCAAGGACGCCATCCTCAACCGGAAGACGTCCTACGAGATCAGACGAATCAGCGTCGAGACCACCGGGCTGGTGACTCTGCTGGAAGACGGGCTGGCCAAGGCCGCCAAAGGCATCACCAGCCTTCAGGAGGTCATCAAGAGCCTGCCCATCCTCGAGCCGCCCCGGCCTTTGGACCAGATATTCCGCCTTGTCGGAGAGATTTGATGCCAGAAAAATCCGTGATTCAACTCATAGACGAATACCTGAACCGGGATGAAATCGAACTGCCCGTCTTCAACCACGTCGCCCAGAACCTCCAGACGATCATGGCCCGGGACGACTATTCCCTGGCCGAGATGTCCGAAGTCATCGAAAAGGACCAGGCCCTGACGTCCCACGTCCTCAAGGCGGCCAACTCCGCCTTTTATGCCGGACTCCAGCCGGCCAAGACCATCCGGGACGCTTCGGTCCGCCTGGGAGCCAAAAGCATCGTCAACCTGGTGACCATGGTCACCCAGAAGCGCCTCTACCAGTCCAAGGTCAAGCCGTTCGTGCCCCTCATCGGCGGGCTCTGGACCCACGCCCTGGGCGTGTCCACCGCCTCCCGCTGGCTCTGCCAGCACATGGGCTTCCAGAATGTTTCAGAGGAAAGCTTTCTGGCCGGCCTGCTCCACGACATCGGCAAGCTCCTCATTCTCCGAGCGGTCGAAGACCTCCTCAAAACCGAACCCGGCCTCAAGGGGGTCTCGATGAACCTGGTCAATGAGATCATCGACGCCCTGCACGCCGAGCACGGCGAACGGCTGATGCGCCGTTTGAACATTCCCGAGGTCTACTGCACGGTCGCCGGAAAGCACCATGATCCGGACATCAAGGGGGACAACATCGTCTTGAACATGGTCCGTCTGGCCAACCTGACCTGCCACAAGCTGGGCATCGGGCCCAAGAAAAACGAAGAAATCATGCTTTCCACGACGCCCGAAGCCATCAATCTCATGGCCAAGGACATCCTGCTGGCCGAACTCCAGGTGGACCTGGAAGACCAGATCGCCGCCATGCAGGTCTGACGGTCCGCGCCGCCTCGATGGGGGGATTGGGCCGTGGGTTGGGCGGATTCGACGGGGCGGCGGGTAACCGGTCAGCAGCGATCCCGCTCGCTGGCCTTGAATCCGGACATGGGCACCACGGCGTCCTTGGCCGCCTTTTCCCGGATTTCGAGCATCTGGTCCAGGTTGTCCATGAACACGTCCACCACCTCGGGATCGAAGTGGGTCCCTCGTCCCTCGGTGATGATTTCCAGCGCCTTTTCCAGGGGATAGGGTTCTTTGTACGGCCGCTTCGAGATCACGGCGTCAAAGACGTCAGGCAGGCCCACGATCCGTCCGTACAAGGGGATGTCCGCCCCGGCCAGGCCTCGGGGATAGCCCTGCCCGTTCCATTTTTCATGATGGCTCAGGGCGATGACTTGAGCGGCCTGGAGAACATCGGCCTTGGAATCGGCCAGGATGGCGGCCCCGATGGTGGTATGGGTCTTCATGATTTCGAACTCTTCCGGAGTCAGCTTGGCGGGTTTCATCAGAATGCTGTCCGGGATGCCGATCTTGCCCACGTCGTGCATGGGCGCGGCATAGAAAATGATCTCGATCTCCTCGGAGGACAGCCCCAGTTTTTCCGCGATCAAGGTGCTGTACAGGCTCAGGCGCACGATGTGATCGCCGGTGTCCTCGTCTTTGTATTCCGCGGCCAGCACCAGGCGGTTTATGGTGTCGAAATAGGAGGCCTTGACCTCATCGAGCAAAACCTTGGCCCGCATCTCCCGGGATTCGACCCGGACCATCATCATGCCCATGGCCTCGGCAATGCGCCGGATCATCTCAGGATGTTCGGGCCGGGTGAACTCCATGATATCGTTGGAGTACTTCCCCATGGCCACGTCTTCGATGATCGAGATAAGGTCGCTTAGAGCGTCATCCATATCTGGACTCCAACAGACCCGGCCCTCCGGCCCGGTCGTAACGTGCGGCCGACGATCAGGGCGAGACCCCTGACCGGATAGCCATGTCTGCCGCCATCTTAATGGCCGCTTTCAGACTGGAGTGATCGGCGACGTTGCATCCGGCCAGGTCGTAGGCCGTACCATGGTCCACCGAGGTGCGAATGAAGGGCAGCCCCAGGGTGACGTTGACCCCGTCCTTGAAATGAAGCAGCTTGAAGGGGATCAGACCCTGATCGTGATACATGGCCACCACCCCGTCGAACTCTCCCTGCATGGCCCGATAAAAGAGGGTGTCAGCCGGAAAAGGGCCGGACAGCCGAATACCCCGGCGCTGGGCCTCGGCCACGGCCGGTCCGATGACTTCGGCTTCTTCCCGGCCAAAGAGCCCTTTTTCCCCGGCGTGGGGATTGAGGGCCGCGGCGGCCAGCCGGGGTTCGGGCAGGCCGAAATACTTCTGGAAGGCCTGGTGGGTGATCCGGGCCGTGGTAACGATCCGGTCCGGAGTCAGGATGTCCGGTACGGCCCGCAGGGGCTCGTGAATCGTCACCAGGACCACCCGCAGTCGTTCCCCGGCCAGCATCATGACCACCTCGGCGCCCTTGGCCAGATGGGCCAGCATCTCCGTGTGGCCGGGAAAGGCATACCCGGCCCTGTTCAGGGCCTCCTTGCTGATCGGCGCCGTAACCAGGCCGTGTATCCGGCCGGCCAGGGCCATGCGGGCCCCGGTCTCGATGTAACGGGCCGCGGCCTTGCCCCCGGCGGGGGTAGGCCTGCCCGGCCGGATGTCGTCCGGTCCCAGATCCGAGACCGGCATGATCTGGACGAAACCGGGCCCGGCCTCGGGTTCCTCGCCGGAAGACAGCAGCCTGACCCCCAGGTCCAGGCCGGCCCGTTTGATGGCCCGCGTTACCGCGTTCAGATCACCGATGATGACCGGGCGGCAATACTGGTGAACTTCGGGCTCGGCCAGGGCCTTGACCACCACTTCGGGTCCTACCCCGGCCGGGTCCCCCAAACTGACCCCCAAAATGGGGGAAAAGATTTCGCCCATACCCGTTCAGGTCCTCTTTTCAAGCAGACGGTCGAGGGCGGCAACGTCCGGACCAACGACCACCGCATCGCCCACCACGGCCACCGGCACCTCCCGGGCGCCGGAAAGACGGACCATCTCCCGGAGCGCGCCGAAACTCCCGGCCACGTTCACCTCCTGGCAAGTCCAGCCTCGTGCCTCGATCGACGCCTTCAGAGCCCGGCATTTTCCACAACCCGGCACCGTAAACAGCCTGATGATCGTACCCGTCCCGCTCATGGTCCCTATTCTAATGGAATTGCCCCCTGACTTACAAGACGGTTTTCAATCCGACCCGATCGACTGGCCCGAAGAGTTGATGAAGTGGCCGGGCAAGGCTCATTACGCCCTGATTTTGTGACTGTTTTCTACCGCGGCGCCGAACATGCGGGGCGAGCGTACCCCACGCGGCTTGCCGCGGGGTTGGCCCGCCAACCGAACAAATGGGTTTTTCCCATGCAAGTCGAAGATTCCCCGCGGCCTGCCACGGGGAGCTTCCGTTTCACCGCCACGGCGGATAACTCATGAATCCCGGGGCTTAGATCACCCGGAACCGCCATCGCCCTGTTTCGGCAAATCAGCCCTTCCAGGCCGTTGGCGGAGGCGGACTTGATTGCCGAAGGAGCTTGGGATGGCGGGCGGGAAATTGAAGCCCGGCCGAACGGCGGGGCTTACCGGATACCAACTGGCTGAAAATCGAAATAATCCGTTCCTGCAACGAAAACCTCGATCATGGCCAAACAGATGGACGGCAGGAAAGCGCTACTTCCTTTTCAAACTGACGCCGGCCAGGGATTTGCCCACCGAAAACAGATCGCCGATGACAAAGCCCATTTCGTCGATCACTTCCTTGGGAATAATCAGGCTGCCCCGATTGTTTATCTTGAGAGCCTTGCTTTTCCGGACCGGTTCGGCGGCGGTTTTCTTGCCGGTGACAATCCCCATAATTTTGCCCTGTTCCACCAAGGCATCCACGTACGTGGCTTTGAGTTGCCCCGAGGTTTTAATTCCAAAACGCTCCATGATTTCCTTGGTCGAACCGGCTGTTTTCACCGCTTCGATCAATGCGGCCGAATCAACGACTTTTTTTCTGGGCATCTGTCTCTCCTTTTCATTTACATTGCGATCCCGTCCGGATGCAATTTACTGTCCGGGGATATCGTTATCCACTCCAATCGAGGGAATTGAACTAACCGCCGCGCGCAAATAAACAACAATCGCAAGAAGTTGTCAATATAAAAAATCCATGCTTGTCCCGAGGATTTTCTTGCAATGGTTCACTCGATTTTAAGACACTCCACGGATTCATAAACGATTCGAATCATTATATCGGACGATTCCATTTTCTGCAACCGATGCTGGCATAACCCGGATATTCCAGTCGGGTTGGCAGCGAGGCGTCGAAATACATAGCGAAAGGCGAAGTTGGATCGATTTTTGGCCGCAGGCGTATCGCTGGATACGTCGAGGCCGGAAATCGGGAAACAAGCGTTGCAGCAGGCAGTTCGGCGCCGCAGTAGAAGTCAACTGCAATATCCGGGTTTAAGTTCAAAGCCCATATGACCGATCAGTAGAGTAGAGGAGGAAAAGGGGCAAGAATCATGTTTTACACAGCTGACATGCTGGGGGGCATCGATAATGACCGGTCTAAAGTACTGAGGACCGCTCCGAATTTCAGGACCAAACCCGACCGGGCCAGAATCGCTCCTATTTCTCAGGACAACGGGGCTCGAAGGGAAAAAGAGGAGCAGCCGCATCATCGGGACCGGGGCGAAGAACTGGATACCTATGTCTAACCGCCGTCTATCACCCGGCGCGCCGTGTAATACCGCGTACGATAATACGAGTTGTCCATTCGCTGGATCTCCACCCGCCGGCCCCGGCGAGGAGCGTGAACGAACCGGCCGTCCCCAATAAAAATTCCCACATGCCAGTTCGTTTTTCCGGAAAGCCTGAAAAAAACCAGATCACCCGGGGCCAGGTCCTTCCTGGACACCCAATGACCGCTCTGCGACTGCTCCCTGGCCCGACGAGGCAGACTGTATCCATACCGGCCGAAAATGTAAAAAGCCAGACCGCTGCAGTCAAAGCCCCGTCCCGGGTCTTCTCCCCCGTAACGATAGGGCGTTCCGACATACGAGGTCGCTGTCTGAGCTATCTTCCGGCCCAGCACGGACGGCTCGGCCACCGAGGCCGGGGCCGGGGCCGGGGCCTCCGAAGGGGCGACCGCAACCTTGCGTCCCAAACCGCATCCGGCGCCTAATACTAGGCAACATATTAAAATCAAATGAATATATCGGCCGCTACCCACTCCGAGGAGCCGGACTCGGCTGGGTTCGGCCGGCTTGTCCCAAGCTTCCTGGCCCATCACCTCATCCTTGATATGTAATTCCACATCATTTGGCTTATTTTATTATCATTTTTATACTTTTTTGTCAAGCCAAACCGAGCGGCCGGGGACGAGCCGCTTCCCCGCGGACCTGCCGTCGTGTAAATCAGGGACCGCCGCCTGTTTTCCGGTTTTCCAAGAGAAAACCGGAAAACAGGCGGCGGTCCCTGATTTACACGACCCTAGTTTTTGCCCCTGGCTCCCAAGGCGTTCCGGGGATTATTTGCGAGCAAATTCGATTTCTCGAATACAGCCGGTGGATTTACTGTAATAAACCGTAGCGTTGTAAAAACGGACCGGACCGTAGAGTTGTTCTTCCTTGATCAGGTTGTATACGCCGACAGCCAAGGAAAAAACCAGCCCGATGAGACTCCGCTTCTTGATCTCGGACTCGGGCTCGGGGTCGGCCAGGAAAACGACTTTCCCGTGATACTTCTCCACGGCCGAGAGCCATTTGTCCAGTCTTTCCGGCAGCTCGTTGACTTTGGCCGGGGCCATGAAATCGACGGCCACCCGGGGCATTTCCCGACCGAGCTTGGCCGACAGTTCCTCGTCAAAAGTCTGCCGGTCCACAAAGGTGATTCCGGGTTCGTCGTCCCTGGTCGCGTCGGTATCGTCTTTCATATGGCCCTGGCCCGCGCATCCGGCCGCAAGCAGGCCCAGCAGGACGGCAATGACCAGCACGGCCAGGGCGCCCGACCAATTCGGCCGTCTCCGGGTCCGCGCGGCCCGCCTGCCCGTTCGAACGGTTGTCATAGTCCCTCCTTTGCTTCGTTTCGTTGGGTTTTTGCAGTCCGAAAATAGCAATCCGATCCGGATTTGTCAATCAACCCGACCTGACCCGGCGTCACCGGACGCATCAGCCAATGCTTCGTTCCGGCTCTTTCGGTCATCCTCAATATTCCTTTTCCATGGGGACATTTTCATGTCCCGGACACACGACCGAAAGACGGGGCTTGATATCGAGGCGGCTCCGAGTTAATCTGACTTGTTTTCAAGCTCCCGATTTTCAGAAAACGCCGGCCGGCCGTCGCCTTTCGGTAACGCCCCGGAGTACGGAGTTGAACATGTCAGGTCTTGACGCACAAGCGGTCAACCGCCAAATCATTTTGGAGCGAAAACCCAAGGACAAGCTGTCCCCGGATCATTTCCGCATCCTGGAATCCCCGATACCCGAACCTGGACCGGGCGAGGTCCTGACCCGAACCTTGTATCTGTCCATCGATCCGGCCGCCCGGAGCTGGATGCAGGGACGCACCTATACCGATCCGGTCCGGCCGGGCATGGTCATGCCCGGCTATAGCCTGGCCCGAGTGGTTGTTTCCCGCGACCCGGGCCTTTCTCCCGGCGATCTGGTCGAGGGCGCCGGCGGCTGGCGCGACTACGCCGTGGCCCCGGCCGGGGAATGGTACAAGCGGCCCTGGCGCGAACCGCTGACTCATTACCTGAGCGTGCTGGGCGTAACCGGAAAAACCGCGTACTTTGGCCTGTTGGACATCGGCCGCCCTCGTTCCGGGGAGACGGTGGTCATTTCGGCGGCCGCCGGCGCGGTAGGATCGGTGGCCGGCCAGATCGCTCGAATCAAAGGAGCCCGGGTGGTGGGCCTGGCCGGTTCGGACGAGAAATGCGCCCTGCTGACCGAGACCTTTGGCTTTGACGCCGCGGTCAACTACAAGACGAACAACCTGCTCAAGGCCCTGGCCCGCCAGTGCCCCGACGGAATCGACGTCTATTTCGACAATGTCGGCGGCGGTGTCTTCGAGGCCGCCTTGTTCCTGATGAACACCCGGGGCCGCATCGTCTGCTGCGGCGCGGTTTCCTCTTACGACGGCGCGCCGCCCGAGTCCGGTCCGCGCGGCATTCCGGGGCTGATCGTGGTCAAACGCCTCCGCCTCGAAGGCTTCATCGTCTTCGACCATTACGATCGGCGGGATCAGGCCGATTCGGACCTGTCCGCCTGGGTGGACCAGGGAATGATTCAGGTCCGCGAAGACGTCATCGACGGCCTGGAAAACGCCCCGCGCGCCCTGGTCGGTCTGCTGGCCGGCGAAAACGTGGGCAAACGCATGATCCGGGTGTCCTGAAAGGCCGGGCACCCCGTGGCAAATCCGACACACCCCATTCCCGCCCCGGGCCCGGTTCCGGCCGGCCCGCCGCCGAAACGCGGACCCGTGCTGATCGGCATCGGCATGGGCATGATCATCGGGACTATCAACTACAGCATCGTCAACGTGTCCCTTCCGACCCTGGCCGCCCGCCTCGAAACCGACTTCGCCATGATCCAGTGGGTCCTGCTGGCCTTTGTCCTGACGTCGACCACGCTGCTCCTGACCGTGGCCCGGGCCGGCGACATGATCGGCAAGAAAAAGGTCTACCTGAGCGGCCTGGCCCTTTTCACCGTGGCTTCCCTGCTTTGCGGCTTCTCCCCGAACGTGGGCTGGCTGATCGGTTTCCGGATCATGCAGGGACTGGGCGGGGTCATGACCCAGGCCCTGGGTCTGGCCATCGTCACCGAAGTCTTTCCTCCGGAGGAACGCGGAATGGCCATCGGCTGGATGGGCGGGGCCATTTCCATCGGACTGGTCGCCGGCCCGGGCGTAGGCGGACTGTTGCTCGGCCTGGCCGGCTGGCGCTGGATTTTCTGGGTCAACGTCCCGCTCGGCCTGTTGGCCTTCTGGGTCGTGCTGCGGCACGTGCCGGCCACCCCGCCCGCCCGGACCGGACAGCGTTTCGACCTGGCCGGCGCCCTGATTCTGGCTGCCACGCTGTTCTGTTTCGCCCTGGCCATGACCCTGGGGCAGAAAAAAGGTTTCGGGGATTCGCTGATCTGGGGGCTGCTGCTGGCGGCCGTGATCGGACTGTGCGGCTTTCTGGTCGTCGAGACCTTGGTCGATCAGCCCATGATGAACCTGGGCATGTTCCGCAACGCCCTGTTCAGCCTCAACCTGGCCATGGGCTTCCTGGTCTTCGTCACCCTGGGCGGGTTTTTCATCATGCCCTTCTACCTGGAACTGGTCAAAGGCTACAGCCCCTCCAAAACGGGCCTGCTGATGATGGTCGTTCCCGCCATCCTGGGACTGCTTTCGATCCAGGTCGGCAAGCTGACCGACCGGGTCGGGCCCCGTTGGATCAGCCTGATCGGGCTGCTCATCCTGGCCCCGGGGCTGTTGGCCGTCAGTACGCTCGATGCCGATACCGACGTATGGGGCTACATCTGGCGAATGGCCATCCTGGGCGTCGGCTTCGGAATCTTCCAGACCCCGAACAACAGCGCGATCATGGGGGCGGCCCCCCGGGAGCATCTGGGGGTGGCCTCCGGCCTGCTGGCCCTGTCACGAAACCTGGGCCAGAGCACCGGCCTGCCCCTCTTCGGGGCCGTTTTCGGCGCCCTGGCCTTTTCCGCCAGCCAACCGGGCGAAACAGCGGTCGGCCTGACCGTCTCCCGGGAGGCCCTGGTCAAGGGGATCGGAGGCGCCTACCGCATGGCCGGGCTGCTGATTCTCGTCCCCATCGTTCTGGCCGTCTGGTCGTGGTGGCTGGACAGCCGCATGCGGGGCAAGACCGGGATTTAAACCGGCTTGAAATAGGCGATGTCCAGAATGTGTCCCTTCCTTTCCTCGGCAAAGACCGGCCGGACCCGCATCCCGATTTCAATCCGGTCGAAATCCACCTCCCCCAGAAAGTGGGCCATGCCCGTATCCGCGCCGTCCAGTGTGATGACGGCGTAAATCAGCGGGGCCCGGCGCGGGTGGACCGGCTCCTCGTAGTCGACCCGGGTGAAGGTCTCGACCGTGCCTTCCGGCCCGATCTCGACCAGGTCGTCCGCGGTCAATTGAGAAAAGCAGCGGCCGCAGGTGCTTCGGGGCGGCCAAAAGACCTTGGCGCACGACTCGCATCGAACGCCATGAATCTTCTTTTCATCCCGAAGTCGGATATAGAAATGACTGCCCATCCAGCCGGCGTAGTACCGGCTGTGGGCGGTGATGTGCTGATCGACTTCAAAAACGCCGTAATCCATTTCTTCCGTCATGCTTCCGCCCCCTGTCGGCCGGTCAGTCTTGGACCGGACCCGCGGCCGGTTCGAAGTAGAGAATGTCGGACAGGTCGCCGGTCCGCTCTTCCCGGGGACGCAGGACGACCCTCATGCGCATGCCCACCTTGATCTTCTCGACGTCGGGCTCCACGTTGACCAGGTGACTCAGGGAGGAATCGGCGCCATCGAGCACGACCGCGCCGTAGACAAAGGGCGGCTCGTGGGGTTTGCCCGTGGTCGGGTCGGTCAAGGGGAGATACATGACGGTGAATCCGACCAGGGTGCCTTCCAGGCCCAGTTCGACCCATTCCTCGTTCCTGACGTGGCAGGGGGCGCAGACGATCCGGGGGGGCATCTGGACCCGGCCGCAGGACGGGCACTTGATGCCGAAAAACCGGCCGTTGTCCCGGAGTTCCTTGAGGAACCGGGTCAGATATTTCCCGGCGGCGAACCGGTAAGGCACGTCCACGGTCATGGGGACGCTGATGAATTCCCGGGGCATGTTGGTTTGGCTCATGGTATCCTCCCCTTCAGTCGTCCAGGCCGGCGGACAGCGCGATCAGGACGGTCCAGTTCGTGCCGCCATAGGCCGTGGTCAAGGCGCGCCGGACTTCCCTGGGCACCTGATGATCGCCGGCCTCGCCTCGAATCTGAAGGGCCGCCTCCCAGACCCGCAGCATGGCCGACGCGCCGATGCAGTTGGTGGACAGGACTCCGCCCGAGGGGTTGACCGGAATGGGACCGTCGATCTCGGTCTTGCCCGCCTCGATCATGCGGAAGCCCTCCCCCGGCCCGCACAGGCCCAGGTCTTCGTACCAGACCAGTTCGGCCCAGGTCGCCGGCTCGTATATCTCGAACACGTCGAAAAACTCGGCCGGTTTGCCGATCCCCATCTTTTTGTAGAGCCGGGCCGCGCTGACCCGGGAAAAGATGGGCCGCTTCGTGGTCACGTCGCTCCAGTCCAGTTCGAACTGCTCGTTGTGGGCCGTGTCCATGGCCCGAATCCAGACCGGTTTGTCGCACCGGTCCCGGGCGGTCTTTTCGTCGGCCAGGATCATGGCGCAGGCGCCGTTCGAGGCCGGGCACATGTCCAGCAGACGGATGGGGTAGGCCAGCATCCTCGAGTTGAGGGCGTCGGCGATGGTGATGTCCAGTTTCAGGTGGGCGTATTCGTTCTTTCGAGCGTTCTGCCGGGCCTTGACCGCGACCATGGCCGAATGCTCCTCCCTGGCGCCCCAGGTGGCCATGTAGGACGAACCCATCATGGCGAAATAGCCCACGGCCGCGCCGGCCATGGACCGCCCGTAGAGGGGATGGGCCACGCCGCTCAAAATGGCCCCGGTGTCGCCCTCCTCCTGCTTTTCGAAACCGATGCACAGCACCTTGTCGAACAGCCCGCTGGCCACGTGATGGGCCCCGGCGCAGGTGATGGTCGCCCCGACCGTGCCGCCCGTAGTGATCTTCAGGCCGGACTTGCCGTAGGCGCCCATGCCGTCGACCAGCCAGCAGTCCGTGAAATGCGTGCCTTCGAAAAACTCCATGTTGCCGACCAGAACCGCGTCGATCTCGTCCATGGTCATCCGGGCGTCCAGCAGGGCGGCCCGCACGGCTTCATTGACCATTTCCACCTGATTGACGTCCTGCCGACGGGCGGCGTGGCGAGTCTGACCTCCGCCGATGACGGCCACGTTTCTCTTCATGATCGGCCCTCCTAATCCCGGGTTAGCACGATGACGCAATGATGCTGGCCGCAGAAACCGGTATGCCCCTGGGCCACCGCCGTCTTCACGCCCTCGATCTGATGGCCTTCGGCCCGGCCCATGATCTGCAAGGCGGCTTCGGCCACCCGATTCAGGCCGGACACGTTGGCCGGCACGCCGCCCAGGAGGCCGCCCGAAGGATTGACCGGCAGCCGGCCGTCCATGGCCGTGGCCCCGGACTCCAGCAGCGCTCCGGCCCGCCCGCGCTCGCACACCCCCAGGCCTTCCAGCCACAGCAGCTCCTGGTAGGAAAACTCGTCGCCCAGTTCGATCACGTCGATCTCCCCGGCCGGGTCGGTCAGTCCGGCCATGCGGTAGGCCCGGGCCGCGGCCTTTTCCAGGGCCAGACATTCGGCCAGGTCCCGGTCCCCCAGATAGTGTGCGTCGTAGCAGGTGCCCAGCCCCTTGACCCAGACCGGGCGATCGGTGAGCCGGCGGGCCTTTTCCTCGGAAACCATGATCATGGCCACCGCGCCGTCCGTGTCGGGCGCCATCTCCAGCCGCCGTATCGGCGGGGCGACATGGGGCGAAGCCAGCACGTCGGCCACGGTGTACCGCCCCCCGTTGTGAGCCGCCGGATTGTGCATGGCGTTGCCCAGGTTCTTGACCGCCACGGCCGCGGTATGCTCGGGCGTCACGCAGTACATGTGCATGTATCGCCTGGCCTGAAGCGCGGCCGCCGACGTGAAATCAAAACCCAGCGGCCGGGTGTAGATCGGATCGAAGGCCGTGTTGTTGACTATGTTGCGGTTGGTCTGGCTCATCTTGGTGTGAGCCAGAAGCAGGGTGCAGTCAAACTCCCCGGACAGAATCCCGATGGCCGCGTAATAGACCGCCGTCGAACCATCCATGGCCATCTTTTCCTCGTTGCGCAGATGGCCGCCGATCACGTCCGTGATGCCGATATTGGAAATCGTCTGGCCGTCCCAGATATCGTGAGAACAGCTCACGGCGTTGTCAACGTCCTCTTCGATGGTCAGCCCGGTCTCCGTCAGCACTTGCTCGATCACTTCATAGGCCAGTTCGGCATAGTTCAGATCGGCCCGCTTGGGACTGAACCTGGTCTGGGCCACACTTACGATGGCTACCCGATCGGACATGGTCTCACCCCTACCTTCTCGAAAACAGTGGCAGTTCCCCGGCCCCGCCCATAAACGCGCGGCCGCTCCTCGATATCTCCGCAAAAAGCCCCTCTCGCAAGGAGGCTCCAAGGTCGAACGCCCCCGGACAGACCGCCGGGGGACGGTCTAAAATTCCCGGTCTTTTCGAGGTTCTCCCCGCAAGCCCCCGATCCGCCTTCCTTCAATCGGGACGGGTCTGGAGCAGGCCGTTGGCAAGCACGGAAAACACCTGTTCCACCGCCGCATCGATCGGAGCGGCCTCGGCCTCGAAACCGGGATTGTAAATATGATGACGAATCAGGCTGTCCAGGGAAGCATGAATCATGTAAGCCGCCACCAGGGGCGACAGCTCGGGCCGGACCAGGCCCCGTTCCTGTCCCTCCCGGACAAAACCGGCCAGGTCATCGAAAAAGCGATGGTACAACCCCTGGTTTTCCTGGTTGTAAAACCCATCGACCCGAGGCACGTCCATGATCAGCACCTTCATGAGGTCCGGGTTCACACGAAAGCTTTTCAGAATGTACAAAAGAGCGGACCGGATCTGGTCCAGGGGATCGTCCATGTCCCGGCGCAGCCGGTCCATGCGAGCGATCAGGTTCCACCAGGCCTCCTGGTAGATGGTGATCAGTATCTCTTCCTTGCTGCGGAAATAGTAGTAAAACAGCCCCTGGGCCACGCCGGCGGTTCTGACCACATCCGAGATTCGGCTGTTGTAATAGCCCTGTTCGGCAAAGACCCGGACGGACGCCTGGACGATGGCGTCGCGTTTGAGGCGGTTGGGGGGGGCGTCTTTTTTTCTTGGGACCGGTTTTTTTCCCGCCATGACCGCACCTGATTGACTGACGAATCAGTCAAAAATATACCAGCCGCCAAACCGGATGTCAAGTCAATTGATCCCGGATATGCAGCCCTTCGATGAATCGGGGCAGATCATATTTCAGCCGCCCGCGCGGTCTTGGGCCGAAGGACGACTCCGGCGCCGAGTCCATCTGCATATATGGAAAAGGCGGCAGCCGGAGTCCTGAGGATAAAGGCCGCGACAGGGCGGTGTTACGATGCCACCAACCAATGAAGAGTCACCCGGATATCGCACGGGTCCGCATGCCGGTTCCGGAGGCCGCGACCGGGCGGCCCCACCCTGTCTGACTCGGAAAGTTCAC
>JAHJTB010000058.1 GCA_018830135.1 Pseudomonadota bacterium | reverse complement strand
GCTGGTCGGGTCCACGGCCAGGACGCCCACGGACTTGCCCAGGCCTCTCAGGTGGGCGACCAGACGATCGGTCAGCGTGCTCTTGCCCACGCCCGGCGAACCGGTGATCCCGACCACGAAGGCCCGGCCGGTATGGGAATACAATGCTTTCAGACATTCCAGGGCCGACGGAACCCGGTCGTCGATGTCCCGGATAAGCCGGGCCGCGGCCCGAATGTCGCCTTGGAGAACTTTTTCCACGATATTATCCACGAAAACCCCTTTGTCTATGTCATGAGATTCCTGGCAATCACCAGACGCTGAACCTCTGACGTGCCTTCGTACAAGGTCGTGATCCGGACGTCCCGGGCATAGCGTTCCACCGGAAAATCCCGGGTGTATCCGTACCCGCCCAGCATCTGCACGGCCCGGTAACAGGCCCGGTTGGCCGCCTCCGAGGCATACAGCTTGGCCATCGAAGCCTCCCGGGTGAACGGACGTCCGGTCTCCTTCAGCCAGGCCGCGCGCAGGGTCAGCATCCGGGCCGCGTCCAGTTCCGTGTACGAATCCGCGATCATCCACTGGATGGCCTGAAACTCGCTGATGGGCCGGCCGAACTGTTCGCGCTGGCGGGCGTACGCGGTGGCGAAATCCATGGCCTCCAGGCCGACGCCCAGGGCCAGGGAACCGATACCGATACGGCCGCCGTCCAGTTCCATGAGGGCGACGCGGAAGCCGTCGTTCAGCCGCCCCAACAGGGCCTCGCGCGGAATGCGGCAGTCCTCGAACAACAGCTCGTTGGTCGACGACCCCCGCTGGCCCATCTTGTCTTCGTCCTTGCCGACGATGAAACCCGGGGCGCCCGGTTCGACGAGAAAGGCCGATATGCCCCGGCCCTTGGCCTGCTCCTTGTCCGTGACGGCCCAGATGACGAATACGCCGGCATATTCGGCCGAAGTGATAAACAGCTTCGACCCGTTGAGCACATAGTCGTCACCGTCCGGCACGGCCGTGGTCTTCATGTTGCCCGGGTCCGAACCGGCCTGGGCCTCGGTCAGACCGAACGCCCCCCCGGAGTATTCCCCGGAGGCGATGGCCGGCACGTGGCGCCGCTTTTGCTCCTCGGTCCCGAACTCGCAGATCACCTCGGCCACCATGTTCGTCACGGCCATGGTCACGGCCGTGGCCGCACAGCCCCGGGCGATCTCGGTCATGGCCAGGCTGTAGGCCACCACGCCCACTTCCGCTCCGCCGTATGCCTCCGGGATGTTCATGGTCATCAGGCCCAGGTCGGCCAGTTTTTTGATGCTGGCCAGGAGAATGGTCCGGTCCTTGGTCGCGTCCAGCCGGGCCGCCACCGGCGCCAGTTCCTGCTTGGCGAAACCGGCGGCCATCTGCTGGATCATTTTTTGTTCTTCGGTCAGTTCGAAGCGCATCTGGACTCCTGGGCGGCCGGAAGGCCCGCGTCAGAGGGGTCTTCCGGCCGGTCGACGTTTTTTTCAGGGCCCGCGATACCCGGCAGGGTCATCGGTGACCGGTCGATCATTTCCCTTTCAACAGGCTCCGGGCGATGACCACGCGCATGATCTCGTTGGTGCCTTCGTATATCTGGCAGATTTTGGCGTCACGCATGTGCCGCTCCATCGGGTACTCCGAGATGTAGCCATACCCGCCCAGGACCTGCACGCCTTCGATGGCCGCGCGCATGGCCGCGTCCGAGGCGAAGCACTTGGCCATGGCCGCCTCTTTTTCGTAAGGCAGGTGATGGTCCTCATGGTAGGCGGCCCTCAGGGTCAGCAGCTCGGCCGCGTCCAGCTCCATGGCCATGTCGGCCAGCTTCCACTGGATGGCCTGGAAGCTGGCAATGGGCTTCCCGAACTGCTCGCGTTCCTTGGCATAGGCCAGGGCGTCCTCGAGGGCGGCCCGGCCGATGCCGATGGCCTGGGAGGCGATGCCGATCCGGCCGCCGTCCAGGGTCGAGAGCATCTGCTTGAAACCTTCGCCTTCCTGGCCCAGCAGGGCGTCCGCCGGGACCCGGGCGTCCTCGAAGATCAACTCGGCCGTCCCGCTGGCGTTGATGCCCATCTTTTCCTCGATCACGCCCAGGGAAAAGCCCGGCGTCTCCTTGAGGTTGACGACAAAGGTCGATATCCCCTTGTAGCCCAACCCCTTCTGGGTCACCGCGGCCATGACGCAATAATCAGCCACGTTGCCGTTGGTGATGAACTTCTTCTCGCCGTTGATGACCCAGGCGTCACCGTCCCGCACGGCCGTGGTCCGCATGGCGGCCGGGTCCGAACCGGCCCCGGATTCGGTCAGACCGTAGCAGCCCAGATGCTGGCCCGAGGCCACGGGTTTGAGATACTTGAGCTTCTGCTCGTGAGTGCCGTAGGCCAGGACCGGGTAGCCGTAGAGCGAGTTGTTCACGCTCATGATCACTCCGGTCGAGGCGCAGGCCCTGGATATTTCGATCATGGCCAGGACGTAGGACACGTAGTCCATGCCGCCCCCGCCGTACTCCTCGGGCACGGCGATGCCCAGGAAGCCGAGTTCGGCCAGTTGCCGGACGATTTCGGCGGGATGTCGGTGAGACTTGTCCAGTTCGGCGGCCACGGGCTTGATCTGCTCGTCGGCAAACCGCCGGGCCGTGTCCTTGACCATCTGTTGTTCTTCGGTCAGTGAAAAATCCATAACAGCTCCTGTCGTCCGCCCCCCGGCGACACTCGGCCGCCGGGAGGATTGGGAAACGGCCCCCGGGGGCCCCAAAGGCCAGGGCCTTTGGTTGAAAACGGATCGCTACTTGTCGTACGTGCCCTTGAAATCCGGCTTGCGCTTTTCCACGAAAGCGCTCAGACCCTCCTGGGCGTCAATGCTGGCCCGCAGCATGCCGAAGGCCTCGGTTTCCAGGGCCAGGCCGGTGCGAAGCTCGACCTGAAGGCCCCGGTCCACCATCTGCTTGACCGCCCGGACCGAGGCTCGGCCCTTGGAGGCGATCTTCCGGGCCGTTTTCATGACCTCGTCCATCAACTGGTCGGCCGGGAAGACCTTGTTGACCAGGCCGATCCGGCAGGCGTCCTCGGCCCCGATCATGTCCCCGGTCATGCACAGTTCCTTGGCCCAGCCCTTGCCCGCCAGGCGGGGCAGCCGCTGGGTTCCGCCGAATCCGGGGATGATGCCCAGGTTGATTTCCGGCTGGCCGAACCGGGCCTTTTCCGACGCGTAAACAAAGTCGCAGCCCATGGCGATCTCGTTGCCGCCGCCCAGGGCAAAGCCGTTGACCGCGGCGATGACCGGCTGAGGCAGGCCTTCGATCTTGAGGATGACCTCCTGGCCCAGGGCGGAGAAGTTCCGGCCTTCCAGGGGCACATGCTCCATCATGACCTTGATGTCCGCCCCGGCCACAAAGGCCTTGTCGCCGGCCCCGGTCAGCACGACCACCCGGACGTCCTCATCGTCCCGGATTCGGTCGAGTATCCGGCCGAACTCGACGAGCACGCCCGGCGAAAGGGCATTGAGGGCCTCGGGACGGTTGAAGGTGACCAGGGCGATGTGGTCTTTGACCTCGAAAAGCAGATACTGATAAGACATGCTCGTTCCTCCCGGGTTAGAGCCGCTCGACGATCATGGCGAAGCCCTGGCCGCCGCCGATGCATAATGTGGCCAGGCCGATACGGGACTCCCGCTTGGCCATTTCATAGAGCAGGGTGATCAGGATGCGGGCCCCCGAGGCGCCGATGGGGTGGCCCAGGGCGATGGCCCCGCCGTTGACGTTGACCCGGTCCATGTCCCAGCCGAAATGCCGGTTCACGGAAATGGCCTGGGAGGCAAAGGCCTCGTTGGCCTCGATCAGGTCGAGGTCCTTCACGGACAGGCCGGCCCGGGCCAGGGCCTTTTCCGTGGCCGGTATGGGGCCCGTGCCCATGATGCTGGGATCGACCCCGCCGGCGGCGTAGGACACGATGCGGGCCAGGGGCCTGGCGCCCCGCTCGGCCGCCTTGTCCTTGGTCATGAGCACGAGGCAGGCCGCGGAATCGTTGATGCCCGAGGCGTTGGCCGCGGTGACCGTTCCGCCCTTTTTGAAGGCGGCGGGCACCTTGGCCACCATGTCCATGGTGGTCCCGAAACGGGGGTGTTCGTCCGTGTCGAAAACGACCGGGTCCCCTTTGCGCTGGGGAATATGGACCGGCACGATCTCGTCCTTGAAGCGGCCCGATTTGATGGCCGCCTCGGCCTTGTTCTGGCTGGCCACGGCCAAAGCGTCCTGGTCCTCGCGGGAAATTCCGTACTGCTCGGCGATGTTCTCGGCGGTAATGCCCATGTGGTACCGGTTGAAGATGTCGGTCAGCCCGTCGTAGACCATGCCGTCGATCATGTCGAAGTCGCCCATCCGGGCGCCCCAGCGGGCCTTGGTCACGTAATAGGGCGCAATGCTCATGTTCTCGGTACCGCCGGCCACGACGATGTCCGCGTCGTCGGCATTGATGGACTGGGCGGCCATGGCCACGGATTTGAGCCCCGAGGCGCAGACCTTGTTGATGGTCGTGGCCACGGTCGTGACCGGGCAGCCGCCGTGGATCGTGATTTGACGGGCCGGGTTCTGTCCCTGGGCCGCCTGCAGCACGTTGCCCAGAATGACTTCGTCCACTTCACCGGGTTCGACCTTGGCCCGGGACAGGGCCTCCTTCATGGCGACGACGCCCAGGTCCACGGCCGGGACATCCTTGAGGGTGCCTCCGAATCGACCGACCGCGGTGCGCGCGGCCCCGACGATAACGATGTCCTTCATAGATTCCTCCTTATTGGATAAGCGATTCCACGCTAGAATTTCAGCCGGCCTCCCCTTTGGAGAGCCACGGGCCGAAAAGGGACGGATTGGAGTTGATCATCTCTCCACGATCAGGGCCACGGCTTCGCCGCCCCCCAGACACAACGTGGCCAGGCCCCGACGGTCGCCTCGGTCGGCCATGGCGTAAAGCAGGGTCACCAGGACACGGGCGCCCGAGGCGCCGATGGGATGCCCCAGGGCGACCGAACCGCCGCGGACGTTGACCCGGTCCGGATCGAGACCCAGTTCCCGGATGACGGCTACGGTCGAGGAGGCAAAGGCCTCGTTGATCTCCCACAGGTCAATGTCCGACGCGCTCAGACCGGCCTTTTTCAAGACCTTGGGCACGGCCAGGATCGGCGCCACCAGAACGTACTTGGGGTCCAGCCCGGCCGAAGCCTGGGCCCCGACCCGGGCCAGGACGTTCAGGCCCCGCTCCCGGGCGTATTCGGCCGAAGTCACGACCACGGCCGCGGCCCCGTCGGCAATCTTGGACGAATTGCCCGCGGTGACCGTCCCGTCCTTTTTAAAGGCGCCGGACAACTTGGACAACGCCTCTCGGGGCGTCTCGCGAACCGCTTCGTCCTGCTTGAAAATCAAGGGGTCCTGTTTGCGACGAGGAATTTCCACGGGCATGATTTCCGGCTCGAAAACGCCATCCGCCCGGGCCTTGAGGGCCCTCTCGTAGGACTGGCAGGCAAAATCGTCCTGGTCCTCACGGCTGACGCCGTACTTGTCGGCCACCAGCTCGGCGGACATGCCCATGTGAAAATCGTTGACATGGTCCCACAACCCGTCATGGACCATCCCGTCGACCGCCTTGGCCCCGCCCATGCGGTAACCGGTGCGGGCCTGGAACATGTAATACGGGGCCAGGTTCATGTTTTCCATTCCGCCGGCCACGATCGCGTCGGCGTCGCCGCAGGCGATGGCCTGGGCGGCCAGCATGACGGACTTCAGCCCCGAACCGCAGACCTTGTTCACGGTAATGGCCCCGACGCCGTAGGGCAGCCCGGCCTTGAGCATGGCCTGGCGGGCCGGATTCTGGCCCAGGCCCGCCGGCAGGACGTTGCCCATGATGACCTCGTCCACGTCTTCCCCGGTCAGTCCGGCACGATTCAAGGACTCGTTGATAATCAGGGCCCCCAGCTCGGTGGCCGGCGTGGCGTTCAGGGTCCCGGCAAATCCTCCGATGGCTGTGCGGACCGCGCTAACGATGACGACTTCGCGCATAAATCTCTTTCCTCCGGTCCAAAATGGCAACTCACTATAATCGGTAAAAATATGTATCCGGTTCCGACCCGCATTGTCAAACCTTTTCGCCTCGACCCGGCGGCCCCGGTCCCCGCCTGTCGGGCGCTTTGACCTGATCCGGACTCTGTGGTATCCTCATATCTGGGGGGGCGTAACCAAGCCGGCAGTATCGGCCTGGAAAAGTGAATCCCTTCGGCTATCTTTAAAACATGAATACATTACAGATCATCAAAAGCGCACAGGAAAACGCAGACCGGGCCGCCGCCCAAGGCGCGCGCGGCGTCCGGTTGCCGGTCGTCAGCTTCGAGGACTGGCGTAACTTTCACGGCCGTAAGGACGATCTGTCCGCCAGGGAGGCCCACCGGGCCGAACAGAAAAGAAACTATTATTTCAAGCGATTCCTGGAAGCCAAGGGGATCGGGGTCGCCATGGTCACCTGCCGGGCCGACCCGGTTCGGGAATGGGCCGTCGAAAACGACCATCCCATGCAGTCCCAAGGCGAACGCCTCCATGTCCTGGCCCATTATGTCAATCAACCCGACCTGCCCCCGGCCCAGTG
This sequence comes from Pseudomonadota bacterium, assembly GCA_018830135.1. Lineage (GTDB taxonomy): Bacteria > Desulfobacterota > Desulfarculia > Adiutricales > JAGVGV01 > JAHJTB01. The sequence goes on along the minus strand of JAHJTB010000058.1, from coordinate 1,686 downwards.
CGTCCACAAAAGGCCCCTGACCGCGGACATGGCCGGTTCCGGACTCGAACTGAACGCCACCCTGACCACATACGGCGAAAGCCCCGATGCTCCGGAAATCCTGTCCACCGTGGTCCATACCCGGGACGGCGGCGTCCTGGAAAGCCTTGAAGTCCTGGGCGTCGAGCATTCCCCCCAGGAAGCCTTCGATTTGGCCATGGACCTCATGTCCAGACACGGGGTGCGCAACGCCTTTCAAGACCCTCAGGTCAGACGGCCTGAATTCTGCCCGGACTGCAACGAACTGCTGGTCCATACAGCCTCGGCCCAGGAATACTCACGGATTCAACCTTGACCCGCCCGGCCCCTGCCGGGTGGTTGGCGAGGTGGCAGATTGAGCCCCGATGATCGACGAACCAGTCCTCGCAAGCGCGTCTCAATCCGGGTAGGACAGCACATGGAATCCGGCACCCTGAACTACTCGGCCCGAAACGCCAATCAGTGCGGGGCCTTCATCTATTCGGAAACCCCCTCGCCCCCCAAGACCGTGGTCGACCTGGACATGGACCTGGACGGCCAGGTCATCCAGGTCCAGGCGGAAGTCATCTGGAGCCGGTCGCCGGGTTCGAAGATGCCCGCCGGCATGGGAGTCCGCTTTTGCGAGATCAGCCCCGAGGCGCATAATCGCCTGAAACAGTTCCTGTCCGGCTGTTGACTCCCGGTCCGTTCGCGCTTTGAGGCCCTAAAAAAGGGTTGCCCGTCGGGCGGGGTAAAACCCGACGGGCGGAGGGGTTGGAGGTAGGTTAAAAGGGGATTAGGAAGGTTGAGGTATCGAGTTCCTTAAGTGCCGTGCTGACCATCAGCTTTGTACCCGGCTCTGAGTTCTTGTTGGTTTGAGGTACTTGCCGACCAGATCGGGTCACGCACACTCAAGAACTCGGTTGTTGCCTTCTATAGCAAGCAAACCACTTGCCAAAATGCTTTTTTCCCATAATTTTTTAACGCCGCCCCTCCTCAGGAGTCTGGAGATTTATTTAACAATCTGATTTTATTTGATATAATAATTCAGATCACGACCAGACCCCGAGCGGGCCCTGGCTGCCTGAGCGGGCGCCGAACCCCAAATCTGTCGGTTTTCACCCCGTTCGGTTGAAAAAAACCACTCCGATCATCTGATCGAGTCAGACGGATTCCACTGGAATTGGATTCTATCCGGCCATAATAGACGACCGGTCCAATCCGGGGCCGCCCCAAAGGGGAGGCGTCTGAAACTGATCGAACGAGGCGGAGAGGGCCGTCAAGGCGCCCCTCCCCGCCCGATGGGTCCGGGAACCCGGCCCTATTTGACCGGCCGACCGATGCCGGGCTGGTACACGTGGATTTCCACGCGGCGGTTCTTGGATCGGCCTTCGGCGGTCCGGTTGTCGGCCTTGGGCTGGCTTTCGCCGTAAGACCGGTATTTGAGTCGTTCGGCCGGAACGCCGTATTCGATGAGCAGCTTGCGCACGGCCAGGGCCCGTCGTTCTCCCAGCCCCATGTTGTAGGCCTCGGTGCCGATGCGGTCCGTATGGCCGGCGATGATCACGGTCAGGGCCGGGTGGGCCCTGAGAATATCGGCCGCCTTTTTGATCACGGGTTTGAACTGGTCCTTGATCACGGACTTGTCGAAATCAAAGTACTGGTCGTAGGCGGCGATCCAGCAGCCGC
>JAHJTB010000508.1 GCA_018830135.1 Pseudomonadota bacterium | reverse complement strand
GGCGGCCTGGGTGCGTGCCATTGAGGTGGTCGAAGGGAAACGGGTTCTTCAGATGGCCTTGTTTCCCGAAGACCGGGCGGTTCCTTGCGGGGTGGACAACGGAATTCAACTGTTGATGGGCCGGCTGGAACTGTGTCGGCCGCGGCAATGGGGAGAGGATTTCATCTTGCAGACACCCAACTTATGCGATTAAGCAAAAAACCCCTTGTTTCCGGGTTAAAACCGGATCGAAACAACTTCATCAATTACCCAGACCAGATTAATTGTGCCTTTTGGCAATCTTTTCAAACATGATTAGTAAGCCTGTCATCAAAACATAAATAGATTCTATATTAAGATTGTCTTCAGCATTTTTGTCAAAAAATATATGCATATCCGACTCCATACCGTCTTCAGGATTCCAGTAGCATATAAGAACCGGTAGTTTGGGTAAAGGGTGAAGGACCAGCGAGATATCCGATTCATAATGCCTTTTCACCTGCCTCCCTGAAAAAAGATGCAGCATGTCGGCAAAAAAATCAGGATAGGTATCAGCCACTTTTTTCATGGGCTTTTCACAACGGTGCTCAAAAAAGCGGCCCCAGTCCCGTCCTCCCTTCAACTCCCTGAATGGAATCCATTTACCAGAAGGCTCCGACCCCTTTCCATCAAGGATATAGTTGAGAACCGGCAGTGTAATCCAGGAATGTAAATGAATATCGGAATAAAAAACCCCCCTGGAATCCATGCTGAAAGGCTTTCCAAGAACAGTCAGGCTCAGCTTGTCATCCTTGAAGGAAGCCCCCAGTCTTTCAGCCGCCGATTCAAGATCGGCATTTGATAGTTTATCCTTTAAACCGGCAAGCACATTTTCCATCTCCAAGTCGGAGGGTGTCCTTTCCACAGCCTCTTCCTCAAATTGCATTATGATATCTTTGTCAATAAATGGACATTCGCTGAATTTTTTTCTCCCGCCTGCCACAGCGGCGGCAAAAGCAAGACATGTTCGTTCATGACATTTTCCACAATTTGATTTTTCAAGAATTTTAAAAATTTCCATTATACTATTAGGTTTAACCATGTATTTTTGTTCTCCTTTTTAATAATCGTCCCATTTTACATGAATGATTATCAGCCGAATCACCCACCCGGGTGATTATCACCCCCGACCATAAATGAATTTCTCATTAATTTTTCATTTATTGTATTTAGTTACCAGATTGCGTCGTCGCCGGTCGGCTCCCCATAAGAAACCTGGTTTTTTCGTTTCACGGAGACTAAACCACAGCCTGTTGATTTGGCTCGATTATTTAGGCGCTCCATACAAGTCGTCATACCCGTCCCCCCTCTGAAAATGATGAGACCGGAGGTCTCGTCCGCTTTCCTTTGCCCTTCTTATCTCTACCGCAAACCCAAGCGCAAGATTCGGGTTTACAGCCAAGGCGGCTTTCGGGGCCGGCGGTCCCGGGGCTTCATCCGCCCAGGAGTAGGCGGAGCGGGAGCGGGAGGCGCCGGCGGGCCCGGAGGCGGCGGAGGGCGAGGCCCAGGAGGATCATGATGGAAACGAGCAGGGTGAGGGCCAGCAGGGCCTGGGGGTATGTGATCCGGGGCCGCCAGGGGAAGAGCAGGCGGCGCAGGACCAGTTCGTGAAAGATGTACATGAAGAGCGAGGCCTGGCCCAGGGGGCGGAGGATTCGCCATCCCGGCCAGGAGCGGGACCGGTCGACCAGGCCCAGGGCGAGGATCAGAAGGCCGATCATGATGGTGATGAAACCGGGCACGGCCGGATAGAACAGTTCGCTGTAGCCGAAGCGTTCGTATAGCGGGCCGGGGTAGAGGAGCCAGAGAACGGCGCCGGCCGCGACCGCGCCGGTCCCGGCCTTCATGGCCCGGGCGTCGGGAAAGGCGGTTTTTTTTGCGGGTCCGGACCAGCGAACCCGGGCGGCCAGCAGACCGGCCAGCACGAAGCCGGTCCAGGGAAATATCGGGAAGTATCCATCGACGAGCCACTGGCGGGCGACGTCCAGGGCGTGGCCGGGTTTCAGGTATCCGGAGTATTGGAGCAGGATTTCAGTCGGCACTTCCGAATAGCCCCAGACGATCTGGAGCGCCGGGGTCAGGAGGAACCAGGCCGCCGCGAGCGCGGCCAGGGCCGGCGAGGAAAGCCGGCCGGCCAGGGCGGCCAGGGGCAGGGACAGGCCGATGAGATAGAGCACGTTGAAGCCCATGAAAGGGATCAGCTTCCAGGCCGCGGCGTCCAGGAGGGCGCCGATCAGGAAGATCAGGGCGCCCCGGACCAGGAAATATCGGAGGGGATGCCGGTCGAGGTTCAGGCCGACCATGGCCCCGGCCAGGGTGACGAACAGGGGTGCGGCCAGGCTGGCCCAGAATCGATAGGCCAGGGGATGGGGGGCGGGGAGGATGGGCGAGAGATTGGCTCCGACCATGATCAGGATGGCCAGGCCTCGCAGGGCGTCGATGGAGGGGTCGCGTGTTTCCATTCCGGGTCTTGTCCTGAAGAATGGATCAAGGCGGCCCGGCATCGACAAGGAGCGAGACCGGGCCCGTTGTTTCCGGGCCTCGCGGCCCGACGGCCGTTGCATCCCGCGCCGCTGTTTTCGGTCATTCTGGTCCGGAGGCGGGCAAAAAGTAAAGGGAATTTCGATCCGGCCGGCAGCCTTCCAGGGCAGGGCGGCCGGCCTACGAATTTGGGCCGGGTTGTCGTTCAAGGGGTGGCGGTGTAAAATAATGCCAACTCATAACAGGCCACCTTATCGTTGTGAGTCAGGCGAGTCGGCAGCCGCCGCAACCCCGCCGGCACGCCGTTTCGTGCGTTCGGGCGGCCGCCATGGGCCGTCGGCCTGTTTCCGGGGAGGACATCCGATCATGTTTCGTGAAGAAAGAGACGCTCCGCGATTTTCCTGGGAAGACCTCGGCGATATCGGCCTCGGCCGGCCCAGCCTCGGGCCGGAGACCTCGGTCGTCATGTACCGGCTCATGCAGTTCACCCTGCGCGACATCATCATCACCGAATACGGTCCGCATCAGGCCGGCGAAATATTTTATCGGGCCGGCCGGGTGGCCGGGGCGGAGTTCTGCCGCAGGCTTCTGGACATCTCGCTGGAGTTCGACGCCTTTGCCAAGCGGCTGGGGGAGGTCTTGGCCGGGTTGAAGATCGGGTTTTTGCGGATCGAAGGCGCGGACCTGGACAAGCTGACCTTTTCCCTGGCCGTGGAGGAGGACCTGGACTGTTCGGGCCTGCCGGTGACCCACGAAACCGTATGCGATTACGACGAGGGGTTCATTTCCGGCATTCTGTCCGTCTATACCGGCCGGGACATCCGTGCGGTGGAGGTGGACTGCTGGGCCAGCGGAGGCCAGGTCTGCCGCTTTGAATGCGCCCCGGTGGAGGCCTAGACCCGGATATTGCAGTCGGCTTTTTACAGCCTGCGACCCGCGGCCTCGGGCCGCCAGCCCGGCGGGGCCGGACCCCGCCTTCCGACCGGTTTTCTTCCTGGAACAAATACAGATGCCCCCGACCTGTTTCGGGGTGTTTCATCCCACACATCCCTTACCGAATCCATCCCCCTTGCCCCGGCCGACCCGCTTGCGGACCCCGGGGCCAACATCAACCTTTAACCCGGCTGCAACATCCGGGTTTCGCCAAAGGAGGCCGCCATGTCCGACTTCCATCAGGCCGGAAGCATTACCACGCTGCACGATTTGTACGGGGTCCATGAACGGGAGGAGTACCTGGCCATGCTCGAGACCAAGCTCGAGGAGTACTCCCGGCACATGCGCATCAGCCTGCTGCTGCCCTCCCTGTACGCCGAGATCGAGAACCCGGCCGTGCTGGACCGCATCATCGCCGAGATCAGGCAGGTGCGCTACCTGCACAGCATCGTGGTCGCCCTGGGGGGCGCTCCCGAGGAGAGGCAGTTCCGGGAGGCCCAGGCCTATTTCGGCCGGCTGGCCCGGGACGAGCGGGACGTCAAGCTGGTCTGGGTGGACGGACCGCGCATCCGGGAGGTCTTCGAGGAGATCAACAAGCGGGAAGTGCCCACCGGCGTGCAGGGCAAGGGCCAGTCCGTCTGGATCAGCCTGGGATATATCTTCGCCCGGGAGGAGGCCGACGTGATCGCCCTGCACGACTGCGACATCGTGACTTACGATCGCCTCCATCTGGGCCGGCTGGTCGAGCCGGTGGCCAATCCCCACAGCGATTTCGAGTTCGGCAAAGGCTTTTATTCCCGGATTTCACCCCGGGAAAAGGCCATGAAAGGCCGGGTGACCCGGCTGTTCGTGGCGCCCCTGCTCGACACCCTGACCCACCTGATGTACACCCACGGGTATTCGGAGCTGGGTCTGTTCTTCAACTACCACCTGACCTTCAAGTATCCATTGGCCGGGGAGTTCTGCTTCAGCGCCCGGCTGGGGCGGGGCGTGAACATCGCCTACGACTGGGGCCTGGAGGTCTCGACGCTGTCCGAAGTCTACAACCGGCTCATGCCCAAAAAGATATGCCAGGTGGACCTGTGCCCCAACTACGAGCACAAACACCAGGTCCTGTCCGAGGAGGACAAGGGCCGGGGGCTGCACCGCATGGTCGTGGACATCGGCAAGTTTTTTCTGTTTTACATGCGCTCGCACGGGGTGCCTCTGGACGACGCCTTCGTCAACATGATCCGGCACACCTACTATCAGAAGACCCTGGCCTTCATACGGGCCTACAGCGACGACTCGGACCTCAACTGCCTGGCCTACGACCGGTACCAGGAGGAGATGACGGCCCGGTATTTCCGGGACTTCCTCTGGACCGCCTGGGAACAGTGCCGGGAGCAGACCGAAGACACCCAGATTCCGTCCTGGAACCGGGTCCTGTTCAGCGTGCCCAATATTTACGAGATGCTCAAGGATGCCGTGGAGCGGGACAACGGCTAGCCCCGGGAGAAGGGCATGAGCCCGGGCGCGTCCGGAGTCCGGACGCGCCCGGTTCGAGGGAAGGTCGGGAAACGGGGTCAGGTGGCGCCGTTGCGGTGTTTTTCGACGTACTGCCGGCCGCTCTGGGGGAACAGGGCGCAGATGAGCTGCTCCTCTTCGGACTGGGCCACGCCGGCGGTGTCCGTCTTGACCTTGTCCATTTCCGGACTGAGCACGTCGCCGGGCCGGCAG
>JAHJTB010000507.1 GCA_018830135.1 Pseudomonadota bacterium | reverse complement strand
GAGAAACAGCCGCTGTATGCACCCGCGCCCCTGGCCGAGATGATAAACAAGATGACGGCCACGGACAGCCTGTTCAGCCGCGCCCCGGTCCTCCAGGAGGTCCTCCGGCTGAACGCGGGCCTGAAGAGCTGGATACTGCTGTCGAGCTTCTTCCACCACCTGGCCGGCGCCCGGTCCTGGATATTCGGGGTCCATCACGGCTGGAAAGGGGCCAACCCGGTCCAGGCCTACAAGGACGGACTCAAGAAGATCGAGGACCTGGACCCGCTGATCGACCTGGGCGTGAGGAACGGGTTGACCCTGGGGGACATCCAGGATTGGGCCGAGTCGGACCTGCGCGAGTCGGAGGGCCTGGCCGAACGGCTGACCAAGAAGCTGGGCCTGGAGCGGACGGCCAAAGGGCTGGAGTGGCTATCCTTCAAGAAGGAAGCCTTCACGGATTCGCTGTTCAAGAAATACTTCGCCGGGCTCAAGGCCGAGGCCTTCGTGGTCGAGTATGCCCACGAGCTGCAAAAGGCGCAGGACCGGTTCAACGCCGGCCTTGCGAAGGTCCCGCCAAACGAGAAACAGATCGCGGAGCGGGTGGCCCGGCTCATCAACGCGGACTTCGGCGGCCTGCACCTGAAACGGATGGGCCGCAACCCCACGCTCCAGAAGATGGCCCGATTGTTGTTATTGGCCCCGGACTGGACCGAGTCGAACTTCCGGACCGTAACGGGCATGATCCCGGGGTTGAACGACTGGATCAACAAGCGGATCGGGGACGCCCCGGCGCCGGCGGGCATGGACAAGGTCTACCGGCGGTTCTGGGCTAGGGTCGCGCTCCGGATCGCGGTCTCGACGGCGATCGCTCAGATGCTGCTGATCGGCTGGGACGAGCCCGAAGAGTTTTACAAGGAGCAGATGCTGTCCGGGCGGTTCCGCAAGCTGCGCTGGACCGAGATGGACATTACCGGCCTGTATCGTCTGCTGGGGATCGACACGGGCGGCGAGCGGATGACGTTCAGCCTGGGCGGGCATTTTTTCGACCCGCTGAAAATGCTGGACCCGTTCTCGTTGGCCAAGGGCAAGGCCTCGCCGATCATGCGGGCCGCGGGCGCGCTGTTCACCGGGTCGGATTGGGCGGAGCGGCCGTTTACGGGCGTGGCCGAGCTGGCGACCACGGGCAAGACGATCAAGCAGTCGCCCTATGATGAAAAAGAGGGCGAGCTGAACCGGCTGCCGTCCACGCTGGTCAACCAGATCGTCAACATGCAGCCGATCCAGGTGGGGCATTTCATCAAGTATCTCCAGGGCGAGGAGGACGGTCTGTCGGGTCTGCTGCGGTCGGCGGGGGCGCACGTCCACCAGGCCTGGAAGCCGAAGCTGGAGACCCCGATCATGCCGGCCAAGTCCGGCCCGGACCCGGCCATGAAGGAGATCGAGCGGTTGAAGGACAAGGGCCTGCTGCCCATGGAGCCGCCGAGCCGGTTCGTCATGATCGCGGGGATCAGCATGCAGATGACGCGGGAGCAGTATGATGACTACCTGGCCCGGTCCAGCGACCTGGCCAGGCGCAAGCTGGCGGACCTGGTCGAATCGCCCGAGTGGCAAAAAATGTCCGACGAGCGCAAGGCCTGGATCATGTCCCGGATCATCAAGAACGCGAGGAAGCTGACTCGCGGGAAGGTCAAGCGCCAGGTGGGGAACGAGAACCGTGAGTCGATACTGGAGAGAAGGCGGGCGTTGAGTGGGAATGTTAATTGAAAAATAAGGCTTGACAATATTGCAGCCTATCATAATAGTGAAATATGCTTTAGTCTTTATAGCAACTAGTTATTAAGCAGTGAAAGACCCTATAAGCATGCTTGATGATGTCCGAAAACCATTATTGCCCGAGGTCAAGATTTTATTCGGCCGCCGTCCGGATAGGGAATACCTGCGGCGACGGATACAGACCCAGGGGTTGACCTTTATACTGGGGCAGCCAAAGATGGGGAAAAGTTGGCTGGTCAAGCGGTTTTGTGACAATCTTGCGAAGGAAGATCGGCGGCTTTTCGGTTATGTTGAATCCACGGCCGCAGAGCATGATTTACTGAGCAGCGCGGTTGCTGATCTTTACAGCCGTTGGCTCATCCGGGCTTCCTACCTGGATCAGTTTCAAAGCATCCTGGAGAGACACAGAGGCAAGATGGTTGGTACAGTCGGGACGGCTGTCGGGCAGATGTTGTCCAAGGTTATCAGCCTACCAGTTTCCGGGATCGGCAATGCCGTAGAAAAATTATTTCAAGGTCTTAAATCAGCGGACGATGATTTGAAGACTGGCGGGATGCAGATTCAGCCCGTTCCTTACAATGTCTGCCGTGATTTGGTATCTATCGTAAACAAGATATCCGAACTGCCAATTCTGCTGGTCCTGGATGCCTGGGAGCAAGGCAAGGACCTTCGGAATGACTTCAGCAGCCTCAAAAAAATGCTGGGCAATCTCCATGATTGGCCTAACGACGTTCATATCTTCGCGGTGGTTCGCGAAGACCCGAAATATTCCGGATGTCGCGAATTGGTGAATGAACTTTGCGAAAGCAGTTTAGCCTGTGATAGGTATGTGCTCCAGCCAATGCACCTGGCGAATGACCGTGAGGAAATAAAGCAGTTATTACACCACATACGGGAAATGGCGCCGGGAGCCAAAGGAATGGAGGAAACCTCCATCCTTGATATGATGGCCGGCAATCCTGCTGTATTTGAGGCCTGGGAATACTCCCGGCCGGACACCGCAGAAATAATGCGTCAAACCGCCAAGCATGCGCATTCCTTTCGAGACAGAAAGTTCAAAATCCTATTTCCTGAACTACTTGATTCGAAGCGGGACCTTTTCGATCTGGCAACTCGTATAGCTCTCCTCCCAGAATTCGTTTCTGAACGAAAATGGAAAGAGCTGAAAGACGTCGTTCTTTGTGACCTGCCAGAGTCTGCGACCGCTGAACTTGCCAGTCGTGGAATCCTTAAGTCAGATAATCCTCCATCATTTGGCCACACTACGGAGTACGAATCCGCACAAGACTGGTTCATTAAAAATGAACGAGCCAAGCCTCTTTCACTCGTAACAGCCCGAGGATTGGTATCCGATTTAGCGGGGCGTATTCGATATATTGATGAACGTGAAATACATATTGCCTCATCGCTGGCAGCCCTTTACGACCCAATCAACAGTTTGGACGACAACAGCAATCTTCTGGCGTTGTGCGCCGGTGCATCGGGTCTTTTTGGAAACGATATCCCCGAAGGTTTAAAGCCCAACTTTATTCCTAAGCTGAAGGCTATACTAGACGACATGCCGAATGCCAGCGGTCTGGTTTCTTCGGCTCTTGTCAACACCCTCATTGACGCCAAGGAAGAGAAGGACCTGCCCCGCAGGGACGCGCTCCTCCAGGAGTTGAGGGGCCTGGCCGAAAAATTCACCGACGATAAGACCGTGAGGGAAAAACTGGCCATGGGGCTTTTCAACACCCTCAACCACGCCAAGGAAGAGAAGGACCTGCCCCGCAGGGACGCACTCCTCCAGGAGTTGAGGGATTTGCAGTCCAGATATCCTGATGATAAGACTATTCAGGAAATCTATAAGCACGCACTTGGTTTACTGGAAGATGAAAAAGAATCGCCTTAGCCGGAAACTGTTAGAAACGGCGAGGATTGTTGGGAATCAAGGATTGACATTGGCCTGAAAATAAGCGATAATTAATTAAATTTCGGATTGTAAAAAGGTCCTGCCGGCATCAGGCCGCGCAGGGCCTTTTTTTATTAACCCCACGCCACCCAACCAGGAGG
>JAHJTB010000506.1 GCA_018830135.1 Pseudomonadota bacterium | reverse complement strand
GGCAAAGGGCAGTCGCAGGCGGGCCAGAACGTCGGCCAGGACCCCGCCTTCGTCGAACCCGAGGTGATTGACGGTCAGCAGAAAGTCGGGTTTGAAATCAGCGATGTCATGAATGAGGCGGCTCATGGTCTCCTGGCGGGCGCCGCCTTTGCCCGGCACGGCCAGACGATGAACCCGATGTCCCAGCGACCTGGCGGCGGCTTCCGTTTCCCGGATCAGGTGGTAGCCTGTGTCCAGAAGCAGGACGCCCAGCCGGTCCGTCTTCAGACGGGGCCGCAGCAGGCGACCGGCCAGAGGGGACGAGGCCGACGCCTCGAGGGCCTCCCGGATCGGGTGGTAGTAATCCGGCCTCGACCGGACGGAAGGAGGATGAACCAGAACGAGAGGAGAGGGCAGACCCTGTTTGAATCGAATCCGGTCGATGCGTTCGATGGCCTGGCCGGGTGAAGTCCCGACCAGAATTTCGAGTCCGGGCCGTTCCAGGGCCGCGGACAGGTCCTTCAGGCGCAAGGCCGCTTCAAAGGTCTCCGCTTCAGACTCGATGACCACTACGGGATAGTCTGGCGGCAGTTTCGGCAAAAGGGCGTCCAGGTGATAACCCAGGCCCAGCCCCAGGATCACCAGGATACGGCCGGGTTCGAGTTCCAGGCGCCCGATCAGGTCGGCGGCCTCCTTTTCCGGGTCGATTCTGGAGTGCAGACTCAACAGGCCATGCCGGGTCTCTTTCAGGAGAACGGGTAGGCCGGTTCGGGCCAGGACCACCTGATGTTCCGACTTTTCGGCCCCCTGGCCGTAAGGCAGGAGATCGGGCCGGCAAGCTTCCAGGGCGGCCCGGTTTTTTTCAAGACATGTGGGCATACGGCGATTCCCGCTCCTGGCGCCGGCCGGCCGAACTCCGTCTCGAAGACAGCATCAGGTCGAAGACCCGGTCCCATTCAGAGACGATGGTCGGCCAGGTGAAACGCTCTTCCATGACCGCTCGGGCCCGGGCCGCGGCGTCCTGCTCCCGGCCCGACAGAATCCGGTCAGCCCGGTCGACAAAGTCCCGATCGTAGGCTTCGCTGCCCGGCCGGCCGGGTATGCGATACCGGGACGGGATGACGGTTTCGCTCAGGGCGAATCCGTCCGTGGTCAGGATCGGGGTCCGGCAGGCCTGGGCTTCGAGGGCGGCGATGCATGATATTTCCGGAAACGTGCATGGATAGAGCATGGCGGTGGATTCCGCCAGGTGCCGGTAATACTCGCGTTTGGGAAGATGGCCCAGGGAAACCACCCCGGGCGAGCCCTTGATCAACATGTCCAGATAATCGTAGAGTTCCGCCAGGCCGGGGACCAGATCGTCCCGGCCGACATGGTACCCGCACAGGTAAAGCGTCAATTCGGGCCGCTTTTCTTTCAGCCGAGGCCAGATGCTTTCCAGAAGGACCTGAAGCCCGCGTTCGGGCCGGGAGGCGTAAATGACCTTGTCGGGCCTTTTCGACGCCCCGGAGACGGCCGAATCGATGAGGGCCAGGTCCAGTCCGTTTCGGGTCACGATGATCCGGTCTCCCAGTTCCGGAGCACGGGTCAGAAAGTTGTCCCGATGGAAGCAACTGAGTACGAACAAGACGTCGATGCGGCCCGAAAGCGCCCGCAGGGAGGCGGGCCGGTCCAGGGTGTCGTGGTTCCAGAGCACCCGGAGTCGGGCCGGGACGGGCACTTGGAAAAATCGGAAGAACCGGCTGACGATCAGGACGTCGAAAGGGGCGCCGGCAGGATGGAGAACGATGTCCCGCCTGGGCCGGTATCTCACGCCGTCCACCGCGACCGGTTCCGGGCAGTTGTTATAGACCGTGACCTGGTGTCCCAGGTCGGCCAGGGCTTTCGCGGCCTGGACCAGCGCGGTTTCGCTGCCGCCGAGCGCCCGCTCGTTCGGGGTCCGACCGTCGAAGGCCGGTCCTTCGGTATAAATCCCGATTCTTTTTCCTCCGGATTCAGGCATGGGGCCAGGCCTCCCGCCAAAGCAGTCGGGCCCTCCGGTTTCCGGGAGACAGATCGAGACATCGGGTCAGATAGTTCCGCGCTTCCGGCTTGCGGCCGGCGGCCAGGGACAGTCGGGCCAGGGCCAGAAGCGGCTCCGGGTCGCTGGCGTCGGATTGAGCGGCGGCCCGGTAGGCTTGGACGGACTCGTCGGGCCGGGCCAGTTTTTCCAGGGTCCGGCCCAGCAGCAGGCCGGCCTGGGCCTTCATTCGCAGGGGGTTCGCGCCTCCCGCCGGGTCCGCGATCCCGTATTCGAGCAATGCGCGCAGGTGTTCGGCCGCTTCGGCATAAGCCCCTCCGGCCTGAAGCATACGCCCCAGGGCCAGACGACCCGGGCCATAATCGGGCGCCGCCTCGACCAGGCGCCGCAACGCGTCTTCAGCCTCGCTCCCCCGTCCCAGGCGGTCGAGGGCCGTGGCCAGAAGCAGTTGGGCGTGACGATACAGGCCGGGGTTGGATGAACGGGACTCTCCCCGGGACACGGCCCGCTCCAGGTGGTCGACGGACTCGTCGAAACGGCGCAGATTCAGCAAGGTTCGGCCCAACTGGTAGCGCGGGTAAAAAACGTCCGGGTCCTGTTGGACCATGGCCGAAAGCAGGCGGAGATTGCGTTCACCCTTGATGCGGGCGGCCGCCTTGTCCTCGTACCCCCAGTGCAGAATCTCCACGGGCGTCAATACGGACCGGTAGTCGGCCGGATGGACGAGCTGTTCGTGGACCCGGCCCTCGAAATACACTTCCGGCCGGTTGGGGAAGACCCGTTTCTGGACCAGGCGTTCCCCCTGGGGCAGCACGACTTCGGTGCACCATAAAACACTTTTGCGTTCCGGGTCCAGGTGACGGCGCAGTTCGGCTACGCCTTCGGGCGAGATGTAATTGTCTCCGTCCAACCAGAATATCCAGTCGCATCGGGCTTCGCCAATGGAAACGTTTCTGGCCGCGGCAAAGTCGTCCGGCCATTCGATTTCCACGACCCTGGCCCCGTACGAACGGGCCAGGTCCGGAGTCCGGTCCGATGAGCCGGTGTCCACGACCACCACCTCGTCGAAACATCCGCCGACCGGGGCGAGGCTCCTGGACAGGTTGCCCTCCTCGTTGCGCACGATCATGCACAGGCTGATGGCCGGTGACGAATCAGTCATCTCGCTCCAGGCGGTCGATCATCTTGATCAATCGGGTTTCGGCCGCTCCCAGGAGGGCCTTCCAGCCCGACGGTCCGGACGACGGCAGGACCTCATGAAGAAACGGGTGGTTCAAACGGACTTCCTCGATCAGTTCCGGGGCCTGATCGGGGGCCATTCTCAGGACCGAGGCCAACTGACCGACCAGTTGCCAGGTCTCGGCCAGCCGCTCGTGAACGACACGGGGATCAGGGTTTTCCACGTCGTCCAGGGCGGAAACGATCGAGGTCCGGTCACCGATCGAGGGAAGGCCGGCGATCACATCGGCCAGGGTCGCTTCCGGCACCCCGGGAATTCTGGCCCCGCTTTCGCTCGCGTTCAGAACGATCCGGTCAGGCGCGGTCCGCCTGAGATACCCCGCCGATTCGGCGTACCAGTGCAGGGAGGCGGCGAAACCCGAATGGGTCGCCACCTCCCGGTCCGAGCCCCCGGCCACGCGGAACCGGCCGGAATCGCCGGCCGCCGAATCATCGCCCGGAGTGTCTGAAGCATGAAGCCGACCCTCGTCATAGGCCTGGTCCTGCCCGACCAGGACCAGGGGATTGAGGCCGAGCAGCAGCCCGAGCGTGAACGCGGCCGATCCGGCCGTCCCGGCATGGGGCGCAAAATCATCGGTCCCGAAAAGCCAGGCCGGCCCGGCGGTCAGATGAAAGACCGCCGGGGTGAACCCGGATAGCGAATAGTGATGGGGGTGGGCGGTGGAAGCCAGAGCCAGAAGCCGTCCTTGTGCGTACCCCACGTCCTTGAGATACCCGCTCGTATCCTCGGCCTCGACCACGACCGTAATGTCCGGGGTGACGCCCATGCGCCGCAAGGGCTTGAAGGCGGACCCGGCGGCCAGGATCAGGCCCCGTTCATGGAGATCGCTCAGCAGTCTGCCGTTTTTTTCCAGTCCGGGCCCTGAACCGACGACAAATCCGGGCCGATTGGTGAAACGGTTTTTCAGGGCCGTCAGGAGTGGGCGGGTCATGATAAACGGCAGGTTGTCGGCCAGATTGTCCAGGAAAAGACCCCGTTTCTCGTTCCGGGTCCGGTCCTCGACGGCCCGCCTCAGCCGGGCGCCTTGAACAAGCCGCTCGAAGGCTTCGGCCTGGGCCCGGAAAAGGCTGGCGTAGCCCGGCTGGATAAATACGACCGGGTCCGGATGAGGGCCGTGAACGATTTCACGAGTCAGCGTCTCGTCCAATGCGGACCAGTCGGAAGCGATTTCCACGCGCTCCGGCATCAGGCCGTCCAGGCCGCCCATCTCCATGCAGGCCTGGTGGATTTCACCGACCGGCTCGAAGGCGACCATGCGGGTCAGGGGCCATTGTTCGGCCAGTTCACGCAGGTGATAACCAAGCCCCACTCCGAACACGAGCAGCAGGCCCTTGCCCTCGGCCTTGACCCGGGAAATGTGAGCCCTGGCTTCTTCCACGGGCCACTTCGGGTTGTGCAGAATTCGTCCTTCATATATCAGACCCGCTCCGGGCAGGCCCTTGCCGACGATTTCCAGCATCAAGCCACCTTTCTCATTCCAGGGCAGTTAGCATAGCCCCGTTCGGCGGCCCGGGACGCAGCCTCGGCCAGGTCCTCGCGTTCGGGGGCGAGTCCGGCCGCCCGGGACAGAAATGCGTGGGCTTCGGCATAGGCCTCGTACCGGGACAATAACAGGCCGAGACCGGCCAGGGACGACGCGTGGTCCGGGTCGATCCGCAATGCCGCCTGGTAGTGTTCGGCCGCGGTCCACAAGCCCGGATGCAGGCCCCGCCTGGAAAAGCCCGGCGTCAGGTCCTGGCCCACGGCTTCCAGAACGCGGCCCAGGGCATGGTGAAGGTCCGCACTCGGGCCGCCGGGGATCGATAAGTCGCTGAAAGGGTCGACCCCGGCCGCCAGGGCCGCCCGGTTGAATTCATCAATCGCCCGGCCTTCGCGCCCGGCCTCGAGTTCCATGAAACCCAGGCTCAGGGCAGCCTGGACCGATCCGGCCTCCCGGGCCGATTCGAACCGGGCGCGAGCCTCGGCCTCCCGTCCCTGAAGCATGGCCAGATGACCCAGGGCGAACCGGTCCGATGGAGTCAGATCACCCCCCCGCTCCGCGCGCCTGAGATAGCGTTCCGCCCTGACGAGTCGCTTGAGCCCGTCATGGCCCGGCCAACGAAGCCCGACCCAGAACCAGGCCCGCCCCGACTGCCTGAAAAACGAGGTTCCTTCCGTAAGCCCCAGGCCCGGCCGGGCGCCGGCAAACAGGTCGACCAGGCGTCGGGCCCGGTGCCTGACATCGTGGGTTTCCAGAACAACTCTCCGGCCTCGATCGGCCACCCGTTGTCGCTCCGTGTCGTTGGCAAGATAGTATTCGACCTGATCGAAAAGGTTGGAGGGTCCGAAGGCGACCAGGTCCTCGCCGGGTGAGAACAGGTCGCCCAGCCCGTTCGTGGACGCTTCGGTCAAAAGCATCGTCCCCGAGGCCATGGCCTCCATCATGCGCGTGGTTACGCCGTCGAACAGGTTTTCGTTGAGGACCATTCGGGACCGCCGGTATATCCTGCCGGCTTCCTCGGGAGAGACCCAGGCCCCTCGTCTGCCGCCGGCCGTATACATGACAAAGCGACTGGAAAGCGATTCGACGATCCGGGACCGCTTGGGGCGAACCGACGGATTGATGACGCCGACAAAGCCCAGATCGTATTTTTTCCTTTCCGCCGGCCCCTGATACAGCCCGGTGTGAACGGCTACGGGCAGCCAGATCGCCCCGGCCGGCGTGTTTCGCCCGATGAGGTCGGCCTGCTTTTTCTGATCGACCAGGACCAGGTCGAACAGCGGGGCGAAGTGAACCTGCCAATAGAGATTAAGCGGCGAGTCCACGGCGTACCAGGCCTTGAGCAGGTCCGTCCTTTCCAGACCCGTGGGCAGGACCCGGCGGCCGAGGTCATCGGTCAGGACCAGGGCTTCGGGACGGAAGTCCAGACGGGACAGAATATACGGGACGTCGACTTTCTCCGGGGGCAGGGGAAGATCGCAGGACGGATCGTCTCCGGCCCAAACCACCTCATGGCCCTCTTCCAGGAGAGCCTGACGGAAGTAGTTGCTGCCCAGCAGAAGCAGGTTCATTCGTTTTACACTGTCCGTTCCGGGGTCCCGGTCGTCCGGAGCTGTTTCGACTTCTCCAGCCCGGCCAGGGCGGCCGCCGAGTCGGGCTTGATGGCCAGGGCCTTTTCGAAACAGTGGCCGGCCGCCAGGGGCCGCCCGCGGGCCAGGTTGCAGATGCCCAACTTGTTGTATGCCTCGTGAACGCCGGGATGATCGGCCAGAAAGGCTTCCAGGTTCGCGGCGGCCCGGAGATAGTCCCCAGACTGCATACGAAGCAGGCCGGCCTCGAACAGCAGGCCCCCGTGACGCGGGTCCAGCCGGGCGGCCCGCTCGAGCTGTTCGATACCGGCGGCAGTACGTCCCGTTTCGATCAGCACCGCCCCCAGTTCCGCGGCCGCGGCCGCCCATTCCGGCCTGCGGGTTTGCAGGTCGTTCAGGATGTGGAGGCCTTCGCCGACCCGGCCGGTCGCGGCCAGGGCGCGGCCCAGGAGCAAAAGGAGTATGTGGTCCCGAGACCGTTCGGGGTTCAGACGGCCATCGAGCAGGCCGACCGCGTCCTGGAAACGACCGTCCTCGAAGGCCCGCCGGGCGTCTTCGTGGCTCGGTTCGATCTCGGGCGGCGAGAGGCGTTTCGCGCGTTCGGACATCGCCCATTCACGAATCCGCAAGGCCGCCTTGTTTTCCGGATCGGCCTCGAGCGCTTTTTCGGAAAGAAGCATGGCGCTGACCCAGTCATCCTCCGTCATGCGCTCTTCGGCCTGGGACGACCAGTCGGCGGACATGGACCGTATGTTCTCCAGGAGTCCGGCGGCCGAAGGCATGCCGGGACGACGGGCCGCGGCCTCGCCGGCCAGCCTTCGGGCTTTCTGGAAGTCCTCCAGGGACACGCTGACCCGGCCCGCTTCGATCAGCAGGTCCGGGTCGTCCGGGGCCAGATCGATGGCTCCACGATAGTGGTCCCGGGAAATTGACAGCCGCCCGAGCCGGGCCCAGGCGCGGGCCGTCCTGAGACGGTCTTCAGGGGTATGGACCTGACCGGATGCGCTTTCTTCGCGGATTTCGCCCATGGCCTCAACGGACGCCCCCAGAAGTTCAAGGAGCCGCCTGGCGCCGTGGCGGACGGACTCCATGAGGCGGCGGTTTCGCTGCATCATGGATTCCAGGGGGGTCGATCCGGAAGACGGGTCGGTCCTGGAATGGGGGGAAGGGTCGAGTTCGGCCATGGGCGAGGCCAGGTACATCTTGAGGGGATCGAAGAGCATCCCGTAGCGCTTGGCCCGCCGGCTCAGTTCGTCCAGGGTCTCGATCATGCCCTTGACTTCCCCCCGGGAAGGCCTGGGGACGGATTGGGCGGCCTGCCGGATTTGATCGTTCAGCGCCAGCGACCGATCCACCACCAGGAGCAGCGAGTCCAGTTCGTTGGACAAGGAGGCCAGTTCCGCCAAGGGGCCGCTCAGGGCAGGGTCGGGAGGCGCGGCCGCCCGGGCGATCAGGCTTTTAACGTCTCGCGGGCGGCGGCAGTGGGCTTCCAGGGCCGCTTCAAGGGGGCGTTCGATCGTGCCCCGGATTCTGGCCCCATTGGGCGAGGTGTTGACAAAGGTCCGGTCCGATCGGGCGATCCGACGGTTCATGTCGTCCAGGTAGGAGGCCATGGTCAGGTTGGACAAGACCCGACCCCCGCCCACCGATTCGAGCCAGACCGGATTGGCCACCGCTTCCGGCCGGTTCAGGTTTCGTCGTCCGACAATGCCCTCGGTGTGGGTATGGAGGTCGGGGAAAGAAAGGTCCTGGCCGACCAGAATGACGGGGTCGCAGCCCATATGGAGGGCCAGGTCCAGGCAGAAGGACCCGACGTTTCCCCCCACCGACCAAGGGGTCCGCTTGCGGCGGACGTCCTCGATCCAGCGATGAATCGAGCTTTTCGAGTCCAGGGCCGAGATAAGCGGGCCCTGGTAGCTCCGAATGACTTCCGGATAGGTCGAATCGAGAAAGACGAGGGGCACGTCCCGGACGGCGTAAACGTCGCGAAGCACGTCGTAGTTCGATGGCGTGTAGTCCAGGATTCCGACCAGATCGGGCCTGATTCCACAGGCCAGCAGCACGCGCAGGACCGGGGCCGAAGCGATGATCGCGGCCCGCCCGGCGACCCGTTCGAGCAGGGGCAGGCTCGTTCGGAACGAAGGGCCGGCGGAAAGGACCAGGGCGGGCATTCCGGACATGGCGTCCTTCAGCCCGTCCACCGACGGGGAGGTCAGAACCAGGGGCAGGTTGGCCATCTGGTTTTCCGCGAGGGCCGAAGCCTCCTTGATCCAGCCGGACGCGTGCAGGGCCTCGGTTTCGATCACCCGTTTGAATCGATCGACTCGGGCGCGGAAGTCTCCTGAAAAGTAGGACCAGCAGGCCTCGTCGACCAGGATTCCGATCTCCCCTTTCCGGTAGAGCCAGAAGGTTTTGGAAACGAGTTTTTCCAGATACGTCTCTTCGGGAGGTAGCAGAATCATTCGTTCCGTGGCCAGCAGCCGGGTGAAGTCGGCCGCGGCGAAGGCGGCCCGGACGACGGCCGCGTGTTCTTCGACCATGAAAAAGACATGATCCCCGGGGGCTTTCCTGGCCAGCGCGGTCAGCCCTCGTCCCAGACCCAGTCCGAAAAGGATTGTGGCCCGACCGGCATCCAGGTCCGGCGCGGCCATGTATGCATCGCTCGAGGCGCCGGAATTCCCGGCCCCGTACAAGATGAAGGGAGTCCGGCCTGTCGCCTTGACCCGGATATCCAGGTCCCCGGAAGGGGTCCGAACCAGTTCGAAACCGGTTTCGGAGACGCCGGTCTCGACCCAGGATGCCGTTGCCGGGGACATGGCCCTGAGAATGGTCATGTTTTTTTCGTAGAGCAGGTTCATCTTCCTCACCCGGTTCGGTGAATCAGTCGAAAAGGGCCTCGACTCGCAAGGCGCCCTCCGGTCCGGAACCATTGCCGAGAAAACGGCGTACGCCTTCGAAATCCGATTTGTGGCAGGCGATGATCCCGTCGAAATCGATGCCGTCCAACTCGGCCGCCTTGGTGAAGCGCGGCCACGGAGCGTTCGGGGCGGACTCCAGTCCGTCCCGGACGATAACGCCGACGATGTCCGGCTGCTCGTCCGCGGCCGAGTCATTGACGATACAGGCCAGGGCCGGATCGGCGAAGAGCACGGCCCGGCGCAGTCCCTGGCGGTAAAGGGCCTTTAAACGGCGGGCCACCTGGTTATGGGCCATGGCGTACAATCGGGCCACTTCGGCCAGGTAACCGCTCATGCGGGACTGCTTCAGTTCCCGGCCTTGGGGAGTCAGGTAGTAGCGGAAACTCCGGTTGTTATTCCCTTCCGCCTCGACAAGCCCCCGGCTGACGAAGGCCTTGATGTAATTGTTGACCATGGCCGAGGACAGGCCGACGGCTTCGGCAAGGCGATGCTGGCTGACGGCCGAGTCATCGTCGATAAGGCACAGCACCTGGTACTCTCGCAGCATCCGGTGCGGGGCCAGAAACTTGAGGTCCAGGTCAATCATCGGACCCTCCCTGGGCGGTGGAATTGGCGGCGCAACGGCGGCAGAGGTCGTTCTCGCGCCATCGTCCCTCCTGGTGCAGCCTGGCCAGAGCCAGAGCGGCTTCGGAACGCCAGACCCGTCCCACGCTGGTTTCTCCGGCATTGCCCATAGGCGCCAGCCGGCCGAAATCCGAACAGCAGGGAAACAGGTCGCCGTTGACGAACAGACTCATGCGCTGCCAGGGGTCCGGACAGCGGAACCGGGGCGCCCGGACCCGGTTGCCGGTGAAATATCGGGTCGACTCCGTCTCGAGGATGTTGGTGTACTCCTGGAAGCTGATGTAGTCGGCCTTGTCCGACCAGTACCCGGAAAAATCCGACTGTTCGTCCTCGTTGAAGGACATTTTGACAAAGCTGAGCCGGAGTAGCGGCAGATCAGACCCCAGGCGGCGCCTGAGATCGAGGAAGGCATGCACGTTCCGGGTCACCGTCTCCAGTTCCCCGCCGCGCCGGATGCGTCGATAGGTCTCGGGACGAACGGCGTCGATGGAGACCATGAGCCGGGTCAGACCGGCCTCGATCAAAGCGAGGCTCACGTCAGGCGTCAGAAGATGGCCGTTGGTGATGAGCATGACATCCAGCAGGCCGTGGTCCCGGGCCGCCCGGACGAATTCCGCGATATCCTTGCGCAGAAGCGGTTCGCCGGTCAGACCCAGCCGGACCGAGGCCAGACCATTGGCTGCTCCTTCGTCCAGGACCCGTTTGTACAGGTCGAAGTCCAGGTGCTTCCGGTCGTAGGCAACCGGGAATCCCCCGACGCCCAGCGGGCACATGACGCAACGCAGGTTGCAGGTGTAATTGGTGTCCACGTCCAGATGGAGGGGCCAGTCGGGCCGCCGGATGAACTCGTCGGCCAGCCGCCAGCGTTCCCGATAGTCATCGAAGGCGGGCCCCAGGTGACGCGAAAGTACCGCTTCCGGAGAGCGGCGCTCTCCCACGAGCACCACCCGGGCCGTTTCGTTGGTCTGAACGTGGGCCCCGGTCGGAATCGGGCGGGAAGCGGCGCCGTTCATGCCTCCACCTCCCGCGTCGAAAGCCAGGGCACCGAACAGGCCCGGCAGATCGGTATCCGGTCGTATCGACCCTGGTCGTGGGCCTGACGGAGGGCCTGGTAGCGCGGGTTGTTCCAGACGTCCCCCAGGTCGTCCCGGAGGGCGTCTCCCAGAACGTAACCCCGCTCCCACTCACCGCAGCAGGGGCCGATGGGACCGTCCCAGAACACGAACATCCGGGTGTATATGTCGCGGCACAGGAAGTCGGGCACGATCCCGTAAGCCGACCCGTAGTCGGTCTTCATGTCGGTCAGCAGGCCGAAACCGATCTCGGCCACGCCCAGGCTGGTGAACAGGCTCTTGAATGCCTCGATGGTCTGGCGGTCCCGGCGGCGATCTTCGGAAACGATCATCGAAGCCCGGGTCTGGACGTGGCGAAGCCCCAGCCGTTCCTTGATCTGGACGAATCGTTCGATGTTCCGAATGACCCGGTCGAAGCGGGCCCCGATTCGGATGCTTTCGTATTCCGGGGCGTAAGGAGAATCCACGGAAAAGAACAGGTCGTCCAGACCGGCCTCGAGAAGCCTGGTGGACATCTCCTCGGTCAGCAGGGTGGCATTGGTGTTCATCATCACTTCCAACCCCCGGCCGCTGGCGTAGGAGACCTGATCGACCACCTGGGGATGCAGGAGCGGTTCGCCCAGGTAATTGATCTTGATCGAAAACGCCCCCCCTTCGGCCGCCTGGTCGATGACCCGGCGAAACAGATCGAAGTGCATGTACCCGATACGGCCCTCCGGAGACCAGTTGGTATTGCCCGTGGCCAGGTAGTGGGTCCGGGGGCAGGGGAGGCATTTCAGGTTGCAGGCATTGGTCGTGTCCAGGTCCACGTGAAGCGGAAAGTCTCCGGCGTAGCGGCGGAGCGGGTACGTATCCCATTTCCGGCGGTACTCTTCGTAGGCCGGAGAACGAAAATCGCGCCAGTTCATGGCCTCCGGGTTGGCGAACTCGTAATAGGTGTTGCTGCGATAACCGATCTGGGGTTCGCTCATGCTTCCCTCCTTGAAGGCGCGGAGCAGGATTCGGGCAAGGCCGTCATCGACGAACGGACCGCGCAGCGGTGGCAGGCCGCCACGTCCTGGTAGAGGCCCGCCCGATGAAGGCGGCGCAGGTGATGGATGATTGGGTGACGCCAGATTTCGGAGATCGGGCTTTCCAGGGCCGAACCGATTCGCATGCCCAGGCCGTAGATCGAACAGCAGGGAAACACGTCGCCGTTGCTCCGGACGATGATCCGTTGCCAGGGCTGGGCGCATCGGAAATCCGGCGAAACCGGCAGCTCGACCAGCTCCGCTTGCCGGGAAATCGGGGCCTCCTCGAAATAGATCGGCTCCTGGATGGAAAACAGGTCGGCCTTGTCCCGCCAGAATTCCAGGAAATCCTCCACTTCGGCCTCATTGCCGGGCAGGCGCAGGAAACTGAGACGGAGGATGGGGAAATCGGACCGTCGCCGGGCCCGCAGTTCGAGGAAGTCGAGCACGTTGCGAACGGCCTGCTCGATCCGACCGCCCCGGCGGATGCGGCGGTAGGTCTCGGGACGGAAAGCGTCCAGGGAGACTTCGAGACGGGTCAGCCCGGCGGAGATCAGGTCCTCCGAAATCGAGGGGGACAGGAGCAGGCCGTTGGTGCCCAGACGAATGTCCATCACGCCGGACTGGCGGGCCAGGCCGATCATGTCGGCCAGGTCCGGCCGGAGCAGGGGTTCGCTGAGAAAGCCGAAGGTCATGGCCGGCAGCTTCCGGGACTCGGCCTCCCGCATCAGGCGACGGTAAAGACCGAAATCCATCATGGTCCGCCCCGCCATGGGATTGACATAGTTCGGGCTGCCCATGACGCACATGACGCAGCGAAGGTTGCACGAGGCGTTGACTTCCAGGTCCAGGCTGAGCGGGAATTCGGGCAGATGCTCGAACCTTGACGTGGCCGCCCACTCCTCGCGATAACGGCGGAACCGGTCTCCGAAGACGGCGGCCATGACTTCGAAGGGACGGCGCTCGAACTCGATCAGGCGAACCTGGCCCGTGGGCTCCTGGTGGAGCAGTCTGGCCCCGGATGTCACGGTCGCTACGTTTAGCTGTTGATTCAATGTCTTGCTCCCTGGGCCTCCCGGCCCTGGCCGTCGGCCGTCGGCCCCCATTTGGTCATGCAGGCCCGGCAGATGGGCTCCCGATCATACAGGCCTTGGCTCTGAAGCCGGCGGATACGCTCGGCCCTCGCGCCCAGCCAGATATCCTCCAGGGGCGCGTCGTACACGTTGCCCACGACCAGCCCCAGTCCCGAGGCATCGCAGCAGGGCATGACGTCGCCGTTGTGCCTGACCATGACCCGCTTCCAGGGCTGGCCGCACCGGGGCGCCGGTCCCGGATCGTAGGTGCGGGTTCGGGGGAAAAGCCGGGCGCGATCGTCGGCATGGTCGCCCTCGAACGTGTTCCCGTACTGCTGGATGGAAAAAAAGTCCGCCACCGGGGTCCAGACCCGGATAAAGTCGTCCAACTCGTGCTCGTTGACGCGGGTCACGCAGAAACTGACCCGGACGATAGGCAGGTTCGAGCCTATCTCCTGGCGCAGTCGGACGAAGCGGCGCACGTTTTCCCGGACCTGCTCGAAGTCGGACCCGATCCGGATGCGGCGATAGGTCTCCTCGGTGGCTGCGTCCAGACTGATCATGATCCGGGTCAGGCCGGCCCGGATCAGGGCCCGAGAGCGGTCCTCGTCGAGGAGCAGTCCGTTGGTGTTGAACATCACGTCGACCATGCCCCTGGAGCGGGCGTAGGCCACGATCTCCGGCAGGTCGGGATAAAGAAGCGGTTCGCAGATGCCGTTGAGGCCCACGGCCGCCTGGCCCTTGGCCGCGCCTTCGTCCAGCAGTTCCTTGACCGTGTCCAGGGACAGGCTCAGGGACGAATCGCCCCACCGGTTGCGCTCCTCGGCCGGCAGGCTCATGATGCAGATGGGACAGCGCAGGTTGCACCGGTATATCAGTTCATAGTCCACGTGCAGCGGAAAGGGCGGCCGGAGTTGAAACGTCCGGGCCAGGTCCCATTGACGCCGGTAGTCCAGGTACCTCGGACCGACCTCGGCCGCGATGATCGCGTTGGGATCGCCCTTGGCCGAGACCAGGCGCGAGATGTTCCGCGAGTCGGCCGCTTCGAATCCGGGCCGGGCCATGGAAGGGTCCGGGCCGCTCGATGAATCAAGCGTGTTCATGACGATATCCACGGGCGACCGCGGTCCCGGCGTTTCGCGGGGACCAGAGCGATTCCACATCCGGCCCTTCGGCGACGGCCCGTTCCTCCATTCGTTTTCGCAGTATCTGTTCGGCGATCCAGAAGTCGAACTCGTCGTCTATGTCCACGTTCTGCCACTTGTCCGTGACCATGGTACCCCGGGACTGACCGAACAGGCTTCCGGCCAGGATCGTTGCCCGGGTCGAAACGATCAGGCTGCCGTCGTTGACAAACACGTACCCGATGTCCTGGCGGCGGTGTTCCTCCCCGTGGGGGGGGTACACCGGCAACATGCGGCCCGTGGCCAGGGAGTCATAGCCTCCCTCGACAAAGGCCTGAACGGCCCGGTCGATCAGGTCAGGATCACGAACCGGCGAGGTGGGCTGAAGCAGCACGGATACGTCCGCCCCGGTGGATTCCAAGGCATGCCGGATGACGTCCCGGCTGCTCGAATCGTCGCCGGCCAGTTCCGCCGGACGGGGCAGCACCTCGGCGCCCCAGTGTTCCGCCACGGCCGCGATCTCCGGGTCCTCGGTCGAAACCACGAAACGGTCCAGCAGGCTGGAGTTGCGGGCCGCTTCGATGGTCCAGGCCACCAGGGGCCGGCCCAGGATCGGCTTGATGTTCTTGCGCGGGATGCCCTTGCTTCCGCCACGCGCGGGGATAATGCCGAGAATCGTCATGCGCCTGACTCCTGGTTCGCCTTCGGCCGGGCCAGGACCAGCAGCTTGCTGCCCAGCATGCGGTCGTGAATCAGGTCCGGGGACAGGAAGTCCAGGACCGGCTCGGCCCGCCCGAAGTACGGGTCTTCCAAGGCGAGATGGTTGTTGATCGTACCCAGTTCGGTAATCACCGTTTCCGCCTCCACGATCTGAAAACCGCTCTGGTCCAGCAGCCGGCCCAGGGTGGACACGTTGAAAAAGTTGACGTGGGAGTGTCCGCCGAAGGTGGCGCTCTTTTCATGAAGCAGGCGGGTGACCAGGGAATCGGTGTTGGGCACCAGGACGAGCAAAAGGCCTTGGGGACGGATGATCCGGGAGATTTCCAGCAGCAGACGTCCGGGCTCGACGATATGCTCGAGGACCTCCCAAAGCGTGATCAGGTCGAAACAATCCGACTCCAGGCCGGCCTCTTCCAGGGGACGGTCGATGACCTCGAATCCCGCCTCGCGCAACCGGGCCACGCCCAGGTCGTTCAGCTCGAGCCCCATCGCCTTGAAGCCGTGGTCCCGAGCCGTGTTCAGGAACAGACCCGTGCCCGTGCCGACGTCGAGCACTTCCCGTCCGGCCAGCCAGGGACGGCAGAGGTCCAGGCCGTATTCGTATTTGAGGCGG
>JAHJTB010000057.1 GCA_018830135.1 Pseudomonadota bacterium | reverse complement strand
GGTACTGATGGATATCGTACTCAAGGGAGCAATGGACGGGATAGAAGCTGCCTTTGTCATGCGGGAAAAATGGGGCATTCCGGTGGTCTTTTTAACCGCCCATGCGGATGCCGATCGCCTGGAACGGGCCAAATTGACTTATCCCTTTGGATACCTGCTCAAACCCTTTAGCGAGCGCGAACTCGAGATTACACTCGATATGGCCATGTATGTGGCTGATGTGGATGCGAAACGGATGGAAATGGAAAAAGCGCTTCAGGAATATAAAATGGTTATAGAAAACGCCAGTGAAATGCTGGTGGTTGTCGACAGGGATTTCCGTTATAAAATGGTCAATCAATCCTTCCTGAACCAAAGGAATGCCAGGCCGGACCAGATTATCGGCAAGTCTATCGATGATGTTCTGGGAAGAGAGGCATTCGAGAAATCCATAAAACCGCATCTGATAAAAAGCTTCCAGGGGGAAACCGTTGAACATGAGATGGAATACATGAACCCATCGGGTAAACGGTGTCTTCTGGCTCGCTATTTCCCCCTTTTTGATGACTTGGGCCAGATTCATAAAGTGGTCAATATGATCACCGACATCACCGATCGGAAACTGAACGAAGAAAATCTGGCCGGGGAACTTTCCCTGATGACGACCCTGCTTGACAACATTCCGGACTGCATAGCCCTGATTCTAAAAAAGAACACCCGCGAAATCGTCGCATCCAACAAATTCGCCCGGAATCTTGGAGCACTCCCGGGCTATACCTGTTTTGAAGCATTCGCCATGCGAGACGATCGCTGCCCCTTCTGTCTGGCGCCTGAACTGTGGGAGACCGGGAATTCACAAAGGATCGAGGTCGGGTACCTGGGGAAATGGTACGAAGGCATATGGGAGCCGCTATCGGAGGACCTTTATGTTCATTATATCTTTGACATCACGGAAAGAAAACGAGTCGAGATGGTGCTGCGGGATAGTGAGGAAAAATACAGAACGCTATTCGAAAATATGGAACTGGCGCTTCGGGGCGCCGACCTGGGCACCTGGGACTGGGATGTGGTTACCGGCAGGGTGGTATTCAATGCCCGTTGGGTCGAAATGCTGGGATACGACCCGGAGGAGATCGAGCCGCACGTCAACTCCTGGGAAAAACTCGTTCACCCTGACGATTACCCGGAGGTGATGGAAGCCCTCGATGCTCACCTGGATGGCCGGACGGATTACTATGAAACCGAATATCGCTTGAGGCACAAATCCGGTGACTGGATATGGGTCCTGGACAAAGGCAAGGTGATAGAACGCGACACCGGCGGCCTCCCCCTCAGGGCCTGCGGAACGCATCTGGACGTCAGTGCACGAAAGCAGGCCGAGGAGGCGCTTCGGAACCGGGACGAACTTTACCGGGCCACGCTCGACCATATGATGGAAGGCTGCCAGATCATTGGTTTCGACTGGCGTTACCTCTACGTCAATGATGCGGTCGTCAGGCACGGAAAGCAGGCCAGGGAAAGACTGCTGGGCCGCACCATGATGGAGGTCTATCCTGGAATTGAAGATACAGAAATATTTGCCTGTTTGCGTCGTTGTCAGGAAGAACGAATAGTCGAACACCTGGAGAACGAATTCAGATTTCCCGATGGCTCGACAGGCTGGTTCGCCCTGAGCATCCAGCCCGCGCCCGAAGGAATATTCGTTTTGTCCATTGATATCACCGAACGCAAACGGACGGAAAACGCATTGCGGGAAAGTGAGGAAAAATACAAGCTGCTGGTCGAGAACGCCAATGAAGTGGTCCTGGTGGCCCAGGATGGACGGTTCAAATTTGTCAGCCAGAGAGCGTCTGATTTTTTCGGATACAAGCCGGAAGAGCTAAAAGGATATTTATTCGTCGACCATGTCCATCCGGAAGACAAAGGCCTGGTCGACGAGCTCCAGCACAGGATATTGGGGGGCGAATCTTCCACGGGTGTTCATCCCTTTCGGATGTATGACAAGACCGGAAAGGAAAAATGGGTCCAGAACAATGCCGTTGGCATTGATTGGGAAGGCGGACCGGCCACCCTGAACCTGTTGTCCGACATCAGCGAACGCAAACAAGCGGAAGAAGCCCTGGCCGCCTCGGAACGCAAGTACCGGGCCCTGTTCGAAGGCGTGTCCGAAGGGATACTGGTGGCTGACGCGGAACTCCGCGCCTTCCTGTATGCCAACCCGGCCATCTGTCATATGCTGGGCTATACGGTCGACGAACTGCTCCGGCTGACGGTCGAGGACATCCATCCCCAAGAAAGCCTTCCGCACGCTATCGATATCTTCGAAGCCCACGCGTGCGAAGAAACGATCCGGGCCTCAGCCCTGCCGTGTCTGTGCAAGGACGGGACCGTTATCCAGGTGGATATCAACGCGGCGGCGGTCACTATTGACGGAAGGGCATGCGTGGTCGGATTTTTCACGGACGTCACCGAGCGGAAGCGGCTGGAGGCCGAAAAGGCGGAGCTGGAGGAGCAGCTACACCAGGCCCAGAAAATGGAGGCCGTGGGAAGACTGGCCGGCGGCGTGGCTCACGATTTCAACAATATGCTCACGGTGATCAATGGCAACGCGGAACTGGCCCTCCTGACCCTTAAACCCGATGATCCCAACCACGAAATCATTCAGGAAATTTTTAAATCCGGAAAGCGGTCCGCTGATCTTACCCGGCAACTTTTGGCCTTCGCCCGAAGGCAGGCCATCAGCCCCGTTGTTCTCGACCTGAACGAAACCGTGGAAGGCATGCTGAAAATGCTCCGTCGCCTGCTGGGCGAGGACGTCGATATCGTCTGGAAACCGTGTTCCAATCCATGGCCGGTGAAGATGGACCCGGCTCAGATAGACCAGATCATGGCCAATCTTTGCGTCAACGCCCGGGACGCCATTTCCGGCGTCGGCAAAGTCACCATAGAAACCGTGAACGTTGCAATTGACCCAGGATATTCCTCCACTCATATCGATTCCGTTCCCGGTAAGTACGTCATGTTGACCATTAGCGACAACGGCATGGGCATGGACAAGCCGGCCCTCGACAATATTTTCGAACCCTTTTTCACCACCAAAAAAAAGGGGGAAGGTACGGGGCTGGGACTGGCCACGGTTTACGGAATCGTCAAGCAGAACAA
Organism: Pseudomonadota bacterium; assembly: GCA_018830135.1. GTDB lineage: Bacteria > Desulfobacterota > Desulfarculia > Adiutricales > JAGVGV01 > JAHJTB01. Next base: position 10,252 of record JAHJTB010000057.1, on the reverse strand, counting down.
CGGGTTCATCAATGTGTACAGCGAACCGGGCCAAGGGACGACCTTTAAAATCTACCTGCCTCGGCCTGAGGGCCAGACGCCCGAAGCCGAGTCCCGGACCGTGAGCGCTCCTCCGAAAGGCCGTGGGGAAATGATTCTCCTGGTCGAGGATGAGTTGACCATCCTGAACGTGGGTAAACATATGTTGGAAAAACTGGGCTACACCGTACTGGCTGCCGGCAAACCGGGTGAGGCCGTTCGTCTGTGCCGGGAAACCCCGGGTGAGATTCAGTTGCTCATAACCGATGTGGTCATGCCGGAAATGAACGGCCGGGAGTTGGCCGAGCGGCTCATCGAGATCAAGCCGGACATGAAATGCCTGTTCATGTCCGGCTATACCGCCAATGTCATTGCCCACCACGGCGTCCTCGAACCCGGCGTTCAGTTCATCCAGAAGCCCTTTTCCCTGCTGGATTTCGCGGCCAAAGTGCGAGAGACACTCGACGGCTGAAAACCCAGTTGTCTTCTGCCGAGACGCCGAACACGCGGGGCGGATCATTCTCGCGGCTTGCCGTGAAGTTGGCCCGCCAATCAAATAAATGCTCTTTTCCCATATATATCGATGCCTCGCGCCGAACCCGACCGCAAAATCCGGGTTCAATAGATTTTATTTTCCGTATAAAAGACGGAATTTATTTAAAAATATCGATAATGGACCATAATTTATATTAAATGATGAAAAAATGCCTTGACATAGGCATCAGAGCATGCGAAAATGTACCAGACGGTATTAGGATCTGTATTGTCTTTGTCAAGATTGGCTTCTTGGGTGTGCGTGCCCGGTCTGCTCGGTAGGTCCCGCGGTCCAAGTGATACTTAGTCAGACGGGGCAGTCGCCGGCAGTTCTTCACGGCGCTTTAGGAAGTCAAAATTGAAGTGCCGACCTCACGGGAGGTCGGCGCGTTTTATTTTCAGGGTGTGGAAAGGCTGCGGATGACCACGGAGTGGTGGACGGCGTAAACGACCACGTCCCCGAATTCCCATCGTACTTTTTTGGACTTGGGCGTGCCCAGCGTCTGAAGCATGGTGTTGACCAGGGGCACGAGTTGTTCCCGGTTGGATTTGGTCAGGGACACGGCGATGAACCGTCCCTGCGGGTCGAAGTGGTAGGTGGGCAGGAAGGTATGTCCGAAAAAGACTTCCTGAGCGTTGCCCGTTGTCCAGGTCGTATTGGCGCCCACTTGGCGGGCGTCGGGAAAGCGTTGGATGAATTTTTCAATGGAGTCGCCCCAGGCCAGTCCGTTCCAGCCCTGGGTGATGGGCCAGCCCTGGCGATAGTACATCCCGGCCCGAACGACGTCCAGCTCTCCCGGGGAGGTCGGCGTAGCGGCGGGCGAGGCCGTCGGCGCGGCTGGAACCGAGGGGGTCCGGGCAGGCGGCGCGGCTGTGGCGCAGCCCAGGGTCAGGGCGAAGAGGGTGGCGCAGATTGCAAGTCTAACCGGACGTCGTGGCATGGGGCCTCCTGATCCAATGGATTCGGGCACTCGGCGGCGGACCTTGCGGTTGGAGGATGTTAGCACAACCGGTCGCCGGGCTCAAGCCGCCGCCGGCTTTTCAGAGCAGGTCGCCTTGGATCACGGTGACGGCCTGGCCCCCGATATAGACCCGTTCTCCGCCGACCCGGATTTTAAGGTGGCCTCCGCGAGCCGAAGCCTGATAGGCGCGCATTTCGGGCCGGCCCAGCCGCCGGCTCCAGTAAGGCCCCAGACAGGAGTGGGATGAGCCGGTGACCGGGTCCTCGTCAACCCCGACTCGGGGGGCGAAAAAGCGGGATACGAAGTCGAGTCCCGGGGTTTCGGCCCGGGCCGTGACGATAATCCCCCGGACCGGGAAGGATTTCAGGCCGGACATGTTCGGGGACAGGTCCCGGACGGTCGTCTCGCTTTCCAGTTCGACCAGGTAGTCGAAAGGGCTGCGGCCGAGATAGACCGGGTCGGCGCCCAACGCCTCGGCCAGTCCCTCCGGGCTTTGGGCCGGTTCGTCCGGCGTCCGGGGAAAGTCGAGTTCGATCCAGCCGTCCGGGTCGAGCCGGGCCCGCAACTCGCCGCTGCGCGTCAGGAATCGGGCCTCCCGACCCGGCGGCAGATGCTTATGGCTCCAAAGGATGTGGGCCGAAGCCAGGGTGGCGTGGCCGCAGAGGTCCACTTCGGCCGCGGGCGTGAACCAGCGCAGGCGGTAAAAATCGCCTTCCGGGTGAAGAAATGCGGTTTCGGACAGATTCATTTCCCGGGCCACGTCCTGCATCCAGGCCTCGTCGGCCGGGGCCTCGAGGATGCAGACCGCGGCCGGATTGCCGCGAAAGGGGCGATCGGTAAAGGCGTCGACCTGCCAGAATCGAAGGGACATAGCGGTTGCCTCCTGGTTGCAGTACCTTGCGGTCTGGCCCGGATTTCTCGCCAGCTTCCTGCCGCGGCCGGGAAATTCTTGCTGCAACGCTCGTTTCGCTAATGATTTCTCGACCTCGCGACGGTACCCGGTCAGAAACCCGGGCTAGGGGCAATACGGTTCATTTAAGAATCGTAATGAATGTTTCGGGCAAAGGCTCCTGACCCCTTTGCCCGTCGTTAAGTGACCTGTATTGGGGCTAGGCGTGGTTTTCAGCCCAGGGGAGGCCTGGGCCGTTCCGGTTCGGCCGGCGCTGGATGACCATGAAGATCACGCAGGTCGCCAAGCCGATCAGCCCGCCGCCCCGGAAGACCCAGCCGATGTCCAGGGTCTCCTCGATCAGGCCGGCCAGGACCGGGCCGACGACCATGCCCACGCTGAAGGCCAGTTCGAGCAGGCTCATGACCCGGGTCATGAATCCGGTTTCCCGGGCCGCGTCCACGGACAGGGCCATGAGGGGGGGCATGTACATGCCCACGAAGACGCCCAGGAACAGATTCACGACGAACAGGGACCAGAAATCGTGGCAGTACGGCAGCCCGAGCAGACAGACGGAAGCCAGCAGTCCCCCCCAGAAGGTCATCCAGGACCGGTCCCATCGATCGGCCAGGCGTCCGAACAGGGGCTGGAGCAGGGTGGTCATGACCACGTTCAGGGAGATGAGCAGGCCCACGGCGCTGGCGGAAAGCCGGAGGACGTCGTGCCCGTAAAGGGGCATGAAGGACCAGTTCATGCCGATGCCGATAATGGTCCCGAAACGGAAGACGAACAGGCCCATCAGGGACGGATGGCGAAGCATGTCCATATAGGACATGGGTTCGTGGGCGCCCGAGTCGGCCGACGGGGTCCAGACCCGGGGGACGTTGGTCCAGGTAATGACCAGGCCGGCAAAGACCAGGCCGGCCATGGTCAGGAAGGCCGCGTTCATGCCGTACCAGTCCTTGAGAAAACCGCCCAGCCAGGGGCCGATGGCCAGACCGCTGAAAAAGGCCATGTTGAAATGCCCCATCAGACGGCCTTCCCGTCCCGGCGGGATCATGTCGGCCACGTACGAGCGGGCGACCGGCACGACCATGGCCCCGGCCACGCCCTGGCTCAGCCGGCAGATGACCAGGGAAGCGACGGAATCGGCGAACACGTAGAGCATGGAGGCGACCAGGTACACGATCAGACCGCCCAACAGGAAGGTCCGGCGGCCCCAGCTGTCGGCCACCTGGCCCACGATGGGCAGCAGGACGGAGCGGGCCAGGGAGAAGGAAGAAAAGATCAGCCCGATTTCAATACCGGTGGCCCCGAGGTCCTCGGCGAAGATCGGCAGCAGGGGAGCGACCAGACTCAAACCCAGGGCCACGGCCAGTGTGGTCAGAAACAGGGAGATATAGAGCCGCCGGTCCATGGTGGGGACCAACCTATCACAATCGCGGCGGCCCGAGTCAAGAAAAATGGCCGGGAGCAGGGTTAACCCTCAAGGACGACTCCGCCGACGAGTCCCTGACCATATATGGAAAAGGCGCCGGCCGGAGTCCCGAGGCCAAAGGCCGCGACAGGGCGGTCCTAGGTTGCCGCCAACCGCTGAATCGTGACTCCGGCCGGCCAGGCCGGGATGTCGGACTTCTTTTACGCCTTGTAAAATTTCCTGTCACGCCCCCCGGACGGACGCTCGACCTTCATTTCCCATAACATATTAGATTAACTGATAAATGTATCTCGTAGGTTGAATGTTGATTTGGCATATTTCTTGCTATTAAAGAAATGCTTGCGATGGGGCGCACGCCGGACTGATCAAAAGATCCAGCCCGATAAAACAAGGAGGAAACCTGTCATGTTCAGGAAACTGAAATTGGGAACCCGTATATTCAGCGGGTTCATCCTCGTTCTGATTTTGATGTGCATCACGGCGGCAGTCGGCTTCAACGGACTGGACGGGGTCATGGATCGGGCCCAAAAATCAGCCGGGGTCGACCAGCTGCTCAAAGGCATCCTCGAGGCCCGCCGCTACGAAAAGAACTTTATCATCCGGGGCGATGACTCCAATATTTCGAAGGTCGAGGCCGAACTGGGGACCATGCGCAAAGAGGCCGAAGCCTTGAAACGCGGGTTCGAGCTGCCGGCCGAACGAGAAGGGATGACTGCCGTTCTGAGCGCCGTGGACCGCTACCATGGCGGATTCAAGGAATACGTCCGACTGGCCGGGGCCCGCAAGGGGGCTCTTGAGCAAATGCGCGGCAAGGCCGGGGTGGTCCTGGCCGAAGCCGAGGCGATCCGGAACGACCAGAAGCAACAGCTCGATGAGGGACTGGCCGAACGGTCCGGCGACGTAAACACCTTGCTGGCCTTCATCAAGGACAAGGGGGCCAAGGCGGATGAAGCGGCCCTGATGGTCCAATGGTTCCTGGAGATCCGACGGGACGAAAAGGAGTACATCATTTCAGGCCTGGAAGAACGCGTCAAATCGGTCCAAGCCGGTCTGGCGCGGATCGAGAAACAGGCCGACGGCCTGAAGTCCCGTTTCAACCGGCAGTCCAATATCGAACGCATCGAAGTGGTCAAGGCGGCCGTCGGATCGTACCGAACCGCTTTTACTTCCTACATCGACCTGGGTAGGCTCCAGAAAGAGGCCGACACCCAGATGGTCGAAGGGGCCCGCGAGGTTCACAAGGCATGCGAGGAGGTCCAGGCCGCACAGAAAAGCGCCATGACCCAGGGTTTTCAGGCGACCCGTTTCGTCATGGGTATCGTCGCCCTGGCCGGCATCATCATCGGCCTGCTGCTGTCCTGGGTCATCACGGTGGGTGTGACCCGTCCCATCCACCGGATCATTGAGAGTCTGACCTCGGGTGGGGAGCAGGTCGCGTCCGCTTCGAGCGAGGTGTCCTCGGCCAGCCAGCAGTTGGCCGAAGGGGCTTCCGAACAGGCGGCTGCCGTGGAAGAGACGTCGGCCTCCCTCGAGGAGATGACGGCCATGACCAGTCGGAACGCGGACCACTCCCGCCAGGCCGAGACCCTTGTGGACGACGCCCGCCACATCGTCGAACAGGCCGTTGTTTCCATGAGCCAGGTCAACCGGGCCATGCAGGAAATTGCCTCTTCCGGACAGGCGATTGGCAAAATCATAAAAACCATCGATGAAATCGCCTTTCAGACCAATCTGCTCGCCTTGAACGCCGCCGTCGAGGCGGCCCGGGCCGGAGAAGCCGGCGCGGGTTTCGCCGTCGTGGCCGACGAGGTCCGGAACCTGGCCCAGCGGGCCGGGGAAGCGGCGAAAAACACGGCCCAGCTGATTGAAGACACCATCCTGCGGATCGGCCAGGGCGAGGTTCTGGTCAAGGAAACCGACGAAAACTTCTCCAGCGTAGCCGGCAAGACCGGCAAAGTGGCCGAACTGGTCAGTGAAATCAGCGCCGCCTCCTCGGAGCAGGCCCAGGGGATTCAACAGATCAACGAAGCGGTCAGCCAGATGGATTCGGTCACCCAGCGCAACGCCGCCAGCGCCGAAGAGTCGGCCGCCGCTTCGGAAGAACTCAATGCCCAGGCCGAAAGCATGCGCGATACGGTCGACGAGCTTTTCCAACTGGTCGAAGGAAGCCGCTCCTATCGGGCGCCTCTGCCCTCGGCGATCGGCAACGCCTGGCAACGACCGGCCTTGGAAGGCGAACGAGTCGCCCGTCCCCTCCCGCTGCCGGTCGGCAGGCTTCCGGAGCACTGAGCGGCCCTTGCACCGCGCCTCTTTCCGAAGGGGCGGGGGGGTATTGGTTAAATCGAAAGAAACGGAACCGGCATAAACGAAGCGGACCGGGAAACGTATGGCCTATCGCATCTCGCTGAACTGGAACATGGGTCGGCAGTTGATTCAGGTCTTATTGTTCGCCCTGCTGGGCATGTCGATCTATCAATTGGGCAAGTTTCTGGTCTACCCCGACATTACGCTCTTGCAGTCCAACATCGCCACGATCGTGTTCACCAGTCTGGCCGCCACACTCCTGGCCGGACTGGTTTTGCGCCGTCAGAGCCGGCTATACCAGCAGGCCCTGAATGAGGTCGAGTTGCGCCGTCGGGCGGAGCAGGAACTGACCATCGCCCACCGGGAACTCGAGGGCCGGGTCCGGGAACGGACGATCGAACTGATCAACACCAACAAACTGTTGCAGGCGGAAATCGTCGACCGCCAGCGGGCGGAAGCCCAATTGCGGTTGAGGGAGGATCATTATCGCGCCTTTGTCGAACAGGCCCCGATATCGATAACCAGTTTCGACCAGGATGGGGTGGTTCAGTTTATCAACGGCTATCATATCCAGACCTTTGCCAAAGACCGTTGCGATCCGTCGTTTTTTTTAGGCATGAACATCAAGGACCTGCCCGCCATCGCCAGCGGAGGTCTGGCCCCGGAGATGGACCTTTTGCTGGCCGGAAAACATGTCGAACGGTTCGACGTATGGGTCCCGGAATTTTCCGGCGGCCATTCCGGTTACATCAACATCCGGGGCGTGCCCCTGCTCAAGGAAGGTCGGGTGGCCGGGGGCATTCTGATCCGGGAGGACATAACCGGGCGTCGCAGTACCGAAAAGGAACTGCGCAAGGTCAACCGGGCCCTGGAAGCCATCCGGAGCTGCCACCACGCCCTGCTCAGGTCTTCGGAGGAACTCCGGCTGCTCGATGACGTCTGCCGTTCCATCGTCGATGTGGCCGGACACAGCCTGGCCTGGACCGGATACGCCCTGACCGACGAGGAAAGGACCGTTCAGCCCGTGGCCTGGGCCGGCGATCACGAGGAATACGTCCGCGGCCTTCGGGTCAGTTGGGCCGAGGGCCGGAAGGGCGCGGGCCCGACCGGCAAAGCCATTCGGACCGGCCGCCCGGTCATCATCCGGAACATCCAGACCGATCCGGGATTCGCGTATTGGCGGACCGGGGCCTTGGAACGCGGGTTTGTCTCGGCCGTTTCCCTGCCGCTGGTGGTCAACGAAGTCGTCATTGGCGCCTTGACCATTCTGTCCCGGGAATACGGGACCTTTGACGCCGAGGAGGTCGAACTCCTCGAGGCCCTGGTCAACGACCTGGCTTACGGAATCGGCATCCACCGGCTTCAAGCCGAAAGGGAGAAGGCCAAGGCGGAACGGACGCGACTCGAGCAGCAGCTCAACCAGTCCCGGAAGATGGAGGCCATCGGCACGCTGGCCGGCGGTATTGCCCATGACTTCAACAATATTCTCGGCGCGATCATCGGGTACACCCAGTTGGCCCTTATGAATGCCGACCTGTCCGAAAAACCCAGAAGCTACCTCAAACAGATTCTCCAGGCCAGCGACCGGGCCTCGGACCTGGTCCGGCAGATTCTGACTTTCAGCCGCCAGGGCGAACAGAACCTGACCCCCCTCGAAATGGCCCCGGTGCTCAAGGAAGCGCTCAAACTGATGAGGGCCTCGCTGCCGTCGACCATCGAGATCGTCAGGAATATCAACGAGGATACCGGCGCGGTCCTGGCCGGTCCGACCCAGATTCACCAGGTCATCTTGAACCTGTGCGCCAACGCGGCCCATGCCATGGGCGAAGAGGGCGGCTGTCTGACCGTGGGCCTCGACGAGGTCGAAGTCGAGCCGGCGGATGCTTCCAAATACCTGGACCTCAACCCGGGCCGCCATGCCAGGCTCTGGGTCTCCGATACGGGCGCGGGCATCGAGCCCCACGTCAAGGAACGCATTTTCGAACCCTATTTCACGACGAAAAAGCTGGGAGAGGGAACCGGCATGGGCCTGGCCACGGTCCACGGCATCGTCAAGAGCCACAACGGGGCCATCGACGTGGCCAGCGAACCGGGGCGGGGCGCCACCTTCAATATCTATCTGCCGATCATCGCCCGCGAGGCCGAGGTGGAAAGTCAAGGGGTCGAATTCATGCCCGGCGGCCGGGAACGGGTTCTGGTCGTGGACGACGAAACGCCCCTGATCGAGACCATGAGTGAACTGCTGGCCAAGCTGGGTTACCGGGTCGAAGGCCGAACCAGCAGCCTCGACGCCCTCGACCTGGTCCGGGCCCACCCCCATCGATTCGATCTGGTCATCACCGACCAGACCATGCCCGGGATGACCGGTCTGGAACTGGCCGGGAAAATCAAACGGCTGCGCCCCGACCTGCCGGTCGTCCTGTGCTCCGGGTTTTCCAGCGCGATTACCCCGGAAAAGGCCGATAGCTCCGGTGTCCGGGACATCATCATGAAACCCGTTCTGATCGAGGAACTGGCCCGTAAAATCCGGACCGTGCTCGACAACATCTGCCTGCCTCAAATCCGTCCCGCCTCCCGCCCCTGACGGCTCCTTAGTGCCTTAAAATTGATGGTTTCACGGCGACTAAACCACAGCCTGTTAATTTAGCTCGGTTATTTAGGCGCTCCATACAACTCGTCATACCCGTCACCACTCGGCCTGTCCCCACTCTGAAAATGATGAGAACGCGGGTCTCGTCCGCTTTCCCGTCGTTCCCGCGACCTGTCCGCCGTAGCGGGGTTATCGATGGAGGAGGAAGGCGGGATCAGGGCGTTTCCCTGGAAACAAAACATGCCCCCTTGGCCCGCCATCCCCGGTTTAGCCGGAACCAGCGTGTAAACCAACCTTCCGGACTTCTGCAGGACCGGTGCTCCCAATGACGGATGGCTGTTTCTCGCCGAAGGGGAACTTGACACCACAGCGCCCGAGGATGTAAATCTGTAGCGGAAAAGAAACTTGATATCCCGCTTATGGAGTAACGCGAATATGCCCCCAAAACAGATCGTCATTTCGGGCTCCCTGGCCTACGACCGGATCATGGACTTCCCCGGCCGTTTCGCCGACCATATCCTGCCGGAAAAAATCCATATCCTGTCCGTGGTCTTCATGGTGGATGGATTGAAGGAAAAGTTCGGCGGCACGGCGGGCAACATCGCCTACAGCCTGGCCCTGCTCGGAGAAAAACCCTTGATTCTGGCCACGGCCGGCCGGGATTTCGACCGGTACGAGGCCCGACTCAATGAACTCGGACTGCCCCTGAACGGGATATTGCGTATCGAGGAGGAACTGACGGCCGGGGCGTACATCACCACCGACCAGGCCGACAACCAGATCACCGCCTTCAATCCCGGGGCCATGAACTTCGTCTCCGGATTCCGTTTTGAAGGCATCGATCCAGGAAACACCCTGGCCATCGTTTCCCCCAGCGGCCTGGACGACATGCTCAACTACAGCCGCTCTTTCAAGAAACGAGGCATCCCCTATATCTTCGACCCGGGCCAGTCCATACCGGCCCAGCCTCCGGACCGCCTGGCCGAAATGATCGACGGGGCCGGGATGCTCATCTGCAACGACTACGAACTGGAAATGATCATGAAGGCCACGGGGCGCGACCAGAACCAACTCCTGGAAATGACCCCGACCCTGCTCACCACTCTGGGGGAACAGGGTTCCCGCATCACCACCCGAGACGGAGAAGTCCGTCTTTCCGCGGTCCCGCCGGTACAGGTCTGCGACCCGACCGGCGCGGGGGACGCCTACCGCTCCGGCCTGCTCAAGGGACTGGCCGAGGGCCGGCCGCTGGAAGAGTCCGCGCGGATGGGTTCCACCTGCGCGGCCTATGCGGTCGAACAATACGGCACCCAGGAACACGCTTTCACCCAGACCGAATTCTGGGCGCGTTACCAGGCCCATTTCGGCTGAACGCGCGGGGCCTCGGTACAAGACAACCGCAATATCCGGGTTAACAGGGACCGCCGCCCATGAACAAACCGCCTGTCCTCGCCTTCCTCCTGGCCGCGCTGGTCTGCCTGGCCCTTGCCCTGACCGGGCTCCGCCCGGCCAGGGCT
>JAHJTB010000505.1 GCA_018830135.1 Pseudomonadota bacterium | reverse complement strand
CCATCATCATGGTCGAGCACCGCTTGAAGGAGCTTTTCCGCCTGGCCGACCGGGTGATTGTCTTGAACTTCGGCCGGAAGATCGCCGAGGGTCCGCCGGCCGAGGTGATGGAGGACCCGAATGTCAAATCCGCGTATCTGGGCAGCGAGACCGAGGAGTAGGCCATGCTGGCAACCGAGAACCTGATGGTCTTTTACGAAAACGCCCTGGGCCTGAACGACCTGACCATGGAGGTCCGGCCGGGCCAGATGGTGGGAGTTATCGGCTCGAACTGCGCGGGCAAGACGACCCTGATGAACACCATGAGCGGCCTGATTCTGGACATGCGGCTCAAGGAGCGGAGGAAAGGCGGGGAGCGGATCACGGTCTTCGGCCGGGTGCTCTTCGAGGGCGAGGACATCAGCCAGGTCATGCCGTACGAGCGGGCCCGCATGGGCGTGGTGCTGGCCCGGGAACGGCATCCGGTCTTTCCCGATTCCAGTGTGACCGAGAATCTGAAGATCGCCGGGTATCTGCGCCCGTGGAAGGAGGTCAGGGCCGGCATGGAGCGGTCCTTCGACCTGTTTCCCAACCTGGCGCGCTGGAAACGGCGCAAGGCCGGGTTCCTTTCCGGCGGCGAGCAGCAGATGCTGGCCATTACCATGGCCCTCATGGTCGGCCCCAAGGTTCTGCTGCTCGACGAACCCTTGCTCGGCCTGAGCCCGGCCATGCAGAACCTGCTGGTCGGCGTCATCCGCCAGATCAGCGCGGAGGCCGGGGTGACCCTGGTCATCGCCGAACAGTTCGCCCGGCCGCTGCTGCCGCTGCTCGATTACACCTATGTGATCGAAAACGGCATGCTTACGTTGACCGGGCCGGGCCCGGAACTGATGAAAAACCCGGAAATCAAGTCCGCCTATTTCGGCGTGTGAGGGAGTAGTCGGTATGGCCCAGGCGCCGCCCTTCGAACTGACCACGATCCCCGAAACCTTCCAGAGGGTGGCCGCGGCCTATCCGGACAAGCCGGCCGTGATCTACCTGGGGACTCCGTTCACCTACAAAAAGCTGGACGAGCTGACCGACCGGTTCGCCGCCGGACTCCAGGAGTTGGGTCACAAGCCCGGGACCAAGGCGGTCATGTACCTGCCCAACTCGGTCCAGTGGCTGACCGCCTGGATCGGGCTGCTGAAAGCCGGGCTGGTGCCGGTTCCCATCACTCCGATCTACACCCACTACGACGTGGAGTACATTTCCAATGACACCGGGGCGGAAATCATTGTCTGCACGGACCGCAACTATGGGTACGTCAACCGGATCATGGAAAACACGAACGTGCGCACCGTCATCCCCAGCAACATGGCCGACATGCTGCCCCCCTTCAAGCGGCTCTTCGGCTGGATTTCCGACCGGGTGCCCCACGGTTCGGTGGAGAGATCGGAGACCACCATCCCGATCACCGACCTGCTCAAAAGGGCCCCGGCCCGGCCCGCTCCGGTCGACGCCTCGCCCGACGATCTGGCCGAGATTCTGTACACCGGCGGGACCACCAAGCATCCCAAGGGCGTGCCCATCACCCACGCCCTGGCGCTCAAATGCAGTCACGAGCAGATATCCGTCTGCGCGGCCCTGTTTCCGCTGGACCAAAACGTGGTCCTGGGGTCCGCGCCCATGTTCCACATCCTGGGCCAGGTCACGGCCTTGGGCGCCATTCTGCTGCACGGGGGGACCATCATCCTGCAGCCGCGGGTGAACCTGGACGCGGTCTTCAACGACATCGCCAGATACAAGGCGAAAACGCTCATCGGCGTACCCGCGTTGTACCGGATGATCCTCGAGCATGACCGTCTGGACCAATACGACCTTTCGTCGCTCAGCTACTGCTTTTCCGGCGGGGATGTCATGCCCGTGGAACTGGCCGACCGGTGGAGGAAACGGTTCGGCAATCCCGTGTACATCGGGTACGGGGCCAGCGAGACCGTGGGCGGCGTTTCCATGACTTCGCCCGATGAGGCCCCGCCTCAAGGGGCCATGGGCAAGGTGCTCCACAGTAAGGACGTCCTCATCCTGGACATGGTGGAGCGGGAGCCGGTCGAGCAGGGACAGCCGGGCGAGCTGCTGGTCCACTCGGACCCCATGGTCACCTCGTACTGGAACAAGCCCAAGGAGACGTCCGAGTCGTTTGTGGAGAAGGACGGCCGCATGTACTACTGCACCCGGGACATCGTGCGCCGGGATGAAAACGGCTGGCTTTTCTTCGTGGACCGGACCGTGGACACCATCAAGCACAAGGGCTATCGGATCTCGGCCTCCGAGATCGAAAGCGTGCTTCAGGACCATCCGGCGGTCATATTGAGCTGCGTGGTGGGCGTTCCGGACGAGAAGGTCGGGGAGCGCATCAAGGCCTTCGTGGTACTGAAAAAGGACGTCAAGGGCATTACGGGGTACGAGCTGATCGATTTCTGCCGCCAGCGGCTGGCTTCGTACAAGATCCCGCAGTATATCGAATTCAGGGACATGCTGCCCATGAGCAAGGTGGGCAAACTGCTCCGCCGCGAGATCCGGGCCGAGGAAATGAGCCGCGTCAGTTGACTTTCAGCCACGATCCGCCCCCCGTTTCCAGCCCGGATTTCTCGAACTTGCACCGAAATCCGGTGAGCAATCCGGACATGGGGCGCCCTTTCCGTTGTGAGCGGGCTTTCAGGGCCGGTCTGTCTCGGACATCGGCCGTTCAACCATCCGCTTTTGACACCGGGCCCCCTTATGTGGTACTGGAATCGATCAATGGAACCCTTGACCTGTCAATGCGGCCGGAAGGTGGACCTGGTCCGGGCCTGACGGCGCACGCTGTGGCGCTGCCGGGACTGCGGACGCGAATACCCTTTCGAGCATTTCATCGGGGACCTGGACGAGGAAATGGAAGAACGTCTGGCCTGGGTCCCGGTGGATCGGTTGTAGATGCGCATTTACGCCGTGGCCGACATTCACAGCCGGGCCCGGCGGCTGGACATGATTCGCGAGCGGGTCCGGCGGCTCGAACCCGACGTGGTCGTGGTCGCCGGGGATATCACGCGTTACGTCCGGCCCCTGCCCGTCCTGGCCGTTTTGAACGACCTGCCCGTACCCGTTCTGGCCGTGCGGGGAAATTCCGACCTGCCTCGGACCGAACGCCTGATCGAACATCTGCCCAACCTGCGGGCCCTGCACCTTCGGGAAACCGAGGTCCGGGGCGTCTCTTTCGTGGGCCTGAGCGGCGCGGTGCCGGTGCCCTTCCACACCCGGACCGCCTGGCGTGAAAAGACGCTGGGCCGGCGGGTCGGGCCCATGATCCGGGAAGAGACCGTGCTGGTGACCCACGCCCCGCCCTACGGCACCCTGGACGACGTCTTCGAGCGGCTGGGAGACCTGCACGCCGGGTCGAGGCAGGTCCGGGACCTGGTGCTT
>JAHJTB010000504.1 GCA_018830135.1 Pseudomonadota bacterium | reverse complement strand
GACCATCTCCTGGACCAGAACGTCGCCCTTGGCCCCGGCCATGGCGGCCATGATCTCGTCAAACGCCTTTTTCGCCTCGTCCAGGTTCCGGATGTCCACCCGGATCATGCCTTTTTCCGTCTTGTGTGCGATGTCGGGGGAGTTGCCCTTGAGCACCATGGGGAACCCGATCGCTTCGGCGGCCTTGACCAGTTCCTCCTGGGTGGTCACCGGGATCTCTTTGGTTACGGGAATCTTGTAAGCCGCCAGCACTTGTTTGGATTCGCTTTCCGATAGCTGCTTGCGCCCCTCTTTTTTGGCTTTTTCGATGATTTCCATCCTGTCCTCCGTGTCTATCCTGATTTGTTAATCGATCCCAATGACGACCCGACACCGGGTGGGTGTTATCTCCAGGCCCTCAGAGCGTTGCGGATTCCCCTCAAGGCCCGCTCCGCGCTCGGAAAAACCGGAATACCTTCAGATTGATACCGGTTCCGCATCTCGCGGACCATGCCCTCGGCCTCGGCATCCTCCGGCCGGTAGGCCCGATTGTCGAATACCATGACCATGTCCTTGCCCGAGGATTTTTTTAGCGGGGCGAGTACCTCGAGCAGGCTCTCCAGATAGGCCCCCCGCGGCGGCGGCTCCAGGCCGGCGAACTCCATGAAGGTCCGTATCTCGACTTCCAGGGGCCTGATCAACAGGATCAGGACCAGGATGTCGATGGGCTCCCGGGTCAGCACCTGCTCGGCCAGGACCCTGACCTTTTCCAAGGGCAGGATCGGAGTACCCGTGTCCAGAGGGTTGCGAACACTGTTGCCCGGCGTGGGAAAGGATTTCTGAAGTTCGGCCTGGGTTTCGGGACTGAAAATCGGCATGTCCAGACCGTAACGGTAGGCCAGATCGCAACTGAATACGCCGATGGCCCCTCCGCCGCCCATCAGGGCGATCCGGCCGCCTTTCCGTTTCAGATAGGCCAGCCCGCGCAAGGTGTCCGTGATTTCGTCGAGTCCCTGGACCATCACCGCGCCGGCCTGGGAAAGCGCCCCCTCCCAGACCTGGGCTTCGCCGCCCAGAGACCCGGTGTGGCTGCGGGCGGCCTGGCCGCCCAGGGGCGTCAGCCCCCCCTTCCAGATGACCACCGGCTTCCTGGCCGTGGTCCGCCGGACGGTCTCGATAAAGCGTTGCCCGTCCCGGACTCCTTCCAGATAGGCGGCAATGATTTCCGTGTCCGGATCGTCGGCCAGGTATTCCATCAACTCGACCGCGCCCAGGTCGACGCCGTTGCCAAACGAGGCGATCTTGCTGATCCCCAGGCCGGCCATCATGACCTCGAAACCGAAATCCGCCGCCACGCCGCCGCTTTGGGAGATAAAGGCCACCCCTCCCCGCTCCCTGGAAAAGGACGAGCCGGGAATCAGGGTGATGCCCCCCTTGGGGCTGTGGAGGCCGAAACAGTTGGGCCCGACGATCCGGAGCCCCTGGCGGGAAATCCGTATGATCTCCTCCTGAAGGGACCGGCCCTGCTCGTCGTCCAGTTCCGCGAACCCGGAGGTCAGAATCTGCGCTCCGGCCACGCCCCGGGCCAGACAGGCTTTCAGCACGTCCGGCACGGCCGCGGCCGGCACCGAAATCGAGGCCAGGTCGACCGGACCGTCGATCTCCTCCAGACTCTTGTAAATCTTCATCCCATTCAGTTCGCCGCCTTTGGGCGAAACCGGATAAAGCCGTCCGCGATACCCGTATCGGACCTGGCTCATCAGATTCATCTGCCCGAACGAGCCAGGGGAGTTCACGGCGCCGAAGACCGCCAGGCCCCGGGGTTCAAACATTCTATCTATTTGCGCGCGTTCTTCAGGAGTCAATCCAGCCGTCCTTATTTAAAAATGAGTGGTCATTCATTACGCGGGGTCGGATTATAGTAAAGATGGATGGGACTGTCAAATAAAGAGGGGAACACACCAGGCCGTCAAAAATCCGCTTCATGCGGCTTGTGGTCTTAAAGCCGGTCCAGCCGGGTTCATGCCGGTTCACGAATTAATGTCCCCGGGTTTCCGGACGGGCCGCCTCTCCCGCCCCTTTCTCAGCCGTGTATCGGAAAAAGGGAGTCCAGTTTCAACGATTTGAGCAGACGGAGCTGGTCCGTCGAAACCTTTTCCACCCGCATTCGGCACGAGGTCGTCCTGATGCGTTTATATAGCAGCAGCAGCTGGCTGATCCCCGCGCTACCGATCCGGGTCACCCGGGCCATATCAATGACCACGTCCTGTACGTCAGCCAGTTCCAGGCCCTCGAAGCACTGCCGCAACTCCTCGGCGCCGTTTTCATCCACGTGTCCATCGATGGCGATACATACCTCGTTCCCCGTTTGACTGACTGTCACGTCCATTTCCTGCCTCCTCCGTCGCGCTTGAGAATGAGTATGGGTTCTCGAATATGCCCGATTGGATTGCAGCCAGAATCTTGCTTGGGTCACATCTCCACCGCACCGTTGCCCGAATCGCCCTCATGGCCGGAGGTCTTGTCCTCGCTTCAGGCGAAAAATCCATGGTTCGCTCGGCGCCCTTATCCCGCCTCCTCGATCGGGCGGGCGCTATGGCCGCGCCTGTGGCGGATAAACCTGAAACCCGCATCCGGCGTGCGTTTTCCGGGTAGCACCCGGTCCGGCATCGAGCCGAGTAATTAATATCCGCTGCCAGAATTTCGAAACGAATTGACGATAAAAATCCGCCTTTTCCCCGCCCGCTTTTGATCATTAGTTCGATTACGATATCGAAATCGGCCGGGTTCCTCCACAATGCTCCAGCCACCCGATATAAGCCTAAAGGCGGATCGCATTCAGACCCAGTATAAACAAACCGAACGGCGCTGTCAAAACCGAACCGGCATTGAATCATGGGGCGAGAAAAATATGAACATCGGGTCTCCCGGATCAACCGTCCGGGCCGAGGGTCGCCAGGAGGGCGACCCCGACGGCGATGGCCGAAGCACCGGCCAGGCGAATCCGGGTGACCCGCTCCTTCAGGATCAGGGCGCCCACGGCGGCACTGATGACGATGCCGACGTTCCGGCCCGCGGCGACGCAGGTCACGTTGCCGTATCTCAAGGCCAGAACGATCAGGAAATAGGCCAGCGGCGTCAGGATACCCGCCAGAATCACCCCGAAACGCTTGACCCGCCATTCGGTCCAGGCCCCCCGACGACGTCCGGGTTCGAGGAAGACCCCGGCGCTGATGAACAGCCACAGAAAGACGTGCATGAGAAACAGGTATTCCAAGGGATTCGGAGGGACGGGCAGACTCATGGCCCGCCGGTCGGCCAGGTCGTATCCGGCGATCATGCTCCCTGCCGCCAGAGACAGCAGGCCCCCCCGGCCGGAGGCCTTCATGGCGGAATAGCCGACCCCGGTCACGCCGACCACGATCACGGCCACGGTCAGTCCGTCGGTAAGACTGACCGCGTCCCGAACAACGGGCCAGCCAAGAAGCATGGTGATCAGCGGCGCCGCGCCCCGACTCCGCGGTTAGGCCACGGACAGGTCGGTCCGGTCGTAGGCGCCGAACAGGAAGACCACGAAGAGCGCCTCGAACAGACCCGACAGGGCGGCCAGGGCCCAGACCGGGACTCCCGGGACGCCGGCCGCCCCCAGGCGGCAGCCCAGGAAAACCGGCAACAATACTGTTGTGCCGACCAGCGAGGTCAGCCAGGCGAAGGAGACCTTGTCGCCGGCCTGTTTGACACAGGTGTTCCAGGCCAGGTGGAGGAAGGCCGAGACCAGAACGAGCAAAAAGACGGAAAGGCTCAAGCTCCGGCGCCCCTCGCTTTCTCGTCTCTGATCCTTCAGCCCGGATCAGGCCTCGGTATACGCGTCCGCCGCCTCGAGGGCCTCGTCCATGGCGGCGATTCCTTCATCGATCTCGTCCTTTGTCACGATGAGCGGCGGGGCCAGGCCGATGACGTTGCCGGGGTTGGCCGCCATGGCCATGACGCCCAGTTCGGCCAGCTTTTTAGCCACCTCCAGCTTGGGGTTGGTCCCGGGCTGGATTCTGGCCGCATGCGGCATGATGGGCTCCCGGGTCTTCTTGTTTTTCACCAGTTCGAGCCCCACGAACAAACCCAGTCCGCGCACGTCCCCGACGGATGGATGGCGATCCTTGAGTTCAAGGGCCCGCTCCAAAAGATAAGCCCCCAGAGAGGCCGAGTTCTCGATGAGGCCGTCGGTCTGGTAGATGGGAATCACGGCCAGGGCGGCGGCGCAGGCCAGGGCATGCCCGGCATAGGTGGCGCCGTGGCTGAAGAACTGATCCTGGAACCGGTCCCCGATGTGCTTTCGGGCGATGGTGGCCCCCAGGGGCATGTATCCGGAGGTGATCCCCTTGGCCATGGTCATGATGTCCGGGACCACGTCCCAGTGGTCCATGGCGAACCAGCGCCCTGTGCGTCCGAATCCGGTCATGACCTCGTCGGCGATCAGGAGAACGCCCCACTTGTCGCAGATCCGCCTGAGCCGGGGGAAGTATTCCGGCGGAGGAACGATGACGCCGTTGGCCCCGGTCACCGGCTCGCAGATAATGCCGGCCACCTGGTCGCCGCCGCCCTCGAGTTCGATCACTTCGTCGATATAGGTTGCGCAGCACAGGTCGCATTCCGGGTAGGACTGGCCGAACATGCAGCGGTAGCAGTATGGCTGGGGTACCCGGACCAGTTCCATGCCGCCCAGCACCTGGGCCCAGCTCCGGACGTCGCCCGCGGACAGGCTCATGGAAGTGGCCGTATCGCCGTGGTAGCTCCGGTACCGGGCCAGCATTTTTCGCCGCCCGGTGTACTGGTGGCAGATTTTAACAGCGGCCTCGTTGGCTTCCGTGCCGCCCGTCGAGAGAAAGGAACGGGACAGGTCCCCGGGGGTGATTTCCTCGAGCATCCGCCCCAGCATGGCCCGGGGCCTGGTCGAAAGGTTGGGGACGAAAGATGTCAACTGGCGGGCCTGCTCGCAGATGGCCTCGACGACCCGGGGGTCCTGGTGGCCAATGTTGTGACTGACGAAGCAGCTGCTGAAGTCCAGACGCTCGCGGCCGTCATCGGTCTTGAACCGGACCCCCCGGGCCGAGACGACCCGGAGGGGCGAAACGGCCGGCTGAAAGGACCAGGAATGAAACAGGTGCTCGACCTCGTAGGCGTCCAGGTCCTGCTTTTCCCCGGGTATGCGCTTCAGATCGATCATGTCATGCTCCTATCAAATATCGGGGCGGGCGGGGGAGGCGGCCTCCCGTCCGCCCGCCTCATGGGGCATTCAGGTCACAGGGATCATTTGGCCTTGAGATGGGCGTATTTTTTCAGGTATCGCTCCGGCATCTTCAGGGCATCCCGGCGGAATGGCTCGGCCAGCACCTTGGCCCCGCCTTCGATGACCGCGTCGATGACGCAGGGCCGGCCCGAAGCCACAGCGTCCCGGACCACGTCCCGGACCTCCTCGTAGTCCTCGACCCGGTAGCCTTTGGCCCCCATATCCTCGGCCAGTTTGGCGTAGTTGGGGTTTTCCCGCAGGTTGGTGCCGACGAACCGGTTGTCGTAGTAGTCGATCTGGTTCTTCTTTTCCGCGCCCCACTCGTGATTGTTGGCCACCACGGCGATGACGGGAATGTTCTCCCGGACCGCGGTCATGACCTCGGACAGGCCGCTGATGCCATAGGCGCCATCTCCCTGGAAGGCGAAAACGGGCGCCTCGGGCCGTCCGAGCTTCGCGCCCATGGCCGCGCCATAGGCAAAGCCGCAGTTGCCCCAGGACAGGGCGGCGATGTGCTGCCGAATGCCGGAGAACTTGAAATAGGAGTTGGCCATGGACGAGTTGTTGCCGATATCCGTGGCCACGATGGAGCCTTCCGGCATGGCCGCGGCCAGTTCCCGCAGAAAACGGCGGGGATGCATGAGCTTGGCCGTTGAAGAGGACCACTGTTCGAGTTCCTCGTTCCAGACCTGCTTCTCCCGGGCCACGTCCCCGATCCGGTCCTCGTTCCGGGCCAGACCGGCATCGAGGGCCTTGAGGGCGGCCAGCAGTTCGGCCGCGTATTCCTTGCAGTCCGCCAGACTGGCCACGTCCACCTTCTTGCTCAGTCCCAGGACCTTGGCATCCACGTCCACCTGGATCAGCCTGGCCTTGTTCGGCCAGTAGTCGATGTCGTACTGGGGCAGCGTGCCAAAGGGGCCCAGGCGGCAGCCCAGGGCCAGGACCACGTCGGCCTTGGCAATCGTCCGCATGGCCGCCTTGGAGCCGCAGTATCCGATGGGTCCGCAGGCCAGTTCATGGCCGGCCGGGAAGGAGTCGTTATGCAGATAGGAATTGACCACCGGCGCGGTCAGATACTCGGCCAGGGCCTTGGTCTCTTCCAGGGCGTTTCCCTGGGAGACGCCCCCGCCGGCCACGATGACCGGGTATTTGGCCTTGGCCAGCAGCCGGGCCGCCTCTTCGAGGGCTGCCCGCGACCCCACGCCCCTGGAAACGACCAGGGTGGGATAGACCTCGTCCTCGCAGAGACCGTAGAAATAGTCCCGGGGGATGTTGAGCTGGGTGGGACCGTTCTCGGTCTTGGCCATGTAGAAACATCGGCGGGCCAGTTCGGCCATCCGCTCGGGCCGGTTGACCCGGACCTGATAAATCGTCTGACGATCGAACATGGGCATCTGGTCCAGTTCCTGAAAGCCGCCCGTGCCGATGCCCATGGAACCGGTTTCCGGCGTGATGGCCACCACCGGCGAATGGGCCCAATAGGCCGCGGTCATGGCGGAGACGAAATTGGCCGCGCCCGGCCCGTTCTGGGCGATGCAGACCTGGGGCCGGCCGGTGACCCGGGCCAGGCCGTCGGCGGCATGGCAGGCCGCCTGCTCGTGAGCCACGGAAATGAAACGAATGCCCGCGTCCGGAAAAAGGTCCAGGGCATCCATATATGCGGAGCCGACAATACCAAAGGCCTCCCTGACCCCCTCGGCGACTAGGGTTTCGACCAGGGCTTCACTAGGCGTCATCTTGATCTTGCTCATCGTTGTCCTCCTTTTCAATCCCATCCACGCTTGCGGGGGCCTCCTGACATCGTTAAATCCATGCGGCGACGACCTCCTTGAGGTTATAAATCCCCGAAAACCGTTTTTCCACCCACCACCGTCGCCTCGACACGGATATCTTTGATCCGCTCCGGGGCCGAGGTCAATATGTTATCGGAAAGTACTGTAAAATCAGCCAGTTTACCATGAGCCACCGACCCCTTCGAATCCTCCTCGAAGCTGCAGTGGGCCGCATCCACAGTGTAGGCCCTCAACGCCTCGTAAGCCCCGATTCGCTGCTCGGGCCCGAGGACGGCCCCCTGGCGGGTGAGGCGGTTGACCGCCGTGTGCATCGAAAAAATCGGGTCCACGGGCGTAACGGGCAGATCGGAATGCAGGACGAAGCGGAGCCCCATGTCCAGGGTCGATTTGAGGGGGTCGATGCGTCGGGCCCGTTGCGGGCCCAGGAAAAGCGATTCGTGGCGGTCGCCCCAATAGTAGACGTGATTGACGAAATAGTTGGGAATGATACCCAACTCCTTCATCCGCCGAATCTGGTCGTCCGAAGCGGTCTGGCAGTGGATGATCATGTGACGAAGGTCCCGCCGTCCGGGATGGATGCGGTCGGCCCGTTCCATGGCCAGGAGAATGGACTCGATGGCCCGGTCGCCGTTGGCGTGAATAGCCATCTGAAAGCCCAGACCGACATATTTTTCCACCACCGCGTCCAGGTTTTCCTGGGGCATGATCAGGTCGCCGAAATAGTCCGGCCGATTGTGATAGGGTTTTCGCAGAGCCGCGGTCAGTCCCTGGATGGAACCGTCCTGGAACAGCTTGACGCTGCCCAGCTTCAAATGTTCGGACCCGAAACCCGGCCCGAGCCCCAGTTCGATGATCCGGGCGTAGAAGGGCTCGAGGATGGTCATGTAGACCCGGACGGTCAGACGGCCTTCGGCCTCGAGTTCCCGGTAAAGCTGAATCAGGTCGGGCCCCAGGTTGGCAAAGCCGATGGCCGCGTCGTGGCAACTGGTGATTCCCGCCTGGTGATAGTGGTCCACGGCCTTTTCCATGGCCGCCTTGTACATCTCAGGAGACGGCTGAGGCATCCGGTGGACAATAGGGGCCGCGGCCGCCGGTTCGAGCAACAGACCGGAGGGCCGGCCGCTTTCGTCCTTGTGGATTTCCCCGCCTTCCGGTTGGGGCGTGTCGGCCGTCAGACCGCCGATCTTCAGGGCCGCGCTGTTGGCGTAATACAGATGTCCGGAGATATGATGGATGAAGACCGGCCGGTCCGGCGCGGCCTCGTCCAGATCGGACCGGTTCAAATGGCGATGGTCCTCGATCAGGGTGTCATCGTAACCGTAGCCCTGAATCCAGGCGCCCGGTTCGGTTTCGCCGGCCCGTTTCCGGATGCGGTCCTTGATTTCGTCAATGTTTTGGCTGGCGGCCGGCGAACAGTTTACCTGGAGCTGTTGATAGGCGTAATAGGAGATGTGGCTGTGGGGTTCGATAAAGCCGGGGGTCACGGTCCGCCCGCCGAGGTCGACGACTTCGGCGCCGGCCTGGACCAGGGGACGGAGCTGTTCGTCCGTGCCCACGGCCAGGAAACGGCCGGCGGCCACGGCCATGGCCGAAGCGTCCGGCCGGCCGGGTTCCATGGTGATGATACGACCGTTGATAAAAACCTTGAGGTGATGGGACATGATCGGCCGACCTTCCTTCCGGTGCGGTCTTGATTGGTCATCATCCGGGTTTTCCGGGCAATTTTTTCACCCGTCCCGGGCCGGCCTTCCGGCCGGCTGCTGTTTTTCGGATCGGCGGGAGCGTTGGGGGGGAGGCCCCGGATTCAGTGCGTAGCATGGGCACGCACTACATAGGTAGCGTTACTCCGAACTCTAAGATTTTGTCAAGTGAAATATCCTTTTTGCACCCGTCATTCACGGTTGACAAAACCCGAATTCTCGAATAGAAAATGGGCGGGCGCCCTATCGTCCACCACAAGACAGCTATAGAGGTACCCCGGCCATGAAAATGAGCGAACTGGTCCACCGAACCGGCGTCAACAAGGAAACCATCCGCTATTACATCCGGGAAGGCCTCTTGCCCAAACCTCGCAAACTCGGCCGAAACATGGCCGACTACCACGAAGAGTCCGTCGAACGCATCGCCCTGATCAAGGACCTCCAGGACAACCTGTTCCTGCCCCTGTCCGTAATCAAAAAAATACTCAAAAAACAGAAAAAATCACCCGAGGTCCAAAACCTGCTCCGCCTGAGAAGCGACTACCTCCGGCCCGTGGCCCGGCTCCTGCCCCACAAGATACAAGGTGAAACCGCCTTTCTCGAGGCCACCGGCCTGCGGGCCGACCGGCTGGCGGACTTTGAAAACTGGGGCATTATCCACCCCCGCCTCGAAAGCGGTTCCAAGGTCTATTCCCAGGAGGATTTGACCATCGGCCAGACCATCGCGGACTTCCGGCGCATGGGCATGGGCGTGGAACACGGGGTCGATCCCATGGCCCTCAAGGACTACCGGGACATGGTGCAGGAGTTCGTCAACAAGGCCCGGAGCTACTTCACCCGGTTCCTCGAAACCACCGAGGACCCCAAGACGCCCGAGGAAATCCTGGAGATGGCCCGGCAGTCCCGGGAAATCATGGCCCTGTTCATCTACCATCTCTACCTCAGGCTGTCCAAGGAATCCATGGATATGGCCGCCGGCATCCAAGAGGCCGAACCCGGCTTGTGAACCAACGGGCTTCGCCCATGCCGGGCCGTCTCCCTGCCCCGAGTCCGGGCCAGCAGTCTCCACCGGGGAGCGTTTTGTCCGATCAAACCAAAGCCTACCTCTACGGACTGCTCACCGTCCTGCTCTGGTCGACCGTGGCTTCGGCCTTCAAGTTGTCCTTGCGCCATATGGACCCCTTCCAACTGCTTTTCTACTCGAGCCTCTTTTCCACCCTGGTCCTGGTGCTTCTTCTCCTGGTCCGGGGACGCGTGCGATCCCTGTTTTCGTGCAGCGCCGGACAGTATCTGCTTTCGGCCGGCCTCGGCTTTCTGAACCCCTTCCTCTATTACCTGGTTTTGTTCCAGGCCTATGACCTGCTCCCGGCCCAGGAGGCCCAGCCGATCAACATGACCTGGACAATCACCCTGACCCTGTTGTCCATACCGCTACTGAGGCAGCGGATCGGCCGCCGGGACCTGCTGGCCGCCGCCATCGGCTACTCCGGGGTCGTGGTCATCTCCACCCGGGGAGACCTTTTGTCTTTTCGTTTTTCCAGCGCTCCCGGGGTGGCCCTGGCCCTGGGCAGCACGCTGATCTGGGCCTTGTACTGGATTTACAACACCAAGGACACCCGGGAGCCCCTGCTCGGGCTCTGCCTGAACTTCCTGTTCGGCCTGCCCCTGACCTTCACGGCCTGCGTGATTTTTTCCACACCGATAATCGGGAGTCCGGCCGGGCTATTCGGCGCGGCTTACGTGGGCTGCTTTGAAATGGGCCTGACTTTCGTCTGGTGGCTTTTGGCCTTGAAGCTGTCGGAAAACACGGCCAAGGTCGGGAATCTGATCTTCCTGTCCCCGGCCCTGTCCCTGGTCTTCATCCACTTCCTGGTGGGGGAAGCCATCCGGCCGTCCACCTATGCGGGACTCGGCCTGATCCTGGCCGGTCTGGTCTTCGGTCGGCCGACGAAACCGGAACCGGTTGGCGGATAAAGCCCCGCCCCCTCAGTCCTCGGCCTCGACCCGGTTCCGGCCTGCCCGCTTGGCCCGGTACAGGGCCCCGTCGGCCCGTTTGATGAGGCTTTCCGCATCCTCGTCCGGTCCGAGCTGGGCCAGACCGACGCTGACCTTGGCCGAAGCGGTCCCTGTTTCCGAAACGTCGAAGCACTGGCTCGAAAACATGGTCCGGATTCGTTCCGCCACGTTCAGGGCGGTTGCCCGATCGGCGCCGGGCAGGATCAGGGTGAACTCTTCTCCCCCGAACCGGCAGGCGCTGTCGCTTTTTCGGGCGCAGCTTCTCAGGACCTCGGACAAGGCCGTCAGGACTTTGTCCCCCTCGGCGTGGCCATAGGTATCATTGAACCGTTTGAAGTGATCCACGTCCATCATCAGCAGGGACAAAGGATGGCCGGCCAAACCGCTCCGTTGAATCTTTTCCGGCAGGTTTTCGATAAAAAACATCTTGTTGAACAGTCCGGTCATCCCGTCGGTTACGCTCATTTTTCTCAAACGAGCCTCCTGGGCCTCGAGCATCTCCTTTTCCTCCCGAAGGGCCAGAATCCGGGAGCCGAGGGCCAGGGACAGGATCAAGGCTTCCGCGGCCGAACCGATGGCCACCCCGTACCGGGCTACGAAGGTCCGGGGCAGAAACGTGCCGCTAATCCCGTAAAGCATCGTTCCGACCATGAGGATGAACCAAGCCAGAAGGAAGTAGCGGGCGGGTTTGAACCCTTTGTATATCCCGAACGAGGCCAAAGCGATACAGACCATCGGTCCGAAGATGCTTATTATCCGGCTGAGCAGATTGGCCAGGGCGTCGTATCCCAATATGCCGAGCAGGGCGTAGGACACGGCCAGGGTCATGAACAGGATAAGAATGACGTTCGCCCTGGGGGCCAGTTTCTTGAGATTGAGAAACCCCTGGACGAAGAGGATTCCGGACAGCCAGGCCAGGCCAGAGGTCATCCAGAACAGGCGCATGGTCTCGCGAGGCTCCAAGCGCACGAAGGCGCTGAACTGGCCGTACAGGAACTGCTGGTAAGCCAGCATGGAGGACACGTACAAGACGTAGTAGAGATAGACCCGGTCCCGCAGGCTGACATAGAGAAACAGGTTGTAGAAGATCATGCCGAGCAGGATGCCGTAAATGACCCCGAAACCGTAAAAGTCGGGTATGGTCCAGGCTGCGTATTCGGCGGGCGTCCAGATAAGCAGGGAGAAGTTGAGTGAAATGCTGCTTTGGACCCGCAGGTAGAAGAAGGCCTGCTCGTCGAAGGTGGCCGGAAGTTCCAGAACGAATGAACGGTGCAGGACTTCCCGGGGCTGGCCGGAGTGTTCCGCGCCGGTCCGTTTGATCAGCCAGGTTCCGTCCTTGCGGGGCACGTACAAATCGATCGAGCCAAGACCCGGCTTGCCGATTTCCAGGAACCAAGTCCGATGCCGGCCGGGGTCACCGCCGTCTGCTCCTGTCGCGGGCCGGACCAGCCTGAAGCGCATCCAATAGGCGGAATCGCTGATCCCGATATCGATTTCCCGTTCCCGGTGAGGTTTGAAACGTCCGGCTAATTCCGGTGACGAAACCTGGTCGATGGTCAAGCGCCCAGGCTGATCTTCAAGGATTTCTACCCGTTCGGCCAGATTGAGCCGCCCCAGGTCGGGGTCCAGAACCAAAGTCGCCGCCGCGCTTCCGGCCAGAACGGTTCCGAAAGCGCAAAGCAGTGTCGCCCCGAACAGGAACAGAACCATGGCGGCTTTTCCAGCCACCAAGCCTCCGCCGATCCGGATGGCGTCGAGTCTCGGATTCGGTTCTCGCATGAAGGATTTCCGGCGCGGCCCCGGCCGCGAAAGGGGACGAGATTGACGGATCAGGCCGGGTGTCGGCTCCCGGCTTTTCTGACGAATACCCTCGCGGCAAAAGCCGTCCATCGCGCACGGGCCGATTTTCGCGGAGGGCTCGGGACGAGCGGTTCGATCATTAGGGGTTTTCGGACAAAAAGTCAACCCGTTCGGGCAGGGTCGGACCCGGCGGCCGGTCAACGCCCGCCGGGTCCGGATTTTAAAGGATGACTGGCCCCTGGGGTGTCAGCTCCTGATCAGTCGAGGCAGCATCTGGTGATGATGCGGGCAGAACGATCGGGGATTCTGATAGCTGGCACCGATAAAGGCCTGCATATAGCCCCGGAGTTCGGTCAGAGGCACGGCCTCGTCGATAAAGCCCCGTTGGGCGCAGAAGACCGGCCGCGAGCGATCATAGTACAATCGGGCCAGGTCGTTCATGTTCTCGATGACGGGCTCCAGGGGGCGGCCGGCGTCTTTTTCCTTGACCAGGCGACGGGAATACGTGGCCGCGGCCGCGGTTTCACCGTGCATGACGTAGATTTCCGTGGTCGGCGCGCCCAGGGTGAACACGTTCTGATTGTTGGCGTTCGGGCCGCCCATAATGTAATGGGCCGCCGCGGTGCCTTTGCGGAGCACGACCAGCATCAGCGGCACATCCGTCTGTTCGATGGAATAGATCAGGGACTGGCCCAGCCCCAGGAGTTCGGCCTTTTCGGCGATGTCACCCACGTCGATGCCCGAGGTGTCCTGGAACCAGATCATGGGCAGCCGGTCCCGGCCGCACTGGGTCACGAATTCATTGAGCTTGATCAGGCCCTGGCGGTAGAGTTTTCCGCCGATACCACCGTAGGCCCCTTCGGCGTACTGGGGGTAGCCCTTGGGCAGCAGCCCCTGACGGTTGCCCAGGATGCCGACGGGCAGCCCGTCGATTTTGGCCAGCCCGCAGTAGACCTCGGGCCCGAAGTCGGGCCGAAACTCGAGATGCTCGCTACCGTCCACCAGCCGGGCCAAAAACTGGTCGAAATCGTAGACCATTTTCTGATTGAAGGGCACGATCGAGTTGACGTCCTCGGCCGCGTAGGCCGGCGCCTTGGGCGCGTCGACCCGGAAAAAGTCCGGGTTGTAGGCCGGCATGTCGGCCATCCATTTCCTGAGGGCGTCCAGGACCCCTTTTTCTTCGTCGTATACTTCCCGGAAAAATCCGGTGGCGCCGTGATGGATGGGCACGCTGCCCGGAGGGACCTGCTTGAAATGCCGGGTGGCCTCGATGAGCGCTTCGGCCCCTTCCAGGTCGAAGCTGCCCTTGGGACTCATGCCGCCGACGATCCCGCCGCCGCCCACGGCCATGTTGCTGTCCTTGTGGGCGATCAGCAACGTGGGGCTGATGCTCTGGTATCCGCCGCCGGCCGGGTTGGTCCCGTAAATGCCGGCCAGGACGGGGACCCCGAGTTTTTCCAGTTCCGCGTGGCGGAAGAAGGGCGTCCCCCCGCCCCGGCGGTCCGGGTAGACGTCTTCCTGCATGGTCAGTTTGACCCCGCTGCAGTTGACCACCCAGACCAGAGGGACGTTGAGCCGCTTGGCCATGTCCGTCACCCGGAGGATGTTGTCCGCCTGTCCCGGTATCCAGGCCCCGGCCATGACCTTGTTGTCGAAGCCGATCACCACGGCCCACTTCCCGGATATCCGGGCCAGACCGTCCACGACGCCGGTGGTCCCCTCCTCGTTGTCCCGGGGGTTGTAAATGGTGTGCAGCGGGCGCCAGGTGCCCGGGTCGACCAGGTAATCGATCCGTTCCCATACGGTCATCTGACCCCGCTTATGGACCACCTCGGCCGGAAGTCCCGCGGCCTTGACCTTCTCGACCTCATCGGCGATCTGGGCCTCGACCTCGGCGATCCGCTGGCGATTCTCCTCCATGCGCTTGACAAAACCGTCCTTGAGCGGCTTGCCCAGCGGGTCCATGTTCTTCCAGTAAGGCCACATAGTTCGCGTCCCTTTCTGTAACCCGAATTTTGCAGTTGCCTTCTACTGCGGCGCCGAACTGCGTGCTGCAACGCTTGTTTCCCGCTTTTCGGCCTCGACGTATTCAGTGATACGCCCGCGGCCAAAAACCGGTCCAACTTCGCGTTTCGCTATGCATTTCGACGCCTCGCCACCAAACCCAACCGCAAAATTCGGGTTTAATATGCTGGCTTCGGGAGCCGGCGACCGGTCGAAAAGCCTCGACGGCCGCGTGCTCGGGCGCTCAGCGATTGGCTTTTCGATACCCCAGCTGATCCATGGCGATGATCATCTTGCAGACGTTGGCCGATCCTTCAACAATGAAGTAGCTGGGCGCGTCCCTGAGGTACCGGGCGACGGGGTATTCGGTGGAGTAACCGTAAGCGCCCAAAATGCGCATGGCATACTGGGCGGACTTGATGGCCACCTCACCGGCGGCCGCCTTGGCCTGGGCCACTTCCAGGGTGTTGTTCAAATTGCCCTGGTCCTTCTGCCAGGCGGCCCGATAGGTCAGAAGCCGCGCCGATTCGATGTCCACGCACATCTGGGCGATCAGGTCCTGGTTCATCTGGAACTGGCCCACGGCTTGGCCGAACTGCTCCCTTTCGTTGCAGTACTTGGTCGCCTCGTCCAGGCAGGCCTGGGCCAGGCCCACGCCGCCCGCGGCCGCCGAAAGCCGTGTCTGGTTCAGGGAGCCGAAGACAATCTTGGCCCCGTCACCCGGCTTCCCAAGCAAGTTTTCCTTGGGCACCTTGACGCTGTCCAGGAAAATCTCGCCCGTCGGGCAACTGTGCAGGCCCAGCTTGTCCAGGTTCGACGTGGTCACGCCGGCGCAGTTCTTGGGCTCGATAATGAAAGCCGAAAGCCCCTGCCCCCGCTTTTCACGATCGGTATAGGCGTAGTAGATCATGACGTCGGCCACCGACGAGTTGGAAATCCAGGTCTTCGAACCGTTCAGAAGCCAGTGGGCACCCTTGTCTTCCGCCGTGGATTTCATGGCCATGACGTCCGAACCGGCGTTGGGTTCGGTGATGCCGAAAGCCCCGATATGCTCACCGGAAACCAGTCGGGGTATGTATTTCCGCTTCTGTTCCTCCGTCCCATGGCGAAAGATGGTGAAGGCCGATCCCAGGGCCGACATGTTGATCTGGACCCGGAGCGCGCTCGAAGCCCGCGAGATTTCCTCGGTGATGATGATGGCCGCCAGCCAGCCCATGCCGTTGCCGCCATACTCCTCGGGAATCACCGTCCCGAACATGCCCAGTTCGCCCATCTTCTTCATGACTTCCTCGTACGGGAAGTAATGATCGGCGTCCCACTGGTCCGCAAAGGGCGCGATCTCGTTCTGGGCGAAGTCGCGGGTCATGTCCCGAAGCATTTTCAGGTCTTCGGATAGTTCGAAATTCATGGAATCCTCCTTGACAAATTGAATGATCGCGCCGTCCCCAAGACCCGCCTCGACCCGGGGGGTCAGCCTTCTTGAATATCGGGTCCACGCCTGGGCACACGCGTCGCATGCCTGCCGATTCAGCCTGATGGCGATTTCCCGCCCCATCCACCGATGCCCATGGTCGCCAGCCCTTATTAGCGGCTGCTCTCATGACCAGACCCCCAGGGGCTCCGATCGCGGCCCTTCTTCAAATCACGCCTGAATCGTCCGACCGGGGCCCAACCGCGTCCGCGGTGATGACCGGGTCCATGGCGCCCCTCTGGCAATAAGTGGCTGATTGTTATTCCGGCCCGCCCGGTATGTCAAGGGGAAAACAGCTAACATGTAGCTACCAAAGGGGAAAGTATGGACCGGCCGGCGATCTTCAGGGCGCGGCCGCTTTTTCCCTCCAGAGTGCCTCCGGACCCGCGCCTGAAAAATCGACGGCCGCCCGTTCCATGTCAAGGCCCGTCATGTTTCCGCTCGTTCTCAAGCTCTGGCTTGGGAACCAGTATAAATCCATTTTTCGTTGGCGGGCCAACCCCTCGGCAAACCGCGAGGAATGCGCCCGCCCGGCATGTTCAAGGCGCGGGATGGTTGTTCGGCCCGTTATGCGGGCGGCGGGCGGATATCCCGGATTGTTTCGGTTTTTCCCCATTTTCCGTCATTTTTCAACATCGGTTTTACAGAGATCATCAAGCGCTTTACCAAACGGTTCACTATATGGTAACATGCTTAACTTACGGGTCTTTGTTGGAAACCGGCTTTCCTGAATCGCCTTGCTCTGAGACGACAAGACGGAGGGACTATGGACCTGGCCTCGTTTTTGGGAATTATATCAGGAATCGGGCTCATCCTGGCCGCGATACTTTTGGGCGGGAGCGCCAGGGCCTTTGTCAACATTCCTGGTGTGATGATCGTCATGGGCGGTACGGTTGCTTCCACGCTTTTGACTTTTCCGATCCGGGACGTCTGGGCCAGCTTTCAGGCGGCCTATTATGTATTTGCCGAACAGAACGAGGACCCCAACGACGTGGTGGCGACCATGATCGACCTGACCGTGCTCAGCCGCCGCAAGGGACTGCTCGCTTTGAGTCGGATAAAAACCCCATCCCAGTTCTTGCACAAGGCCGTCAATCTGGTGGCCGACGGCTCCACGGAAGACCAGATCCGGTCGGCATTGACGATCGAACTCGAAGCCATGAAGGAAAGGCATGGCATCGTCCAGGACGTTTTCAAAAAGATGGGGGCATATGCGCCGGCCTTCGGCATGCTGGGCACTCTGATCGGACTGGTCCAGATGCTCAGCAAGCTCGACGAACCGTCAGGCATCGGGCCGGCCATGGCCGTGGCCCTGCTGACCACGTTTTACGGCTCCATGATGTCCACGCTGCTGTTTCTGCCCATCGCCGGCAAGTTGCGGGCCAGGACCCGGGTCGAGGTCATCAACCTGGAGATCATTTACGAGGGCGCCATATCGATTCTGGAAAACAACAATCCCATCATGGTTTATGAAAAGCTGTCATCTTACGTACCGGCCCGCAAACGTCGGCCCATGAGAAAAACGAGGCTGAAAGATGAAGAAGGATAAAAAGGCCGGCCCGGAATCATGGGAGGATGAAGGGATTGGCGAGTGGATCGTCACGTACGCGGACATGGTCACGTTGCTCCTGACCTTTTTCATCATGCTCTTCTCCATATCCGCCTTGGACGCGGCCAAGTTCAAGGAGATTGTCGCCTCGATCCAAAAGGGCCTCGGCCAGCAAACCGTGATCGTCGAAGTCCAGTCCGCGACGGCCCCGCAAAAAACGCCGATCGCGCCCAAGCCTCCGCCCCCCCCGCCCAGAAGAACTTTGGCCCAAGAGGACCTCTACGGCAAGCTTTTGAAGGACGTGCAGACCATGGTCCGAAAAAAACGGCTGGGCGAATATATCGTCATCCAGGAGGAGACCAACCGGCTCGTGATTCGGGTCGTGGGACACGTTTTGTTCGATTCCGGCCAGGCGGAACTCAACCCCCAATCTTATCCGATTTTGGATGATATCGCCCAGATCATTCAGGACCATCCCAAGTACCGGGTCAATATCAAGGGCTATACCGACGACCGGCCCATCTCGACGGTTCAGTTTCCTTCCAACTGGGAGCTTTCGGCGGTCCGAGCCACCACCGTGCTGCGCTACATGGTTTCAAAATCGATCGATCCCGGCCGAATGACGGGCACGGGTTATGGGGACCTGATGCCTTTGGCGCCCAACGACAGCCCGGAAAACCGGGCTAAAAACCGGAGGGTGGAATTTGTTCTGGAGAAAGAAGAAAACTGAGGGAACCCTGTTCTCTTTCGACAGCTCCTGTAAGCGGGAGTATGCCCGGGTCAGTCCCCTTCCGGAAATGCCCGCGGCGGCGGCCTTGGGAAAACAGAAGACCAGCCTGGTGGACATCAGCGCCGGGGGCATGGCCTGCCGATGCGCGGACGCGGCGCCCGGCCAGGTCAAACCGTTCAAGCTCCGGCTGTCGGGGGAACAGCTTCTGATATCCGGACGGGCCGAGGTGATCCGGGTCAGCGACCGCGGCGTCTGTCACTGCCGATTTCTCAAACTGAACGATGAAATGACCGAAGCCATTCATCGCTATGTACTCGCGGTCCAGAAACTCGAACTGCAAAAGAAAAACACACCGCAATGAAACCGGTCGTCCCGGACGGTTCCGGGGCCTGGGGAAGGCTCAATCGGAAGGCGGTCTTTCCAGTTCACGCACGGCCACGGTCAGGCGAGTCAGGGCCTGACGATAGAGGGGGCGATTGCCATGATGGGCCGCCTTGGCGTACATATCCAAGGCTGTTTTCAAATTGGCCAGGCCGCCGAGCCGCTCGTATGAAGCGCCCAGGTTGTACAAGGCCGCCGGATGTTCCGGGTCGTCCTCCAACACCTTGCGCCAGGCCGCCACGGCCTGCTCCCAAAGATTGGACTCGGCCAGCCTGACCCCCCGTCGGATTTCCGGTTCGCCCAAAGGGCCTTCCCCTGTGTCGAGGATGATGTCGATCTTCGGACCCACGGGAGTCAGGCGGATGGCCACCTTCTCGGCCAGACTTCTGGCCAGGTCCCGAATGACCTCCCGGCGGGACGGCAGATCGTCGAGTTCCGGGCCGAATCGCGAAGTTTCATTGATGCCGCCGTATTTGATCGACGACGATACCGCCACGTCGGTCTCGGGCTGCAAGACCCGGCCGCCGGTGTCGATCAGGGTGTAACGGAATCGCATCGATGACCGGCGCCATACGAAAGGCGTCTGCTCCACGATGGCATCGTAAACGGGCTCCTCGGTCGAAAAGGTCCGGCCGACAAAGGGGTCCGATCGGTCCACCCGCCTGACCCCTTTCGTTTTCCGCCAGGCTTCGATCAGATCGAGACCGGTCTGGTCGTTCACTCGGGTTTCGACCGATCCGGACAAAACCGCCTGGGCTTCGGCCAGGGGGGTTATGGCCAGTCCCTGAAAGCGGGGGAGGTTGAATGCGATTTCCTGGGCCAGGATTTGGCCCGAGTCTCCCGTGATTTCGCCCAGGGCCAGTTTTTTTACCCCGACCGGCGGTCTTGCGTCCGGGATGGTTTTATCCACTTCGACTCTCGGAGCGCAACCGCACACCCCCAAGATGCACAGGACGGCGACGAACACAAGATATCCGGCTTTAGTCCTCATTCTTGATCGCTTCCTGCCAGGCCGAGATGTCCTCCAGGGCCCGCCGGGCATGGAAAGCCGGGCGTTCTTTCTTTCGGACGCCCCGGGGCGCGGGCGGCATCAGGCCGAAATTGATGTTGGACGGCTGAAAGTTCCTGGCGGTCGGATCGGTGAGATGGGTGATCAGGGCCCCGTGGGCCGTGGTCGCCGGCG
>JAHJTB010000503.1 GCA_018830135.1 Pseudomonadota bacterium | reverse complement strand
TTCCGAAAGATTCATAGCACCTGCCGCCCGTCAAAAGGTGATGACATGACCAATATACCCCAGACGGCCGTTGGTGTCCAGATTTGTATTCAACTATTTGTTGATTTTATTACTTTTCATAGGAATCAATTCACCCTGGGCAACGGGGCGGAGTCGTTATTCGAGCGGAGATCGGGCGGCAGACTGGAACACCATATGCCCCGATTCAGCGAAACCACAGGAATTTTATTGGCAAAATACCATCGAAGTGTTTCCGAGACGAAATAAAAAAGCAACACGGTGAATAAACAGATCTGAAAGCATGGCCCAATTCTCGGAGAAATTCCTTTTTTTTCTCGTCAAATGCCTCAGACCCGCAAGCCCATGAAACAGACCGCCCGCAATTGCCGCGGGACTGATCCAGATCAGATTGAAAATGCTGACAATCCCCAGCAGTCCGAGTGATATGTTCGCAAACCCCAACTCCTGGACTATGACTAATGGTTGAGCACCTTCGATTCCGAAAATCTTTTCGGCGGTAAATTCAGGGGTTACAACCTGGCGCAGCCCGGCCGAGAACAACCGGATGCCGACTGCCCAAAAGACAAGCCACTTCCCGATCAACAGCGAAATTCCGGGAGTACCTCGGAAGAAGAATGCCTCCACAACAATCGAAACGATCGGGCAGACGAACATGAGCAGAATGATTATTGAAAGATACATGCTGTCTTTTCCGCAAAGGACATCTGGTTCAACATGTTACGAGTCACACAGCCTTCCATCCAGACACCTTGGCATAACGCCATTATTCCAGAATCAAATCCTCGAAGTGGGCTCCGAACTCCCTGGATCGAGTCTGGGTGGTCTGCTTGTATCTCGCCGGTCGGTCTTCCCAGGGGGCGTCCACGTTGAAGGCGGTACGGGCGAAGTTGATCGACTTGATCGCCGCGGTGAGTTCTTCGGCCTGATCGGGGCTGTAGAGCCGGGGCGGGTCGCCGATGGCAATGGCGTTGGGAGGCACGAAGAACGACTCCGGTATGACCGCCTTGGCGTGGACAAAGGCCCCCACCGCCACCACCGCGCCGGAGCGGACCACGGCCCCCTGCAAGACCGTGGCCCCGGTGGCGATATAGGAGCCGTCCTCGACCCGGCAGCCCAGAAGCGTGGACTGCGGCGAAATGAAAACGTGGTTCCCGACCCGGACCGGGTACCCCCGGTCTCCGGCCGCCGTGGCCCTCAGAACGGCGTTTTCGCAGACGATGGTGCATCGGCCGATCTCGATGCTCGATCCCTCGGAATCCAGGACCGCGCCGTACATGATCCGGGATTCCCCTCCGATTTTCACGTTTCCCACCACGGCCGCCGTGGGAGCGACATATACGTCCGGGTCCAGCTCGGGTTCAAAGCCCCGGTGTTTGATGATCATGAACCGCCTCCCGTGCCGATTATTGTATCTTTTTGCCCATATAGACGTGCCCGCACAATCTTCCATCGAATTCCGCCACGTCCGGCAGGTATCCCCAGCGTTCAAAGCCCTGCTTTTCCAGGGTCTTGATACTCCGGGCGTTTATCTCGAGGATGATGCCGAAAACGATCTTTTTGCCGATCCGGGCGCAGTCCGCCAACGCGTGCCGGATCA
The DNA here is from genome assembly GCA_018830135.1 of Pseudomonadota bacterium. Classification (GTDB taxonomy): domain Bacteria; phylum Desulfobacterota; class Desulfarculia; order Adiutricales; family JAGVGV01; genus JAHJTB01. Next base: position 10,526 of record JAHJTB010000503.1, on the reverse strand, counting down.
GTTCCGTTCCGATTCCCCGGCCATGATATCCGTAGTCGATATAGACCGTGAGTTCGGCGGTCCTTTTCAAGGCCGTCCGTCCGCTCCGATAGGGAGACAGGGAGCACCAGCCCGCGACACGGCCGTCCATCTCCCTGACATAAATGGGATAGGTGTCGTTTTCGTGCTCGTTGAACCAGGCTCGTCTCTGTTCCATCCGGACGGGCCATAGATCGGCCGTCGCATTTCTATGGGGAATCGCCTGGTTGTAAATATCGACAATCCTTTCAAGATCGTCGATATTCGCGAAACGGATCATGATGGCGTCACTCCAAACCGGGACGAAGTCTCGATCCCTGATCGAAAATTCTGTTGAGCCATGCGGGCGAAGTATCTATTATTGGGATTTGAAATCCTGTTTGTCAATCGCGCGACAAGTGAAAACGGAACCCGATGTCCGGGGTGAAGTGAACGGCGCTGAGGCCCGGCGGATTCGGAAGGGGAGGGTGCATGGCCGATTGGTTCGAGAAGATCAGCATGGGTATGCTGCCGGAGCGGGCCGCCCGGCGCTTCGGCGACCGTGAGGCCCTGATGTTCAAAGGGGAACGCTGGAGTTTCCGCCAGGTGTCCGAACGGGTGGATCGAGTGGCCAAGGGGCTGATGGCCCTGGGAGTCCGGCCGGGGGAAAAGGTCAGCCTCTGGGTGCCCAACCGGGCCGAGTATATCGACCTGTTTTTCGGACTGGCCAAGATCGGGGCCGTGATCGTGCCGGTGAACACCATGTTTCGCACCGAGGACACGGCCTACCTGCTGGGGCAGTCCAACAGCGGAACCCTGGTCGCCGTGGACCGCTCCGGTCCCATCGACTATCTGGCCATGGTCCGGGAGATGCTGCCGGCCATGGAATCGGGGCCGGCCGGGGAGTGGAAAGAGGCCGGCTTTCCGGACCTCGAGCGGGTCGTGTTGATGGGCGAGAGCAATGCTCGGGGCGCCTTCTCCTGGAGCGAACTGCTCCAACGGGGCGAAGCGATCGATGACGAGGACCTGGATCGACGGGCGGCGGCGGTGGACCCGGACGCGACCGTGATGATCATGTACACCTCGGGCACGACCGGTTTTCCCAAGGGCGTCATGCACTGCCACAACCTGATCCGGAACATCACCGACCGGGCCAACCGGATGGCCGTGACCCCGGAGGACGTGATCCTGATGTACCTGCCCCTTTTCCATGCCTTCGGCCTGTATGAAGGTCCGATGCTGTCCCTGATCTCGGGCGCCAGGCAGGTCCTGACCGAACGATTCGATCCGGTTGAATGCGTCCGGCTGATCGAAGCGGAACGGGCGACCCTGATCAATGGGTTCGAAACCCATTTCAAGGACCTGGTCGAGGCCCAGGAAAAGGAGGGCCGGGACATGGGCAGCCTGCGCAGCGGGGTGTTCGCCACGGGTACGACCAGCGCCGCGGCCGTGGCCCGCAAGGCGGAACGGGTCCTCTGCGCCGGCCTGGTCTCCGGGTACGGCATGAGCGAGATCGGCGTGGGGGCCGGCCTGAGCTTTCTCAATTCCACGGTCGAACAGCGTTGCGACGCCTCGGGATACCCGGCGCCGGGGTATGAATTCCGGATTGCCGATCCCGTAACCGGCCAGGACCAGCCGGCCGGCCGGCCCGGCGAAATCCTGATCCGAGGGTTCGGGGTCATGCAGGGGTATTACCGCAAGCCCGAGGAGACCGAAAAGACCATCGATCCGGAGGGTTGGCTCCACAGCGGCGACCTGGGCCTGATGCGCGAGGACGGCCACCTGCGTTTCATCGGGCGGATCAAGGAAATGATCAAGACGGGCGGCGAGAACGTGGACCCCATGGAGGTCGAGGCCTTTCTGATGACCCATCCGGCCGTGCACCAGGTCGCCGTGGTCGGGTATCCTGACGAACGCCTGTCCGAGGTGGGCGCGGCCTTCATCCGTTTGGCCCCGGACCGCGAGTTGACCCCGGAGGAGGTCTTCGCCTTTTGCAAGGGCCGGATCGCCACCTTCAAAATCCCGCGCCATGTGATCTTTGTCCAGGACTTCCCCATGACCAGTTCCGGCAAGGTCCGGAAGGTCAGACTCAAGGAGGAGGCCCTGAAGATCGTACCGGGCGGGCGAGGGGGCGCCTGAGAGGCCGGGCCTTTGGATTGCCAGGGCCGCGGTTTTCGGCTATGCTGTTTCGAAACCCCGACATGATCGATTATCGGAAAGGAGACCATGGTGTCTGACGACGTAAAACAAGCGGTCCAAAACCTCAAGGACCAGCTCGTGGCCTGGCGCCGGGACTTTCACGCGCATCCGGAACTGGGGCACCAGGAGACGCGCACGGCCGGGATCGTGGCCGGGCATCTGAAGGATTTGGGCCTCGAGGTCCGAACCGGCGTGGGCCGGACCGGGGTGGTGGGCCTGCTGCGGGGCAAAAGGCCGGGCCGCACGGTGATGTTGCGCGCGGACATGGACGCCCTGCCTATCCAGGAAACCGGAGAGGCCCCGTACTGTTCGCAAAACCCCGGGGTCATGCACGCCTGCGGCCACGACGGGCACACGGCCATTCTGATGGGCGTGGCCCGGATTCTGTGCGGTCTGGACCTTCCCGGCAACGTCAAGTTCGTCTTTCAGCCGGCGGAAGAGACGTTCGCCGGGGCCGCCCCCATGATCGAGGAGGGAGTCATGGAGGACCCCAAGGTGGACGCCGCCTTCGGCCTGCACATCATCAATCCCATTCCCACGGGCATGGTCGGTGTGACCGCCGGTCCCCTGATGGCCGGAGCCGACTGGTTCGGGATCAAGATCAAGGGCCGGGGGTCTCACGGGGCCAATCCCAACGAGGGGGTTGACGCCATTGTGGCCGCGGCCCAGGTCGTGACCGCCCTGCAGACATTGATCAGCAAGGAAATATCCCCGACTTCGCCCCTGGTGGTCCACGTGGGGAAGATTCAGGGCGGGGAGGCCTTCAACATCGTGGCCCAGACCGTGGAAATGGAAGGCACGGTCCGGACCCTGGACGACCTGGTTCAGCAGTCCATGCCCGAGCGCATGGAGCGCATCATCGGCGGCGTGACCCGGGCCATGCGGGCCGAACACGAACTGTTGTACATCCCCGGCTGTCCGCCCGTGGTCAACGATCCGGCCATGGCCGACCTGGTCCGGGCCGAGGCGGTCCGGGTCGTGGGCCAGGACCTGGTCTTCACGATGCCGCCGGTCATGGGGGCGGAAGACATGGCCCTGTATCTCAAGAAGGCGCCCGGCTGTTTTTTCTTCGTCGGCGGGTACAACCCGGAAAAGGGGCTCGACGGTCCCCATCACAATTCGCGTTTTGATTTCGACGAAACCGCCCTGATCATCGGGGCGGAGATACTGGTCAGAACGGCCCGGGCCTATCTGGAAGCCCCGGCCTGATCGGACAAAGGAGGACATCGGATGACCCAAGCCAAATCCGCGGCCGAACTGGTCCGCCTGATTCGCTCCCGGGCGGTTTCGCCGGTCGAGGTCATGGAACAGACCCTCAAAGCCATCGAGGACCGCAACCCGGTCATCAACGCCTTCGTGGCCCTGCGGGCGAAAGCGGCCCTTGACGAGGCCCGGGCCCTGGCCGACGACCTGGCCGCGGGCCGGACCGTCGGCCCCCTGGCCGGCCTGCCCATCGGGGTCAAGGACCTGGAAGACGTCCAGGGCATGGTCACCACTTACGGGTCCGTGCCCCACAAGGACAACGTGGCCCAGAGGGATTCGGTCCAGGTCGAACGCCTCAAGGCGGCCGGGGCCATTGTGGTCGGCAAGACCAACACCCCGGAGTTCGGCTTTACCGGATTCACCAAGAACCGCCTCTTCGGCGTGACCCGCAATCCCTGGAACCCGGAGCGCACGCCCGGCGGCTCGAGCGGCGGTTCGGCCGCGGCCGTGGCCGGGGGCCTGGTCTTCGTGGCCACCGGCTCGGACGGCGGAGGCTCCGTGCGCATCCCGGCCTCGTATTCAGGCTGTTTCGGCCTCAAAACCTCCCAGGGCCGCATCCCCATGGGGCCCGCCGGCCTGCTGCCCATGTTTCATATCGCCGTCATGGGCCCCCTGACCCGGACCGTGGAAGACGCGGCCCTGTTTCTGGACTGCACCGCCGGGTACCATCCCTGCGACCCATTCTCCCTGCCGCATCCCGGCCGCTCCTACCTCGAGGTGCTGGACAGGCTGCCTCGAAACCTCCGCATCGCCTACAGCCCGGACCTGGGCTACGCGCCGGTCCAGAAGGACGTCCTGGCCCGGGTCGAAGCAGCGGTCAAGGCCTTCGAGGACATGGGCCACACCGTCGAACGCTGGAAGGGGACCTTTCCCGATCCCGGCGAGGCCTGGTCCAGACTCTCGGGCGTGGACTTCTACGACAAGCCCGAGGAAACCCTGGAGAAAAACAAACCGGACATGGGCCGGACCCTGGTCGGAGCCCTGGAAATGGCCCGGACCATGAATATGGCGGACCTGATGGACTCCCAGAAGATGCGCACCGAACTCAACCGCGTCCTCTGGGACCTGTTCGATGAATACGACCTGTTCCTCACCCCGACCCTGCCCAGCGAGGCCTTCGGAGCCAAGGGGCCGCCGCCGTCCGAGATCGACGGGAAACCCATCCCGCTCCTGTGGGCCGTGGCCTTCACCTATCCCTTCAACCTCTCCGGCCACCCGGCGGCATCGGTGCGGGCCGGACTTTCCGACAGCGGCATGCCGGTGGGCCTACAGATCGTGGGTCCGCGCCAGCGGGACGACCTGGTTCTGCAGGCGGCCCGGGCCTTTGAAAAGGCCCGGCCCTGGAACGACACCTGGCCCAAGGTGGGCTGAGGCCGGTCGTCCCCCTGGCCATGAAACTCGCCTCCCGTCCGAGGGGCATCGCGGCTTGGAGTGGTCATGCGTCATCCGTTCCGCTGGTTGCTGAATCTGAGGAAAAAAGAGCCCGGACTGAAAACCATCCGCGAACTGGCCCGCGAACTGGACGTCAGCCGGCTGATGGGTGACGAAGAGACCCCGTTGCATTTCGACCCGCGGGACTTTCGGACCGAGGACTGGCCGGCCAGACTCTTCGGGTATTACAGCGCCGAGGGCGTGCGCTACGCCCTGGAGGAACTGGGCGTCTTCCGCCTGATCGAGGCCCGGGGGTTTACGGATTTCCGGGTCTCGATATCCGGAGACGCCTGGCGGCAGTTGTTGCGTATTCACGGCCGGGCCAAGGGCGAAAACCACCTGGTTTCCGAGGGCCGCTTCAGGCGAATGCCCTGGACCGTGCCGGACGAGGCGTATCTGCTCAAGAGCGCCTGCCGCGAACGGGCCTACGACGTGGCCTTTATAGACTGGCTGACCCTGCAGAATCCCCTGGCCGAGTTTTCCCCGGACCGGCCGCGCCTGCCGGGCCAGGACCATCCCGGGCTGGGCATTCTGCACGAGGTCATGGAGGTCTTCTACGCGGTGGCCAACCGGCTCAAGCTGGACGCCTATCTGGCCAGCGCCGATCATTTCCACAACGCGGCCATATACACGCCCTCGTTTTTCTTTGTCGATCCCCAGCGCCAGGCCGAACTGGACGCCATCCGGCGGGCCGGGGAAGGCCGGTCCCTCCAGGACATGGCCCTGGCCATGGAGGGCGGGCATCTGTATCGACGGGACCGGGCCGAGGCCTACGAGTGGCGGGGGGACCTGATGATCAACCCCCTGGCTCACGAACTTCAGGAAGCCCATCGCCGGCTGGGGTACGCGGAACGGGTCGAAGACATGGCCGGGAACATGGAGTTCTTTTTCGACTGGCCGGCCTTTGACAAGAGCCGTCCGGCCCTGATGGCAGAAGTCTTCGGAGAGGGGACGGAGTAAGGTTCGCTCAGGCCAGCCCGTGCTGGCGGGCGATCAGGGCCGCGCCCAGGGCCCCCACGATCTGGGGCTCCTCGGGCACGTTGACCCGCCCGGACAGTTTCTGCTCGATCTTGTGGACGATACCCACGTTTTTGGCCACCCCGCCGGTCATGGTCACTTCCTGTTCCAGACCGACCCGGTCCAGCATCGAGGCGATGCGGTTGCAGATGGCCGTGTGAATGCCGTTGATGATGTCTTCCTTGGGCCTGGCCTGGGCGACCAGGGAAATGACCTCGGACTCGGCAAAGACCGTGCACATGCTGCTGACCGGAATCAGCTCCCGGGACTCCAGGGACAGCGGCCCCATGTCCTCCAGGTCGATTTCCAGGGCCCGGGCCATGACTTCCAGAAAGCGGCCCGTGCCGGCCGCGCACTTGTCGTTCATGGCGAAATCCACCACCCGGCCCTGGCCGTCGATCCGGACCACCTTGCTGTCCTGGCCGCCGATGTCGATGATGGTCCGAGTGGCTGGAAACAGATGATGGGCCCCCCGTCCATGACAGGTGATTTCCGTGACCGCCTTGTCGGCGAACGGCACGCTGATCCGGCCGTATCCCGAAGCCACGGTGTATTTCAGGTCCGCCGGGCTCAGTCCGGCCTTATCCAGGGTCCGGTGGAAGGACTGTTCCGCGGCGATGCGGCTGTTGGCCCCCGTGGCCGACACGTCCCAGGTCACCATCCGGCCGTTCTCGTCGATAATCACGGTTTCCGTGCTCAGGGAACCGATGTCCAATCCCGCGAATTTCATGTGTTGCTCCATCATGACCGGCGAGTATAACCCAAACCGAGGCCCCTGCCAAACCCAAACACCGCCCAGGCATCGTGTCCTATCGCCCGCGCATGCCACCGCCTTCCGACCTGGACCGGCCCTCGTTTATTTTTTCCCCCCTGCCGTTGCCCGTCGTCTATTAATTGACTTGCGAGTCAATTTATCCTATAATAGTCCTATTCGAAAAGCTGGCGGGCGTTTTCCGGGGACCTCTAACCATGGGAGGATAGCGAGATGATTCTGGAAAACTATTTCAAGCAGCATCTGGACGAGCGACCCGATGCCGAAGCCCTGATCTTCAAGGACCGTCGTTTCACCTTCAGGCAGTACAACGACCAGGCCGACCGGGTGGCCGCGGGCCTGCTCGAACTGGGGCTCGAGCGCGGCGACCGGCTCGGCATCTACATCCCCAACTGGCCCGAGTTTCTGTTCACCTACATGGGGGCGGCCAAGATCGGGATGGTGGCCGTGCCCATGTCCTGGCGCTTCCAGCCCCAGGAGTTGCGCTTCATTGCCGGCAACTCCGAGATTTCCGCCCTGGTCATGGCTTCCGGGTTCCAGGGCATGGACTTCATGGCCAACCTGGCCCAAGTGAAGGGCGAACTGCCGCATCTCAAGCACGTGGTCCAACTGGACGAGGACCGTATCGAAGAGGGGATGATTCCCTGGTCCCGGTTCCTGGGCTCCCCCGGTCCGGCCCTGGACCGGGCCAAGGCCGAAGTCCGGCCGGACGACGTCTTGATCTTCCTCTACACCTCGGGCACGACCGGGGTGCCCAAGGCGGCCATGCTGACCCATAAAAACGTGGTCTCGTACACCGAAGCCGAAACCGATTCATCAGGCCTGCCCCAGGACATGCAGCACACCCTGCTGCTCAACGTCCCGCTCAACCACGTGGGCGGGGCCATCATGGGCGTGGCCGCCGGCCTCATCGCCGGGACCCGGATCGTCATGGTGGACACCTTCGATCCCGAGGAGACGCTTCAGTTGATCGAGCGGGAAAAGGTGACCGTCTTCGGCCAGGTCCCGGCCCAGTATGCCTTGGAACTGCTCAATCCCAATGTCAGCAAGTACGACCTGAGTTCCATCCAGGTGGCCGTGGTTTCCAGCCAGCCCTGTCCCAGCGAGATGATTTCCCAAATTCAGGACAAGATCGGGGTCATGCCCCAGAACGCGTACGGCCTGACCGAGGTCAGCGGGGCCATCACCTACACCCAGCCGGACGATCCGGTGGAAAAGCTGCTCTATACCGTGGGCCGTCCCATCTCCAACGTGGACCTGGCCATCATGGACGGGAACGCGAACCCGCTGCCCGCGGGCGAGGTCGGCGAGATCTCGGTCAAGGGCGACTGCGTGATGAAGGGCTACTGGAACCGGCCGGACGAGGACGCCAAGGTCTTCGACGCCAGGGGCTATTTCCACACCGGGGACATGGGCCGGCTGGACGAGGACGGGTACCTGATCATCTCCGGCCGGAAGAAGGAGATGTACATCCGGGGCGGGGAGAACGTCTATCCGCCGGAGGTGGAGGAGGTGATCGCCAAGCACCCGGACGTGTTCATCGTGGCCGTGGTGGGGCGTCCGGACGAGGTCATGGGCGAGGTGGGCCGGGCCTATATCTGGCGCAAGCCGGGCACGAATCCCACGGCCGAGGGGATGCGCGAATTTCTTTCGGACAAACTGGCCCGGTTCAAGATGCCGGCGGACTTTGTCTTTGTGGACGAGCTGCCTTTGAGTCCGATAGGCAAGGTGAAAAAGCTCGAACTGTACGAGCGAATCCGGGCCGAGCAGGCCGGGGGCTGATGCCCCATTGCATTATTATTCCTGGTTCCCAAGCTGGAGGCCTGGGAACCGCATCCTGGAAGCTCCAGATTCCCTTATTTGCCGTCACGGCCTTGTTTCCGGCTAGGGCCGCGGCCTGCGGGAAAAGATGTTGAAGCAGAGCTTCAAGGCCGATAGGCGTTCCCGGGCAGGCGCCTGGGGACGCGGGGAATCCGGTGCGACCAAGACCTGGCCTATTAGCGAGGGTTGTTTCTAACCACAATAACCTTCGGGCTTCCCGAAGTCCGGGTACTCGCAGTGACGGGTAGCTGTTTCTCTATCATGGATCGAGGCGATAAAGCGGAATGCATTCCGGGCAGCGTCCGTCCAGGCCAACCTGCCCGGCTGGTGCATTGAACACCCTGTCAACACTCAACAAAATCACATGACACCATACCAGCGGAGGCTGAACATGAGTGAATACGACGTGGTCGTTGTCGGGGCCGGCATTGCCGGCCTGGGGGTGGCCGGACTGCTTCAATCCGCGGGGGTCCGGACCCTGGTTTTGGAAAAGGGCCGCACGCCGGGCGGCCGGGCCCGGACTTACGATCTGCCCGGCGGGTGGCGGCTGGACAGCGGCACGCACTGCGTGGACCTGGGCACGGAGTCCGCCTGCGCCAGGCTCCTCGAACGCGTGGGCCGGACGATCGAATGGACCCGGCCCATGGAGGGGATCAGGATTTTCAAGGATGGCGCCTGGATGAGCCAGGAGGAGTTTCTGGGGCTGTCCGAGGAGGAGAGCGGGGAACTGAATGGATTTCTGGCCCGTTTGAAGGACATGCCCGACGCCGAGATCGATGAACTGGACACCGTGTCCCTGTCCGATTTCCTGGCCGGGGCCGTTCGTTCGGACAAGGTGACCGAGTTTCTGAAGATGATCGGCATGGTCCAGACCACGTTGTCCGAGGCGGAAAACATCAGCGCCGGGGAGTTTGCGGCCATATACCGCGAGGCGTTGCGGCAGTCCCGGGCCGGAGGCGACGCGGGCAAGGTCCGCATGCCCGTGGGCGGCATCGGGGTCATGACCGGGGCCCAGGCCCAGGCGGCCCTGGACAAGGGGGCCGAAATCCGGTACTCCACGCCGGTTCGGCGGGTGGAACCTACCGGAGCTGGCGGCTTTCGGGTGATTTTGGACGGGGAGGAAATCAGCGCCCCGGCCGTGGTCATGGCCTTGCCCATCTGGAACCTGGTCAAAATGCTGCCCATGGAAGAGGACTCTCCGCTGCCCCGGGCCTGGCGCGAACGGATGAAAGGGCTGGTGCGAGAGACGAGCGCTTCCATCGGATACACCACGGGACTCACCGGGCCGATCTTCACCGGGCCGGTCTACCTGTCGGCCTGGCGGGTGCCCGAGGTGGGGCTGCCGCTTCAGATTTTCGGGCAGACCAACTTCGACGCCTCCCTGGCGCCTCCGGGCCATATGATCGCCTTCATCGGCACGCCCTGCACGCCGGACCAGGCCGAAAACGAGGCCTGGCGGGAAAATACCCTGGCCGTGTTCTGGAAGACGCTCGAGCAGATGTTTCCCGGCATCGGCGACAAGGTGGTCTGGAATCATCCGGGCTGGGCCGTGGGGATCGACGGCCTGGGCCGATCGCCCGGTCTGACCGGCCGGTACCGGCCCAAGGTCTTTTTGGAGGAAATGCCGGGTCTGTATTTCGCCGGCGACTGCTACACCGGCCGGGGCGTGGGCATGAACGCGGCGGCCAATTCGGCCATGATCTGCGCGGAAAAAATCCTGGCCGACCTGAAAGCCGGAGGCCGTTAGGCCGCTCGACCGGGCCGACCGGCGCTCCGGGCTTGCGGAATGGCCCGGCTTCGGCCGGCCGCCTCGTGGTTCCGTTTGGGGAATTCCATTATTTCCCTTGGGCTTGGATATCTGAACATGCTATGAAAGACCAAACAACAGATCGGGTTGGAGCGGCCGGGCCGTCCGGGAATGGCATTTTCCGGAATGACCCGGGTCCGTGTATTGAAAATCCCCCGGTCCAAACCGACAACCTCGACCAGTGTGTTTGGAGGCCCCTTAGCAACCGCCACAGAAAGG